>DATLDY010000176.1:0-4303 GCA_035525655.1 Burkholderiales bacterium
GCCGGTGCCAACGTCGTCGTCTTCGGTCTCGGCGGCATTGGATTGAATGTGGTTCAGGGCGCCCGCATGGTCGGCGCGAACATGATCGTGGGCGTCGACATCAACCCGGCGCGCGAAGCGCTGGCCCGGAAATTCGGCGTCACGCATTTCGTCAACCCGACAGAAGTGAAAGGCGATCTGGTCGCGCACCTCGTCGAGATTACGGGCGGCGGGGCTGATTACAGCTTCGAGTGCGTCGGCAACGTGACCCTGATGCGCCAGGCCCTCGAGTGTTGCCACCGGGGCTGGGGGGTTTCAGTCGTGATCGGCGTCGCTGGCGCTGGTCAGGAGATTCACACCCGGCCGTTCCAGCTCGTCACCGGACGCGTGTGGAAGGGTACGGCCTTTGGCGGAGTGCGCGGACGCACCGAGGTGCCGCGAATCGTCGACTGGTACATGGAGAAGAAGATCGACATCGACAGCCTCATCACCCACACGATGCCGCTTTCGGAAATCAACCGCGCCTTCGACCTGATGCACGAAGGCGAATCGATCCGCAGCGTGGTGGTTTTCTAGGCGCTTGCGGCGGCGGTCTTCACGGCAGCGGCGATGGACTGCGCGGCCGATTCGATGGCGTCGCGCGGCTCGCCTTCGACCATCACGCGCAGCACCGGCTCGGTGCCCGACGGGCGCAGCAGCACGCGACCTTTGCCGTTCAGCGAATGCTCGGCATCGGCCTGCGCCTTCTTGATGCTGTCGAACTTGTCCCACTTGAAGCCGCGAGGCACGGCGACGTTCAGGAGGACCTGCGGGTACATGACCAGCTCGGCGGTGAGCTCCGCGAGCGTCTTGCCGGACTCGCGCACGGCGCGCAAGACCTGCAGAGCAGAGACGATGCCGTCGCCAGTGGTGTGCTTGTCGAGGCAGATGATGTGGCCCGAGTTCTCGCCGCCGAGCTGCCACTTCTTCTCGCGCATCATCTCGAGCACATAGCGGTCGCCGACTTTCGCGCGGCCGAAGCCGACGCCCAGGCGCTTCATGGCGTTCTCGAACGCAAGGTTGGTCATCAGCGTGCCGGCGACGCCGGTCACGCGCTCGTTGTTCCTGCGGCCGTTGCCAGCACGGTTGCGTGCAATGACGTAGAGGAGCTGGTCACCATCGTACAAGCGGCCCTCGCCGTCGACCATCACCAGGCGATCGGCGTCGCCGTCGAGCGCGATGCCGACGTCGGCTTTCTGCTTTGCCACCTCGGCCTGCAGCGCCTTCGGTGAAGTCGCGCCGACCTTGTCGTTGATGTTCACGCCGTCGGGCTTGGCGCCGATGGCGATGACCTCGGCGCCGAGCTCGTGGAATACATGCGGCGCGACGTTGTACGCGGCGCCGTGCGCGCAGTCGACCACCAGCTTGAGCCCCTTGAGGTCGAGCTCATTCGGGAAGGTGGACTTGCAGAATTCGATGTAGCGGCCGCCCGCATCCTCGCGGCGGCGCACCTTGCCGAGCTGCGAGGACTCGTTGCAGCGCATCGGCTTTTCCATCTCGGCTTCGATGGATGCCTCGATCTCGTCGGGCAGCTTGAAGCCGTCGCCGGAGAAGAACTTGATGCCGTTGTCCGCATACGGGTTGTGCGAGGCGCTGATCACCACGCCGGCGGAGACCCGGATCGCGCGCGTGAGGTACGCCACTGCGGGCGTCGGGATCGGGCCGCACATGTGCACGTCGACGCCCGCCGCGGAGAACCCGGCCTCCAGCGCCGATTCGATCATATAGCCGGAGATGCGCGTGTCCTTGCCGATGAGTACCGCGGGGTGCGCGGTCTGGCCGCCGATCCGGCCCGCGAGCACCTTGCCCGCGGCGTAGCCCAGGCGCATGACGAAGTCCGGCGTCATCGGGCTCTCGCCGACCGTGCCGCGGACTCCATCGGTGCCGAAATATTTGCGTGTCATATAGAGACTGCTTGCCAGACCGCGATCACGTCGCGGGTCTCTTTCACATCATGGACGCGCAGTATAGACGCGCCGTGTTGCAGGGCGACGAACGCCAGGGCCAGGCTGCCCGCCAGCCGCTCGGTCACCGGGCGCCCGGTGATCTTTCCCAGCGTCGACTTGCGCGACAGGCCGGCCACGATCGGCAGGTGCGAAAGCTCGGGCAGGCGGCGCAGCAATTCAAGGTTGTGCGCCACCGTCTTGCCGAACCCGAACCCCGGATCGACCAGCAACCGGTCCTCGCGGACCCCGGCGGACGTCGCGGCCGCTACGCGCTCCGCCAGGAAGGTGCGCACCTCGGCCACGACGTCATCGTAGTGCGGCTCGCGTTGCATAGTCGCCGGCTCGCCCTTCATGTGCATGAGGCAGACGGCGCAATCCCCGTTTCGCACCGCCTCGAGCGCTCCGGGCTCCTGCAGCGCCTGGATGTCGTTGATCATCGCTGCGCCCTCGCCGAGCGCCGCTCGCATGACGGTCGGACGCCGGGTATCCACGGACACCGGCGCGTCGCGCAGCGCCTTCAGCACCGGCAGCAGGCGGCGCAGCTCCTCCTCCTCCGGCACGGGCGCCGCACCGGGCCGGCTCGACTCGCCGCCGATGTCGATGATGTCGGCGCCTTCCTCGAGCAAACGCTTCGCATGCCCGATGGCCGCCTGAGGGTCGAGGAAGTGGCCGCCGTCGGAGAAGGAATCGGGCGTGATGTTGACCACGCCCATCACCAGCGGCCGCTTCTTCAGATCGAAGCTGAAGCGGCCGGCCCGCAAATGAAAAAGGCCCGGTTTCGGGCCTTTTTCGCTCGCTTCAACCACGTCTATGCGGCGGGCGTGGGCGCCGCTTCGCCCTGCGCGCCGCCCGTGCTGGTGGGCGGCTTGGCGGCATGCGAGCCCGAAGGCTTCGGCGGCCGCGGCGGCTTGCCGGCCATGATGTCGGCGATCTGGTCGGCGTCGATGGTTTCCCACTCGAGGAGCGCCTTCGTCATCGCCTCCACCTTGTCGCGATTGGTCTCCAGCAGCTGGCGCGCGAGGCGGTACTGCGTGTCGACGATGCGGCGGATCTCCGCATCGACCTTCTGCAGCGTCGCCTCGGACACGTTCTTGTGCGTGGTGACCGAGCGGCCGAGGAAAATCTCGCCCTCGTTCTCGCCGTACACCATGGTGCCGAGCTCGTCGGACATGCCCCATTGCGTGACCATGCGCCGCGCGATGTCGGTGGCGCGCTCGAAGTCGTTCGACGCGCCGGTCGTCATCTGGTGCATGAAGAGCTCTTCGGCGACCCGCCCGCCAAACAGCACCGTGATCATGTTGAGCAGCCGATCGCGGTCCTGGCTGTAGCGATCTTCCGTCGGCAGCTGCATCGTTACGCCGAGGGCACGGCCGCGCGGGATGATGGTCACCTTGTGCACGGGATCGGTCTTCGGCAGCAGGCGCGCCACGATCGCATGGCCCGACTCGTGGTACGCGGTGTTCCTGCGCTCTTCCTCGGGCATGACCATCGAGCGGCGCTCGGCGCCCATGATGATCTTGTCCTTGGCGCGCTCGAAGTCGTCCATCTCCACCAGGCGCTTGTTGCCGCGCGCGGCGAAGAGTGCCGCTTCGTTCACCAGGTTGGCGAGGTCGGCGCCCGAGAAGCCGGGGCAGCCGCGCGCGATGATGTCCGGCTTCACATCCGGCGCGAGCGGGACCTTGCGCATATGGACCTTTAGTATCTCCTCCCGCCCCCGGATATCGGGCAGCGGCACCACAACCTGGCGGTCGAAGCGACCGGGGCGCAGGAGCGCCGGGTCGAGCACGTCCGGCCGGTTGGTCGCGGCGATGACGATTACGCCCATCGTCGCTTCGAAGCCGTCCATTTCGACGAGAAGCTGGTTCAGCGTCTGCTCGCGCTCGTCGTTGCCGCCGCCGAGGCCCGCCCCGCGCTGGCGGCCGACCGCGTCGATCTCATCGATAAAGACGATGCACGGCGCATGCTTTTTGGCCTGCTCGAACATGTCCCGAACTCGCGCAGCGCCGACGCCGACGAACATCTCGACGAAGTCGGAGCCCGAGATGGAGAAGAACGGCACCTTGGCCTCACCCGCGATCGCGCGGGCGAGGAGCGTCTTGCCCGTGCCCGGGTTGCCGACCATCAGCACGCCGCGCGGAATGCGGCCGCCGAGCTTCTGGAACTTGGAGGGATCGCGCAGGAAGTCGACGAGCTCCGCCACTTCTTCCTTCGCCTCCTCGCAGCCGGCGACATCGGCGAAGGTCACGGTGTTGGTGGACTCGTCCATCATCCGGGCGCGCGACTTGCCGAAGGAGAACGCGCCGCCGCGGCCGCCGCCCTGCATCTGGCGCATGAAGAAG
>DATLDY010000179.1:0-5769 GCA_035525655.1 Burkholderiales bacterium
GAAGCGGCGGTAGGCGTCCTGCCCGTACATGGCGAACACCTCGCCGAGCTCGGCGCCGGCTTCCTTCTCGACCTCGCGATCGAGCTCGATGAAGGGCACGTCGAGCGCCTGGGCGAGCTTCGCGCCGAGCGTGGACTTGCCGGCGCCGCGCAGCCCGAGAAGCGCGACCGGCTTCGCGCGCGTTTGCTCCTCGCGCACCAGGTATTCGACGGAGACGTCCATCGCGCGGGCCACCTTGCGCAGCAGCAGCACGGAGATGTTGCCTTCACCGGCTTCGAGCTGCGCGAGATAGCGTTCCGATACGCCGCAGGCGGTCGAGAGGCTCTTGCGCGTCACGCCGTGCTGCCGGCGCCAGGCGCGCACGCGCTCGCCGAGCTGCATGAGGTAAGCAGCTTCTTGCTGTTGCGCGGTGAGCGGGGCGTTCATGCAATATAGTGCTTGACCGTGATTTTAAGGTGCAATATATTTTCAAGTCAATGCGCATCACCATCTTGATCGGCACGATGACCGGCACGGCCCAGCTTTGCGCGCAGGAGATGGAACTCGCGCTCGGCGATGACGATACCCAGATCGAGGCGCTGCTCATGGACGGCCTCGACTCGTCCGTGTTCCAGCGCGAGGGCGCCTTCCTCATCTGCACCTCTACCTACGGCCAGGGCGACGTGCCCGACAACGCCCGCGCGCTCTTCGAAGACCTGCAGAAAAAGCGCCCCGACCTTTCTAAGGTGCGCTACGGCGTGTTCGGTTTGGGCGACCGGACGTACGCCGAGACGTTTAACTACGGCGGGAAGCGTTTCGACGACATCCTGACGGAGCTCGGCGCGACACGAATCGGCGAACGGTACAAGCACGACGCGTCGAGCGGCGTGCTTCCCGAGGAGACGGCCGTCGAGTGGTGCCAGGATTGGGCCGCTCGGCTCCAGGAGGGGAACAGAGCAGCGGCTTAGTGCGTCCAAGCGGGATGCGCGCATTCAAGTGGGTCGGCATCGCCGTCCTCGTTCTCCTGACAGCCCTCGTGCTCTTCGTCGTGTTCGGCCTGGGCACGATGAAAGGGCCGATTACCCGGGCCGTGACCAACGCCACCGGCCGCGAGCTCCTCATCGAAGGCCAGTTCAAGCCGATGTGGACCTGGCTGCACCCGCGCTTCCGGGCGGAGAAGGTGAGCTTCGCGAATCCGGACTGGGCGAGCGAGGACTGGATGTTCCAGGCCGACGCCGTCGAGGTCAGCGTCAAGTTCCTGCCGCTCCTGATCGGCCGCGTCGTGCTGCCCGAGGTCCATCTCGAGCGCCCGATCATCAATCTCGAGATCGACGAGGAAGGACGCAAGAACTGGCTGATGGAGCGCGACCAGCAGAAGGAGGGCGGCTCGCGCGTCTCGGTGCAGCTCCTCACCTTCGACCATGCGCAGCTCAAATACGCCGATGCCGGGCGCGGCATCGACCTCGACACCGCGCTTTCGACCGAGTCCGACGGCGTCACTTTCGAGTGCAAGGGGATTTACAAGAACCTGCCCGCCGCGCTCAAGGGCAAGGGCGGGCAGGTACTCGGGCTGAAGGACGTCGATACGCCTTACCCCCTCGACGCGAGCGGCAAGATCGGCGACACCGCGCTCAAGGCCAAGGGCACCATCACCAATGTGGCGCTCCTCTCGGCGCTCGACCTCGCGATCGAGCTTCGCGGCAAGACGATGTCCGAGCTGTACGACGTGCTCGGCATCGCGTTCCCGGAGACGAGCCCGTACACCACGCACGGCCGCCTCGTGAAGGGCGACCAGATGATCCGCTACGAGAAATTCTCCGGCAAGGTCGGCGAAAGCGACATCGCCGGCACGCTGCAGTTCGATCTCGGCGGCAAGCGGACGTTCATGCATGGCGAGCTCACCTCCAAGGTGCTGAACCTCGCCGACCTCGGCCCCCTGGTGGGCACCGACCAGCCGAAGGAAGCCGGCGTATTGCCCAACATGCCGTTCGACTCCGATCGCTGGGACAGCATCGACGCCGACGTGAAGATCAGCGCCGGCAGCATCCAGCGGCCGAAGGCCCTGCCCCTCGAGCGCCTCGCGACGCGCATCCAGATGAAGGACAAGGTGCTGACCCTGGATCCGTTCACCGTCGGCGTCGCGGGCGGCGTCATCGCCGGCAGCATCAAGATGGACGGCCAGCAGGACCCGATCGCCGGGACGACGACGCTGCGCGTGAAAGACCTCCTGCTGCCGAAGCTGTTCCCGACGATGAAGCAGAACCAGGCCTCGCTCGGCGACATCAACGGGCTGATCGAGCTCGCCGGGCGTGGCGATTCCATCGGCCAGATCCTCGGCACCGCCAACGGCAAGGTCGGGATGTTCATCGACGGCGGCAAGATCAGCCGCTTCATGATGGAGCTCGTCGCGCTCGACGTGTGGGGCGTGGCCAAGGCCAAGCTGCAGGGCGACGAGGCGATCGACATCCGCTGTGCCATCGCCGACTTCGCGGTGAAGGACGGGATCATGAACACCAACGCCTTCGTGTTCGACACGCAGGTGGTGAACGTCTCCGGCGAAGGCCACATCAACCTCAAGACCGAGCAGCTGAACCTCAAGCTCAACCCCGAGCCGAAGGATCGCAGCATCGCCTCGCTGAACAGCCCGCTCTACATCCGCGGCACATTCGGCGCGCCGAAGGTGGCGCCGGAGTGGAAGCGCGTCGGCGCCAAGGGCGTCGGCGCGGTGGTGATGGGTGTGTTGAACCCGCTGCTGGCGGTCCTGCCGCTGATGAAGGACGGGAAAGACAAGGACAGCCCGTGCGCCCAGCTCATCGCGGCCGCGACCAAGGCCACCAAGGCGCCGAAGGAAAAGCAGCAACAGGCCCAGGCCAAGGCCGAAGTCGAGAAAGCGCAGCAGCCCGAGAAGGACAAGAAAAAGGAAAAGCGCCGTCCGCAGCAGGACCCGGCTACCGGTGCCACGCGCCAGCCGGGCGCGCCGGCGAACGCCCACCAATAACTATTTCTTGAGCCCGATCGCCTGCATCAGGCGGGCGATCGTCGCGTCCTCGCGCGCGATCAGCTCGCCGAAATCCCGCGCCGGCAGGAAGCCGGGCCGCACGCCGAGGTTGGCGCTGCCCTTCGCGAACTCTTCGCTCTCGGCCGTTGCACGAATGGACTTTTCCAGGACGGAGATGATCGCGCTCGGCGTGCCCTTGGGCGCAACGACTCCGCGCCAGGCATCGAGGGCCACGTCCACACCCTGCTCGCGCGCCGTGGGCACCTCGCTGAACGCCGCGTCGCGCCCCGTCGTGAGCGTGGCGAGAAGCCGCGCCTGCCCCTGCTTCAGCGGCCCCGCGAGCGCCGCGGGAAACTGCACGATGGCATCGACATGGGCGCCGAGGAGGCTCGGCACCACCTGCGCGGCGCCGAACGGCACCTCGTTCGCCTCGACGCCGGCGGCATGCGTCAGCGCCGCGAGCGACAGATGCGTATGGCTGCCGGCGCCGGAGTGACCGATGCTCACGATTTTGGGCTTCGCCTTCGCTTCCGCCAGGAGCTCGGGCAGCGTCTTCCACCGCGCATCGGCGCGCACCGCGACCACCACCGACTCGACCAGCACCCGCGCGACCGCATCGAACGCCTGGTAGTCGAAGGGAAGCTGGCCGGAGTGGTACGTCGTGGAGATGGAATTGGAGTTCCACACGAGCGAGTAGCCATCGGGCTTCTGGCCCGCCACATACTTGTAGCCAATGGCGCCGCCGGCCCCCGGGCGATTGACGACCAGCACGCGCTGGCCGAGCTGCTTCGACATGCCATCGGCGAGCATCCGCGCGGTGACGTCGGCCGAGCTGCCGGCGGGGAACAGGACCGTGATCTCGATCGGCGCGCGCTGCGGATACTCCTGGGCCTGCGCCGCCGGCATTGCCACAAAAAAAGCGATGAGCCATCTCATTTCATCATCTCCGCGACGGTGACCCGGCGACCTTCTCGCGCCGACTTGATGCCGGCGAGGATCACCGCGAGCGACGCCGTGCTCCTTTCGCCGTCCATCTCCGGATGCGCATCCCCGCGCACCGCGCGCATGAACTCCTCGAGCTCCTCGACGATGGTGTCGTTCTCGGGGCAGGGCACGGCGCTCGCCTTGGTCTCGCCGCGGCGCAGGATGCGCAGGCCGCTGTGCATGTCGTAGAAAGCGGTCCTTTCCTTCCCGTAGATGTTCATCAGGTAGTACTCGGAAGCCGACGCGTAGCTCGCATTCAGGGTGGAAAGCGCGCCGCCCTCGTGCTCGAGGATCAGGCTCGCCACATCGGGGTTGTCGCCCGGCAGCACGAGGCGCGCGAACTGCCCCGTGACAGCCTTCACCGGACCGAGCAGATATTCGAGCACGTCGCTGTAATGGATCCCGATCTGCAGCATCACGCCGCCGGGCATGCCTTCGGCCGTGTAGCGCCAGGAGTTGAGGTCGATCTTGCCCAGCCGATCGCGGCTGATGTTCGCCTCGGCGTTGACCAGCTTGCCGAATTCGCCGATGTGGTCCTTGACCCAGCGGAAGTGCGACTCGCGCCGGCGCTGGTAGCCCAATGCGAGCACGACTTTCGCGCGCCGGCAGGCTTCGGTCAGCGCGCGCGCATCGCTGATGGTGTTGGCGATCGGCTTGTCGAGGAACACATGCTTGCCGGCGCGCGCGGCCGCCACGGTCGATTCGAGATGCACGGAGTTCGGCGTGGTGTTGATGATCGCCTCGACGCTGCGGTCGTCGAGGATTTCCTGGTAGCTGCGCGCCGACTTGCAGCCGTACTTGGCGGCGAATTTCCCGCGCTTGTCTTCCGAGCGGCTATAGCAGGAGACGATCGTCAGCTTGCCGGATCGCTGGATGGCGTCGGCAAGCACATCGGACCACCACCCCATCCCCAGGCAGGCGACCTTCACTGGATGGACTCCGCGGCCTCCCGGGCGAGCTTCTCGTCGAATTCGAAATTGCCGCCCGCCACGCCGACGCCGCCGATGCACTGCTCGCCCACCATGATCGGCCAGCCGCCTTCCATCGCGGTCCAGCGCTCGGGCCCTGCCGCAAGCGCGAGGCCCAGCGCATGCGCCACGTCGAGCGACTGGCCCACCGCGCCCTTCGAGCCTGTCCCGCGCCGGTTCGACGCGGCGCACACTGCCTTGGTCGTCGCCGAGTGCACGGTATGGAAACGCCCGCCTTCCATGCGCTCGAGCAGCACCAGGTGGCCGCCGCCGTCGACGATCGCGATCGTCACCGGGATGCCGGCTTCCTGCGCGCGGGCAGTGGCGGTGGCCATGATCTTCTTTGCGCCGGCGGCGGTGAGCCGCTTGGCATCGGCTACGTGCATGAGCTCCTCCTCCTGCGGTATATATTAGTGCATGCCTATTTCGCACATCGAGCACTTCCTCGTCGCGGCCGACGACATCGACGCGACGCGCGACTGGTACGCGCGCGTGCTCGGCATGAAGTCCGGCGCGCACCCCGACTTCGGCTTTCCGGTGCACTGGATGTATATCGACAACGTTGACATCGTGCACATCGGCCCGAGCGCGAAGCAGGCCGGCGACATCCAGAAGAAGTACCTGGGCCGCACATCGCAGAAATCGGAGGAGGGCACGGGCGCGCTCGACCACATCGCCTTCCGCGCGACGGGCCTGCGGCAGATGCTCGAGCATCTGCGGCGGGAGAAGATTGCGTTCACGCAGCGCCGCGCGAACGGGCAGGCGCTATTCCAGCTTTTCCTCCTGGATCCGAACGGCGTGAAGATCGAGCTGAACTACGCGGCGCAGGAAGCCGAGGGC
>DATLDY010000180.1:0-5445 GCA_035525655.1 Burkholderiales bacterium
CGAAAGCCGACGCCCTCATCCGCGATCGGATACTGCTCGTCCACGCCGAGCGCGAAGGTCGGGTAGTGGTCGAAGAAGAAGCTGGTGGCGTGGTCGTTGAAGCAGAAGAAGAGGACGTCGGGCTTCTTCTCCGCGAGCCACTTCTGTACCGGCTCGTAGCCCTTGAAGAGCGGCGTCCAGTCCGGATCGTTGTGCTTGCCCTTGTCGAACGCGACGCCGATGGTGGGGACGTGCGACGTGCCGATGCCGCCGATGATGCGTGCCATGCGGCGATTGTACTTATAGTCCGCTTCGCTATTCCTGGTAGAGCAGGTAGAGCGCCGTCTGCGAAGCGACGGCGATGTCGAGCTTGCCGTCCGAGTCGAAATCGCCGAATACGAGCGGCGGCACGCCGGCGGCGGCGCCCGGCGGGTACGTGTAGAGCGCCTGCTCGGCGGCGAAAGTGCCGTCGGCGTTCTGGTAGTAGATGCCGACGATGCCGTCGTGCAGCACGACGATATCCACGCGGCCATCGCCGTTCACATCGCGTGCGCGCACGTATCCCGGCGTATCGCTTGCCGGCAGCACGAGCGGCGTAAGGGTCTGTCCGCCCGCCGCGTGCGTAGTCACAATCGTTTGGGCGCCGGGAGCGCCTCCCACGGAAGTAACCACATTGCGCTTCCCGGCTGTGAGCGGCGCCACCACCACGCCGTTGGCGCGAATATCGTCGGACGGATCGCGCGGAAAATCGAGCGTAACCGGCGCGGCGAATTGACCGGCCGTGGTTTGAAGGTAGGCGTACAGGCTCATCCGGCCCTGCGCCGTGCGGCCGAAAAAGACCACGTCCGGCTTCCCGTCTCCATCGATGTCTCCCACATCGTGAATGCCCAGGGTCACGCTGTCCGAAGGATAGGTGCCTTGCTCGACGAGCACGCCATCGCGTTGCAGCAGGACCTGCATCGTCACGCCCGCCTTGCCGGTGGTGATCACGTCGCTGAGCCCGTCGCCGTCGACATCCGCGCACAGCACGGTGGCGGAGCGAACGCCGGCCAGCGTGCGCCAGAGGGCGCCACGACCGTCGGCGTCCGGCTTGTAGATGCCCAGGTCGCCGAGCGAGTACCCGACGAGGATCTCGTTGCGGCCATCGCCATCGACGTCGCATACCGCCGTGCTGCGGGTTTCGCCGGCCGGAGCGATGGTTACGAACGACCCTTGGAGGCCATCCGGTCTCTGGTAAAAGACATGAAGCTGGTCGGCCGTCAGCACTACCAGGTCATCGCGACCGTCTCCATCGACATCGCCCGCGGCCGTCGCGATGGGCGTGCCGGTGAACTTGGCGAAGCCCGAGGTGAACTCCGGGAGCGTGCCGATGGCCGACACGGGATTGCTGGTCGCCGACGATCCGTCCGAGCCGCCGCCTCCGCCCCCGCAGGCGGACATGAGTATCGACAGTAGAACGGCAATGGGCTTGCGCAGCATGGTCGCCCCAAGGCTGCCATGCGCACGGCATCGATCGGCCTTCGGTCAGCCGTATGGACGCTATGGCCAGATGCGCGGGCCGACGTCGGCGCCCGACGCGTTCTCTCCTAGGGCGAGCGCGCCACGCGCGCTGCAATCTCGGCGCGCCGCTCGGCCAGCCGGCGAAGGTACGGCGGGTTGCCGAAGAAGATTCTGTTGAAGTGGAAATCGAACATCTCCTGGATCGCCGTGTCGGCGTCCCAGCCCTGCTCGACGATGCGATAGGCCGCGATGGCATAACCCGTGCGGTCCTTGCCATGCTCGCAGTGCACGAGCACCGGCCAGCGCTGCGGGTCCGCCATCGCCCGGCGCAATGCCGCGAGGAAGACGACGATCTCCTCGTCGCGCGGGCGCTCGGCGCGCATGGGAATCTGCAGGTAGGCGATGTCCGTGCCCTGAAGGTCGGCGAAGTCGTCGTGCTCGTGGCGCAGGTTGATGACGGTCTTCACGCCGAGCCGGCGGAAGGCCGCCGCATCCTCCGGCTGGGTGCCGCGCCAGAGCTTGTCGTTCACCTTGCTGAAGTTCTGCAGGCCGGCGATGCAATCGTCGCAGGGCTTGCCGAGCGCATGCGTCGGCGCCGAGGTCGGGCGCGTGGCGCAACCCGCCGCGAGCAGTGCCGCGACCAGTGCAGCGCTAAGCCGGAAAGTCATAGAGGCGGGCTGGATTATCGACCAGGATTTTCTTCTGCAGCGCCGGATCCGGCGCCATCTGCGCGAAGAGATCGAGGAGATCGCCGTCGTTCGGCATGTGCTTTCCCACGTTCGGATGCGGCCAGTCGGTGCCCCACAGGATGCGATCGGGCGCGGCCTCGATGAGCTTGCGCGCGAACGGCACCGCATCGGTGAACGGCGGTCCCATCGTCGATACGCGCTCGGGGCCGCACACCTTCACCCAGAACTTGTCGTTCCGCATCCACTCGAGGAGCACCTTGAACGGCTGCTGCTCGAGCCCATCGCCCGCCTTCACGCGCCCCATGTGGTCGATCACCATCGGCACCGGGATGCGCTTGAACATGTCGTCGAACTCCACGAGATCGACCGCATCCAGGTGCAGGATCAGGTGCCAACCCATCTCCTTCACACGATCGACCGTGCGCTGGAAGAAAGCCATGTCCGGCCGCCCGCCCAGGTGCTTCACGAAATTGAAGCGCACGCCGCGGATGCCGCCGTCGTGCATGGTTTCAAAATCTTTATCTGAAAAGCTTTCATCGATGATCGCCGTCCCGCGATAGCGCCCGTGCGAGCGCGCGATGCCGTCGAGCGTGGCGCGCATGTCCGAGCCGTGGCAGCTCGCGTGGACGATCACCGCGCGCTCCAGACCGAGGATGGAGTGCAGCTTCTGCAAAGCCTCGAACGGCGAATCCGGCGGCCAGTACGACGCGTCCGGCGCGTACGGAAACTTCGCCGCCGGTCCGAAAATGTGGCAGTGGGCATCGCAGGCGAGCGGCGGCGGCTTGAACTTCGGCTTGCGGGTGTTGGGATCCGGCGGGGCGGTGGCTTTCACCGGTGGATTTTATAATCGGCAGATGAAACTCCTCGCCTGCGCTTTCCTGATTTGCCTTTCGGTCTCCGCCCAGGCGTTCCCGACGCGCCCGGTCACGCTGATCGTGCCTTTCTCGCCGGGCACCGGCATCGACATCCTGGCGCGCGTCATCGCGCCCAGGCTCTCCGAGAAGTGGGGCCAGCCGGTCGTGGTGGAGAACAAGGCGGGCGCCAGCGGCAACATCGGCACCGACCTCGTCGCTAAGGCGGCGCCCGACGGCCACACGCTGATGGTCACGGTGAATACCTTCGCCATCACGCCTTCGCTCATCCGGAACACGCCGTACGACGTGGTGAACGATTTCTCGCCGATCAGCAAGATCGCCATCGCCACCTACTGCTTCGCGGCCAACCCGAAGGTGTTTCCGGCGAAGGACATGAAGGACGCCGTCTCACTGATTCGAGGGAGTCCGGGCAAATACTTCTTCGCCTCGCCGGGCAACGGCACCCCACATCACATCGGCATGGAGCTCATCAAGCTGGGCCTTGGCCTTAGCGCGACGCACGTGCCGTACAAGGGATTCGCCGGCGCCATGCAGGACCTGATCGGCGGCCAGGTGCACATGATGTTCACCCTGGTGCACTCGGCGATCCCGCACGCGCGGGCTGGACGCATCAGCATCCTCGGCGTCACGGGAGCGCAGCGCTCGGCGCAATTTCCCGAGGCGCCCACGTTCCGCGAGCAGGGCATCGACTTCATGGACGACGTCGACGCGTGGTACGCGATCATCGGACCGGCGAAATTACCCGCCGATGTGCTCGCGAAGCTGAATGCCGACGTTGGCGCCGTCATGGCCCTGCCGGACGTGAAGGACAACCTGCTGAAGCAGGGCCTGGTGCCCACGAGCAGCACGCCCGAGGCGCTTCACGCGCTCATCAAGTCCGACCTCGCGCGCTGGGCGAAGGTGATCGCGGACGCGAAGATCCAGATCGACTAGATCGGCGCAAGGGTCATGTCGAGGAGCGCGAGCTGCCCCTTGGCCACCGCCTTCAGTCCACGCTGGATCGCCGCGGCGACATCGGCCGCCTTCTCCACCTTCTCGCCATAGCCGCCGTAGGCCTCCGCGAGCTTGGCGTAATTTACCGCCGGTGAGATCGGCGTGCCGATGACGCGCCCCGCCTTTGCCGCCGCGCCCTGCGGGTAATAGTTCGACACGTCGCGCTTCTGCGAGAGGTAGCCGCTGTTATTGAACAGCACCACGAGGATCGGCAGGCCGTGCTCCTGCGCCGCGCCGAGCGAGCCGACCACCGGGTTGTAGTGGAAGGCGCCGTCGCCGATCGTGCACACGACTGGCCGGTTGCGATGCGCGTACTTGACGCCGAGCGCAAGCCCAAGGCCGACACCAAGGCCGCCATAGCTCGCCTCGAAGAAGCTGCCGGGCGCGAGCTTGTCGAGGCGCTTGTGGATCTCCAGGCGATGCGTGATGGTCTCGTTCACCAGGATCGCGTCCGCCGGCATGGCCTCGCGCAGCTGGTGGGCCACCCAGGCCGTGTCGAGCACCGTGGACAGGGCCGGCCCACTCATTTCACGCAGGGTGACCCCAGCGCGATTGCTCTTGGGCACGCGCTTGGATAGATCGCGCAGGGCGTTGGTGACATTGCCCGTGCCGATCACATCGGCGCGGAAGCCCCAGAACGGCAGGCGCGGATGCAATGGGTCTTCGCCGAGCACCAGGACCTTCTTGTCGACGATCTTGCTCGGCGGGTGCCAGGGCAGCACGGATTCCACGAGCAGGACGACATCGGCTTGTGAAAGCCCGGGCGGGATGTCGTCCACCACCACGCCACCATAGAGGGGATGGTGGTGCGGGAAGTTCACGTAGTACGGCTGCCACGCCTCGAACACGGGTGCACCGAGCGTCTCGGCGAGTGCGACGAGCGCATCGACCGCGGCGGTCTCGCGCCCCGCTTCCTCCGTGATGATCACCGGGTTGCGCGCAGCGCCGAGGATCGCCGCCATGTCCGCGAGCGCCTTCTCGCCAACATCGGGCAGCTCGGGAAGCGAAGCATGCGGCGGCTCGACCGCCATCTCGGCAATCATGTATTCGGTCGGCACCGAGACGAACACCGGGCCGCGCGGCGCGCTCACGGCGAGCTGGCAGGCACGCTGGATGGTCTGCGGCAGGATGTTCGGATTGTTGAGCGCGAAGCTCCACTTCACCGCCGATTCGATGAGGGCGGCCGGACCGCCGAGATCGGTCAGCACGCGCAGCCATTGGCGGCCGACCTTCTGCGACGGCGGTTCGGCGAAGCCGATTACCTCGCCGGCGAGGATCACCATCGGGATGCGCTCGTGGACCGCCGAGCGCGCGATCATCGTGCAGTGCTGCGCGCCGACGGTGGTGTGCACGACGACCGCGGGCAGCTTGCCGGTCGCCTTGGCATAGCCGAGCGCCATCGCCATCGC
>DATLDY010000181.1:0-3768 GCA_035525655.1 Burkholderiales bacterium
TCGTACGCCGCGCACTGGCGCGAGGAATTCGAGATTGCCCAGGCTTATGGCTGGACCGTGGGCGAGCCGCGCTTTCATTGGCCAACGCTGCTCGCCAACAAGGACAAGGAGATCGCGCGGCTCAACGCGATCTACGAGCGCATCCTGCATGTCGCCGGGGTCGAGATCCATCGCACACGCGCCACCGTAGTCGGCCCCCACGCGGTGGAGGTAAACGGGCGCACCTATACCGCGAAGCACATCCTTGTCGCGACGGGCTCCTGGCCGGTGATGCCGCCGATCGAAGGCCGCGAGCACGCCATCACGTCGAACGAGGCTTTCCACCTCGACCGGCTGCCCAAGCGCGCCCTGGTGGTGGGCGGCGGCTACATCGCGCTCGAGTTCGCCTCGATCTTCCACGGCCTTGGCGTGCAGACCGTACTCTCCTACCGCGGCAAACGGCTCCTGCGCGGCTTCGACGGCGAAGTCGCCGAGCGTATCGGCGACGAGATGCGGCACAAGGGACTCGAGATCCACTTCGGCGGCGAGCCGGGGAAGATCATCAAGCACGCCGACGGCCTCGAGGTCTGCTACACCGACGGCCCGCACCAGAAGACCGATCTCGTGCTCTTCGCCACCGGCCGCCGGCCCAACACCGCCAACCTCGGGCTCGAAGCCGCCGGAGTGAAACTTGCCCCCGATGGCGCGGTCGCCGTGGACCGGTATTCCAAGAGCAGCGTGGATTCGATCCATGCCATCGGCGATGTCACCAATCGCATCAACCTTACGCCGGTGGCCACCGCCGAGGCCATGTGGCTCGCGCGCACGCTGTTTCGTAACGAGCCCACGCCGGTCGACCACGACAACGTGCCGACCGCGGTGTTCGCGCATCCCAACATCGCCACCGTCGGCCTGTCGGAGGAGAAGGCGCGCGAGCGTTTCGGAACGATCGATATCTACAAGGCGTATTTCCGGCCGCTCAAGCTAACGCTCACCGAGCGCAAAGACCGCACGTTCATGAAGCTGGTGGTCGACGCCAAAAGCCAGAAGGTGCTCGGCGCGCACATGATCGGCCCCGATGCGGGCGAGGTGATCCAGGGCATCGCGATCGCGGTAAAGCTCGGCGCCACCAAGGCGCAGTTCGACTCGACCATCGGCATCCATCCCACGGTGGCGGAAGAATTCGTCACCATGCGCGACAAGGCGTCGTGACTTTCCGGTTGGCGCTTGTGCTGCTGCTCATAGCAGCAGGCGCCCATGCAGCCGACGGCCTGCCCGACGCGATCACCTCCGACGGCGGGCGTTACTTCGGATCGTTGCGCGATGCCAAGCCGAATGGTCGCGGCCGCGTCGAGTGGGACTCGGGCGCGCGCTATGCGGGCGAGTTCGCCAACGGGCGGTTCGACGGTCGCGGACGCTTCGAATCGGCTAGCGGCGAAATCTTCGAAGGCGACTTCGACAAAGGCGAGTTCACCGGCCACGGGACCTATAGCCGTGCCGACGGCGCGCGGTACCGGGGGCAGTTCGTCAACTGGCGCATGCACGGGGAAGGCCGCTACTCCGACGGCAAGGGCGAGATCTACGAGGGCGAATTCGTCGACGGGGTGTTCAAGCCGCTCGCCGAGCACCGGCGCCTGCTCGACGCCGCGCTGGCGGCGATGGCACCAGGCCGGCCGGGCGTGATCGAGCTCTATCTCCTCGCGGTGGGCGGCGATGGATCGCAGGAGGTATTCCGCCGCGAGGTCGAGTTCGTGCGCGCGCAATTCGACGAGCGCTTCGGCACGCGCAGCCGCTCGCTCGCGCTGGTCAACAGCCGCAATATCGTGGCACCCATGGCGACGGTCTCGAGCATCGGGGAAGCGCTCAAGGGAATTGGCGAGCGCATGAACCGCGACGAGGACATCCTGTTCCTGTTTCTGACGAGCCACGGCAGCCGCGAGCACGAGCTAAAGCTGCAGCAGAACCAGATGACGCTGCGCGACCTGCCGGCACGCGAGCTCGCGAGCATGCTGCGTTCAAGCGGTGTCCGCTGGAAAGTGATCGTCGTGTCGGCGTGCTATTCGGGCGGATTCATCGACGCGCTGCGCGACGATTACACGCTCATCATCACGGCCTCCCGCCACGACCGCTCGTCCTTCGGCTGCGCCGACGAGGCCGACTTCACCTACTTCGGCCGCGCGTTCTTCAAGGAAGCCCTGCCCGCCAGCCGCTCGTTCCAGGACGCGTTCGCCAAGGCCGACGCGCTGGTCGCCGAGTGGGAAAGAAAGGACCTGCCCAAGGAGCCGCGCTCTTTGCCGCAGCTGCACACCACACCATCCATCACGTCGCACCTGCAGCGCTGGGCGGAGCAGCAGCGGTAGGACCGTATTTTGCAAGCCTTCCTCCTGAGAACGTCTGGAGGACGCGCATGCCTCGCCACGAATCCGTCTGGTCCGCCACTGCCTCGATGCCCGAATGCGGGCCGCTGCGCGAGAACATCCACGTCGATGTCTGCATCATCGGCGGTGGAATAGCCGGCCTCAGCACCGCCTACCACCTCTGCCAGGCCGGGAAATCGCTGGCCGTGCTCGATGATGGCCCGCTCGTCAGCGGCATGACGCGAATGACCACCGGCCACCTCACCAACATGCTCGACGACCGCTACTTCGAGCTCGAGAAGCTTCACGGGCCGGAAAGCATCCGCGTCGCGGCCGATAGTCACACCGCAGCGATCGAGCGCATCGACGAGATCGCGAGGAAGGAAGGCATCGACTGCGATTTGTCGCGGCCCGACGGGTACCTGTACCTCGCCGAAGGCGACCGGAAAGAAACCCTGGAAAAGGAGCTGCACGCAGCGCATCGTGCTGGCCTCAAGGACGTCGAGCTCATGACGCGTGCACCTTTCGCCTGGGATACCGGCCCGTGCCTGCGCTTCCCGCGCCAGGGCCAGTTCCACCCGATGAAGTACCTAGCGGGAGTCGCGCATGCCATCCGGCGCGACGGCGGGCGGATCTTCTGCCACAGCCACGCCGACGCGGTGGAAGCCGGCGTCCCCGGCCTCGTGCATGTCGGCAATCATGTGGTCACCGCCGATGCGATCGTGGTCGCCACCAACGTGCCGATCAATAACCGCTTCGCGATCCACACCAAGCAGGCCGCGTACATGACTTACGTGATCGGCGCCCGCGTGCCGCGCGGCTCGGTGCCCGCGGTTCTCTCTTGGGATACGGGCGATCCGTACCACTACATCCGCACCCAGCCGCTAGAGCAAGACGATCTCCTCATCGTCGGCGGCGAGGACCACAAGACCGGCCAGTCCTACGACTCGCCGCAGCGCTATCGCAAGCTGGAAGGTTGGGCGCGCAGCCGCTTCCCGATGATGAAGGAAGTGGAGTTCATGTGGGGCGGCCAGGTCATGGAGCCCGTCGATTACCTGGCGTTCATCGGCCACAACCCGATGGACGACGAGAACATCTACGTGGCAACCGGCGATTCGGGAATGGGCCTGACGCACGGCACGATCGCCGGCATGCTCCTGTGCGACCTGATCCTCGGGCGCCCAAACCCCTGGGCGAAGCTGTATTCGCCGTCGCGGGTGCCGATCAAGGCCGCGAACGAGTTCATGCGCGAGGACCTCAACATGGCAGCCCAGTACGCCGACTGGGTGACGCCCGGCGATGTGAGCTCCGTCGAGGAGATCGCGCGCGACGAGGGGGCGATCGTGCGGCGCGGGCTGGAGAAGATCGCGGCGTACCGCGACGCGAACGGCGCCGTCCACGAATGCTCGGCGACCTGCCCGCACCTCGGCTG
>DATLDY010000187.1:0-53147 GCA_035525655.1 Burkholderiales bacterium
CAGCCCCGGCCTTCGTACTCGTACGCAGCCAAGGGGATTGCGCGCCAGCCAGGGCGCCACGGTTTATCGGCGGCCAGACGGACGAGGCAATTCTTTACAGAACTGGCTTCGTCGGACTGAAGATGTGATTGAAACGCTCAAGTAAGGCGAGATGGATGCGTTTACGGCGAACCGAGGAATGCTGAGCGCCAGCTCGCGTTGCACCGTCAATGCCCTATGCGCGAATTTCGAACGCAGGCGAACGTCTGCGAACGAACTTACACTTTTGGCATGGCAGAATTCTAAACCCATGGACTCGGTCCTCGTCTCGGTCGAAGCAGGCGTTGAGACGATCACGCTGAACCGGCCCGACAAGCTCAATGCGCTGAATCCGGAAATGCACCAGCGGTTGCGCGGCGCACTCGAGCGCGCCGCGGATGAGCCGGACATTCGGGTCGTGATCCTCACCGGCGCGGGACGGGGCTTCTGCACCGGACAGGATCTCGCCGAACGCGACGTCCGCCCGGGCGCTGCGCCGATCGATCTCTCCGCATCGCTCGGCTCGCTTTACAACCCGTTGGTCCGCAGGATGCGCGCGCTGCCAAAGCCGATCGTTTGCGCGGTGAACGGCGTCGCAGCCGGGGCCGGGGCCAATATCGCGCTCGCGTGCGACCTCGTGATCGCGGCGCGCTCGGCGAGCTTCGTGCAGGCGTTCTCGAGGCTGGGGCTGGTCCCCGATGCAGGAGGCACATACTTCCTCCCGCGGCTCGTCGGCACTGCACGCGCCATGGGCCTCGCTTTTCTTGCGGAGAAGCTAAGCGCCGAGCAGGCGGCGCAATGGGGCCTGATCTGGAAGGTGGTCGATGACGCAGAGCTCGCAGCGCACGTCCAGGCGCTTGCCGCCGCGCTGGCGAGCGGGCCCACCAAAGGATACGGGCTCGCGAAGAAAGCGCTCTATGCCTCGGCCGGCAATTCGCTCGATGCCCAGCTCGACCTCGAGCGGGACCTGCAGCGCGAGGCGGGGTTTTCGGAGGATTACCGCGAGGGCGTGACGGCATTCAAGGAAAAGCGCGCGCCGCGCTTCAAGGGCAAGTGAATCGCCAGAGCGTGGCCGAGCACACGGCCCGGATCATCGAGCGCGAGGACGAAGCCTCCCGATGGTTGGGGATCCGCGTTCTCGAGGTGCGCCCGGGCTACGCCCGCGTGTCGATGCGGGTGACCGCCAACATGGTGAACGGCCAGAAGGTGTGCCACGGCGGCATGATCTTCACGCTCGCCGACTCGAGCTTTGGTTACGCCTGCAACTCGCATAACCAGCGCGCGCTCGCCGCTAGCTGCTCGATCGACTTCCTCGCGCCGGCGCAGCTCGGCGATGAGCTCACGGCCGAGGCGACAGAATCCGCGCACGCTGGCCGCACCCGTGTGTATGACGTGCGCGTCACCAACCAAAGCGATGAGCTTATCGCCCTGTTCCGCGGCAAATCCGCCACCGTCAAAGGCGCGTGGATCGAATGAAGAGCTTCGAGCTGGAACCGATCGAGAAGGCGCCGCGGGCAGAGCTCGAGCGGTTGCAGCTCGAGCGCCTGCAGTGGACGCTGAGACATGCCTATGAGCATGTGCCGCATTACCGGAACAAATTCGACGCCGCCGGTGTGAAGCCCGCGGACTGCCGCTCCCTCGCCGACCTCGCGCGTTTCCCATTCACCACCAAAGCCGATCTGCGCGATACGTATCCGTTCGGCATGTTCGCCGTACCCATGGACCGGATCGTGCGCATCCACGCCTCCTCGGGCACGACGGGAAAACCGACCGTCGTCGGCTATACGGCTAAGGACATCGATACCTGGACGCATCTCATGGCGCGCTCAATGCGTGCCGCGGGCGCACGGCCGGGCGACAAGGTGCACGTCGCTTATGGCTATGGCCTGTTCACCGGCGGCCTCGGCGCACACTACGGTGCCGAGCGGCTCGGCCTTGCGGTCATTCCTCTCGGCGGCGGGATGACCGAACGGCAGGTGCAACTGATTGCCGACTTCAAACCCGAAATCATCATGGTGACGCCGAGCTACATGCTGGCGATCGCCGACGAGATGGAGCGGCAGGGCTTCGATCCCAAGGCGAGCTCGCTTCGCCTCGGCATCTTCGGCGCCGAGCCCTGGACCAACGAGATGCGGCAGTCGATCGAGCGCCGCCTCAACATGCAGGCGATGGATCTGTACGGCCTTTCGGAGGTGATGGGGCCGGGCGTTGCGCAGGAGTGCGCCGAGACCAAGGACGGGCTCACGATCTGGGAGGATCACTTCTATCCCGAGATCGTCGACCCCTCCAACGGCAAGCCCCTATCGGACGGCGAAACCGGCGAGCTCGTCTTCACCTCGCTCAGCAAAGAAGCGCTTCCCGTGATCCGCTACCGCACGCGCGACCTGACGCGCCTTTTGCCGCCCACCGCGCGCAGCATGCGCCGCATGGAAAAGATCACCGGCCGCTCCGACGACATGCTCATCATCCGGGGGGTGAACGTATTCCCGTCGCAGATCGAGGAGCTGATCCTCAAGACGCCGGGGCTCAGCCCCCACTATGTACTCGAGCTCAGCAAGGACGGCCCGCTCGATCACCTCGCCGTCGTGGTGGAAGGCGAGCCCGGCGCGGCGGGACACCTGCAGCACCAGATCAAGTCCTACGTCGGCATCACCGCCGAAGTCCGTATCGGCACCATCGAGCGCTCGATCGGCAAGGCCAAGCGGGTCATCGACAAGCGACCGAAATAATCATGCGCCCTCCAAGGCGGGTTCCGCGTAGGAGGCTTCGCCCAGCAATCGCAGCTCCACGGCGCGCATGACCGCCGCTGCTGCGCAATGCACTTCGAGCTTGCGGTAAAGGTTCTTGATGTGCGAAGCGACGGTGTGCTCGGAGATGCCAAGCACCTGCGCTACCCGTCCGTATGTGCAACCGTTGGCCAGGAGGTTTACGACCTCGAGCTCGCGCTGCGTTAGTTCGGAAGTATTCATTCGGGCTCTCCTTATTGCCATCCGGCGAGCAAGCACACGGCGAGCATTTGCGCTGCGCCGAGACAGATGAGCGCCAGACCGACCGGGATGACGACGTCGCCTTTGAGCAGCGCGAGCATCGTCATGGATACGACGTAAGCGACAAAAGCGGCGCACACGGCAACCCGCGTCATTGGCCGTGCATTGAATGTTTCAGTGATCATTTCGCTCCCCACCCGGCTTGATTGCCGGTACTGCCCATACAGCATGGCGTATGCCATGCCTAAGTATCTGTAAGTACGTGACTCTGATGCATCTAGGTCTCACGGTAATTGCATGAAATGTATCCATCACATACATTTAATGCATGGACAGTCAGGCTTTGAAGACCGAGGACCGCGCGTTTCTTGCCGCGCTGGCGGACGTGGTTTTCGGCAATCCATACACCCCGGAGCGGGCCGATCTGATCCAGCGGCTCGCGCCCGGCACAGCGCTCGCGAATCGCGAGGCGCTCGCGAACGCGCTGGTCGATCGCTTGGGCGGCGTGCTGCGCCAAGCGCCTGCGGTGCTGGCACGGTTACCCAGCGCCGATCGCGGTCTGGTCGAGACAGCGCTGCTCTATGTCACTTATCACCGGTGCGTGCCGCAAATGGACGCGCATATCGACCAGCAGGCGGCGGTTGCGGGCGAAGCACTGCCGGTGGAATTCGGCAAGGAGGTATTAGGGGAGCTCGCGCGTTGCGGGTTCGAGGAATCGCGCGCGCTGCATTACTTCGCCCTCTACTTCCAGCTACGCCGCGCCTACTACTTCATCGAGGGCTCGCTTCCCGGCCACTGCGAATCCATGCGCCGCATGCGCGCTTCGCTGTGGCAGAACGTCTTTACACATGACATGCGGGCCTACGACGCCGGGCTGCTGCATCGCATGGAAGACTTCTCGACTTTGTTGCTGGGCGAAACGGGCACGGGCAAGGGCAACGCCGCGGCCGCCATCGGCCGCTCCGAGTTCATTCCTTATCTTCCGGAGAAGCGGCGCTTCGCGACAAACTTCGCCGAGAGCTTCATCGCCATCAACCTGTCGCAGTTTCCGGAGACGCTGATCGAGTCCGAGCTCTTCGGCCATCGCAAAGGCGCCTTTACTGGCGCAATCGAGCACCGCGAGGGCGTGTTCGGGCGCTGCAACGCACACGGTGCATTGTTCCTCGACGAGATTGGCGAGGTGTCGCTTCCCGTGCAGATCAAGCTCCTGCAGGTGCTGCAGGAGCGCACGTTCATACCGCTGGGCGGTCGCGACAAACAGCGCTTTTCCGGTCGCGTGATCGCGGCGACCAACCGATCGCTCGACACCCTGCGTCGCGATGGGTGCTTTCGCGAGGATTTCTTCTATCGGCTGTGCTCGGACGTGATCGAGGTACCCACGCTGCGCCAGCGCATCGCGGAATCGCCGGCCGAGCTCGCGCTGCTCGTCGGCCTGCTGGTCGCCCGCATAGCGGGCACCGAGGACAAGAAAGCGCCTGGCGTCGTGCTGGAGGCGCTGCAGCGGGATTTACCGCGCGACTATTCCTGGCCCGGCAACGTGCGCGAACTCGAGCAGGCTGTGCGCCGCGTGCTGCTCACGGGAAGCTACCGCCCGCAGCTGTCTGGGCCCGCGAGCGTGGACGCCGAGGACCGGCTGGTTGCCCGATTGCGCGCGGGCGATTTGAGCGCCGATGCGCTGCTATCGGGCTACAGCGCCATGCTTTATGACCGGCTGGGCAGCTACGCGGCGGTGGCCGAGCGCACCGGCCTGGACCCGCGTACTTCGCGTAAATATGTGGTGAACGCAAAATCCGGATAGAAGCCCGGGCCTGCAACGCATAAAGTGCGGTCATGAACGATGTGCTGCAGAAGGCAAAGACCTACCTCGACGCCCGTCGGGGGGAACGCGTGACCCTGATTCAGCTCGCGGGCGCGGTCGGCGCCAGCCCTTTCCACCTTCAGCGGCGCTTCAAGGAGGTATTTGGCGTTTCGCCGCGCGACTATCAGGATGCCTACCGCGTGGAGGCGGTGAAGTCTTCCTTGCGTAACGGGCGTCGCATTGCCGACGCCGTGTTCGACGCCGGCTACGGCTCGGTATCGCGCTTCTATGAGAAGCCGCCCCTTGGCATGAAGGCGAGCGACTACCGAGCACGCGGCAGGGGGCAGAAGATCCGCTTCTCGTGCTTCCAAACCGCGCTCGGCATGGTGCTAGCGGCGGCCACGCCAAAGGGCGTCTGCGCGGTCAAGCTGGGCGCCGACGCTGCGAAGCTGCAGCAGCTGCTCGCGGACGAATTCAGCGCGGCCGAGCTCGTGGAGGACCGGATGCCCGATCTGGAGGCGAAGATCCGTGCCTTCGTGGCCGGCGAAGGCACGCTGAATCGCGTGCCGCTCGACATCCGTGGCACGGTCTTCCAGCGCCGGGTCTGGGACGCGCTGCGCGACATCCCCCGCGGCAAGACGCGCACGTACACCGAGATTGCGCGTGCCATCGGTACGCCAGCGGCAGTGCGCGCCGTCGGCAGCGCGTGTGGCGCGAACCCTGTCGCGCTCGTGGTGCCCTGCCATCGCGCCGTGCGTACCGACGGCGGGCTCGGTGGCTATGCCTGGGGCTTGCCGGTCAAGGCGCGCTTGCTGGAGGTCGAAAAGCGCCGCCGTAAATGAGCGTGGCGGATGGGGCGCGGCTGGTTGCCCTGGCGGCGATCTGGGGCGCTTCGTTCCTCTTCATGCGCATCACCGCCCCGGTGATTGGGGCGGTAGCGACGGCCGACGGCCGGATGCTGATCGCCGGCGCTGCGCTCGTCGCATATTTCGCGCTGGCCGGCTTCGATGCGCAATGGCGGCGCTGGTGGCGCTACTACGCGCTCATCGGCGTCCTCAACTCCGCGGCGCCCTTCCTGCTATACGCGTATTCCGCGCTCGAATTGTCCGTCGGCTTGATGGCGGTGATGAACGCCACTTCACCGATGTGGGGCGCGGCGCTCTCGGCGCTCATCCTGCACGAACGGCTGTCGGCTGGAGGCATCGCCGGGCTGATGCTGGGAATCGCGGGAGTCGCGATCCTGACCGGCCCGCAAGGCAGTTCGGCGTCGTGGCTTTCCATCGCCGCCGCGCTCGGCGCCGCCGTCTGCTATGGACTCACCGGCACCGTGCTGCGGCGCTGGGCCCGCGACACTTCGGCCCGCGGCATGGCGGTTGGCACGCAAGTCATGGGCGGCGTTCTGCTATTGCCGCTGGTGGTCGTCTCGCCGCCGCCGCTTCCCGGCACAAGCGTCGTCCTTAGCATGCTCGCGCTCGGCCTGGTTTGCGGAGCGCTTGGGTACCTCCTGTACTTCCGGTTGATCGCCGACATCGGCGCGACCGGTGCCCTCACCGTGACGTATCTGATTCCGGTCTTCGGTCTGGTCTGGGGAGCGCTGTTTCTCGGCGAGCCACTCAGCGCAACCATGATCGCGGGCGCCGTGATCGTCGTCGCGGGAACGGTGCTCGTGCTGCGCGGCTAAAATCAATTCGATGTATCCGCATCTTTTCGCGCCGCTCGATCTGGGCTTCGTTACGTTGCCGAACCGGATCCTGATGGGCTCGATGCATACCGGCTTCGAGGCCCGCAACGCCATGGCCGAGCTCGCGGCCTTCTACGCCGAGCGCGCGCGCGGCGGCGCTGCGCTGATCGTGACGGGCGGCTACTCGCCTGATGCGGCCGGCAATTTGTCCGGCCATCGCGCGCAGTTTTCCACGCGCGAGGACGCCCAGCGCCATCGCGTCATCCCGCACGCCGTGCACGATGCCGGCGGACGCATCGTCCTGCAGCTGCTGCACGCCGGCCGCTACGGCTTTCACGAGCGCATCGTCGCGCCGTCGGCCATCAAGTCGCCGATCAATCCGCACGCCCCGCGCGAGATGAGCGCAAGCGATATCGAGCAGACCATCGCCGGGTTCGCTTCCGCTGCAACGCTGGCGCGCGAAGCCGGCTACGACGGCGTCGAGATCATGGGCTCGGAGGGCTACCTGATCACGCAGTTTCTAGCATCGCGCACCAACCAGCGCACCGACGGCTGGGGCGGCCCGCTCGCCAACCGGCTGCGCTTCGCCACTGAGATCGTGCGCAGTGTGCGCGCGGCGGCTGGGGCGAATTTCATCATCGTGTATCGCATATCGGCCCTCGAGCTGGTTGAAGGTGGCTTGAGCACCGACGAGATCGTCGAAGTGGCGCGCGCGGTCGAATCCGCGGGAGCAACGATTTTGAACAGCGGCATCGGCTGGCACGAGGCACGGATCCCCACGATTGCCCAGGCGGTCCCGCGCGGCGCGTTTTCGTGGGCCACCCGCCGCATCAAAGAAGCCGTGCGCATCCCCGTGGTGGCCTCCAATCGCATCAATGCGCCAGAGACCGCGGAAGCGATGCTTGCGCGCGGCGATGCGGACATGGTGTCACTGGCGCGCGCGCTGCTCGCCGATCCGCACTTTGCGGAAAAGGCGCGCCAGGGCGACCGCGCGGGGATCAACATCTGCATAGCCTGCAATCAGGCTTGCCTCGACCACTACTTCATCGGCGAGCCGGTAAGCTGCGTCGTCAATCCTCGCGCCGGTCGCGAAACGAGCCTTGTCCTACGGCCAGTTTCGCGTGCAAAGAAGATTGCCGTGGTGGGGGGCGGCCCGGCGGGTTTGATCTGCGCTGCCACGGCGGCGGAGCGTGGGCACAACGTGACCCTGTTCGAGCGCGACCCTCAGCTCGGGGGTCAGTTCAATCTCGCCAAAGTCATCCCGGGCAAGCAGGAGTTCGCCGAATCGGTGGCCTACTACGCAGAGCGCCTGCGCCGGGCCAAGGTCCATGTCCTGCTCAACCGCGCGCCCGCGGCGCAGGAGCTCGCATCATTTGACGACGTCGTCGTGGCGACGGGCATCGATCCGCGCAAGCCGGACATCCCGGGCATCGGCCACCCGAAAGTCGTGAGCTACGGTGAGGTGCTGAGCGGCCGCGTGAATGCCGGGCAGCGCGTCGCCATCATCGGCATGGGGGGCATCGGGTTCGACGTAGCGCTGTATCTGGCTGCCGAGCGCGCCGCGACGCTCGACCGGCGCGCCTTCGAGTCGCATTGGGGCATTTCCGAAGCGCCGGACATCGCCGGAAATCTCGCCGCGCCGGCACAGGCGGGAGGCGGTCGGCGCATAACCATGATGAAGCGCTCGAGCACCCCGTTCGGCCATACGCTCGGCCGCACCACCGGCTGGGTGCACCGCGCAGAGCTCGCGCGCCATGGCGTGCGCATGCTCAAAGGCGTCGGCTATCGGCGCGTCGATGACGCAGGAGTCCATGTCGTCGTCGACGGCAAAGAGGTGCTGGTGGAAGCCGACACGGTGATCGTGTGCGCCGGGCAGACGCCACGGCGCGAGATCGAGGGACACCACGTCATCGGCGGTGCTCGCGAGGCGGGCGAGCTGGACGCCAAGCGCGCGATGCGCGAGGGCGCGGAGCTCGGCGCCCGCCTTTAGCGCGGCCTGTTGGTCAGGTACAGACCGGCGACCACGAGGGCCGTTCCCACGCCGAGCGCGGGCGTGAAGGGCTCGCCGAGAATCAGCACCCCTTGCGCGACCGCGAGCGGCGGCACGAGGCTGATGAACTGCGACGCGCGCGCGGCACCCAGTGCCTTGACGCCCTCCGAGTACCAAAGGAACGGGATGATCGTCCCGAAGACCACCAGGTAGACGAGCGCGGCCCAGCTCCTCCCGGTTACGGCGTCGAGAGACGCGTGCTGGAACCAGGCCGGCACGGCCAGCGGGAGCGTGCCCGCGGCCATGACGTATGCGGTCATGGCCAGCGGCGACAGCGTCGAAAGCGCGACGCGGCCCACGATTGTGTACGTGCTCCAGATGAAAATGCAGAGGACGAGAATCATCTCGCCTGCGCCAAAATCGAGATGGAGCAAGGCACGCGGATCGCCGCGACACAGCACCCACAGCGCGCCGAGCACGGACAGCACGATGCCCGCAACGCGTGAGCGCCCGATACGCTCCTTGAGGAACAAGACCGCGAGGAGCGCGGTGAACGCCGGGTTGGTCGTCACGATGAGCGCCGCGCGGCTGGCCTCGACGCGCGCAAGGCCCGCGCTGAACAAGCTGTTGTAGACCGCGATGCCGAGCAGTCCCATGCCGACGACCAGCACGGCTTCGCGCGGCGAGAGGCGTCGCATGCGGCCTTCGCGCCAGCGCAGCAACCCCAGCAGCAGCAGCGCGGCGGCCGAGAAGCGCAGAAAGACGGAGGTGAAAAGCTCGATGCTTTCGAGCACGATCCGGATGGCTGGAAATACGCCGCTCCAGAAGAACGCCATCAGTACGAGCCTCGGGTAAAGCATTTTTTGCGCTAGCAGCCCTTAGAATCGATGCATGGGTAGCGTGGTCGCACTCGCAGGCCAGGTTGGCGGCGCCAAGCTCGCAGACGGACTTTATCGCCTGCGCAAGGACCGCCTCACCGTCATCGTCAACACCGGCGACGATTACGAGCACCTCGGCCTCGCTTTCTCGCCCGACATCGACACCATGCTTTATGCGCTCGCCGGCATAGCCAGCGCCGCGAGCCCCTGGGAGCCGGAAAACGAAACGCACGCCGTCGATGCGATGGTCAAGGCGCTTGGCGGACCCGACCGCCCGACCCATGGCGACCGTTCGCTCGCCGCTGCATTGCTGCGCGCCCAAGGCCTCGCCAGCGGCCGGCGGCTGAGCGAAATCACGCTCGATTTCTGCCGCCATCTGGGCATCGCTGCGCATGTCCTGCCGATGAGCGACGATCGGGTGACCACGTATGTCGTCACCGACGATGGCAACGTCACCTTCCAGGACTACTTCCGGCAGCTCGCCTGCGAGCCGCCGGTGCGCGGCTTCCAATATGCCGGCGTCGAAGCAGCGCGCATTCCGGACCCGATCCTAGACGCACTACACGCCGAAGACCTCGAGGCAGTCATCATCTGCCCCGCGAATCCGTACCACGTCATCCAGCCGATCCTCGCGCTCCCCGGCATGAAGGAGCTCCTGCGGCGGCGGCGGGCGCCGGTGATCGCGGTTACGCCGATCGTCGGCGGCCGCGCGCTCAAGGGCTCGGCCGGCAAAATCATGCGTGAGCTCGGGCGCGAGCCCTCCGCACGCTCGGTGGCCGGCGAATACCTGCGTCTCATAGACGGCTTCGTCCTCGACAGCGAAGATTCCACGCTCGTCGATAGCGTGGCCTCGCTCGGCATGGACGTGGTCGCGCTGCCGACCATCATGCGATCGCTCGACGATCGCGTCGCGCTCGCGCACGAGGTGCTCGATTTCGCCGCCACCATCCGCGCGCGGCGGGAAGCGGAAGTGCAATGAGGCTCGCTCTGCTGCTCGTCTTGGTCCCGCTGCCGGCAGCGGCCGATCCGTCGATGCATCAGGCCGAAATCCAGCACGCCCTCATCCAGCGTGATCGGCAATCAGCGGAATTCTCTCGCCCGGAGCTGCGCGACCTGCATACGCGGCAAGACCAGCAGCACCGGCCGATGCGCACGGATGAGCGCGCTTTCCAGGGGCGCGAGCGCGAGGGGTTTCGCCGGGAACAGCCGGCCGTGCGCGTGCCG
The DNA here is from genome assembly GCA_035525655.1 of Burkholderiales bacterium. GTDB lineage: Bacteria > Pseudomonadota > Gammaproteobacteria > Burkholderiales > SG8-39 > SCGC-AG-212-J23. The sequence continues at coordinate 10,577 of DATLDY010000187.1, forward strand.
GACTATCGCCCGCTACCGCTCCCAGGGGGGCAGCGTCACGGCGTCGATCCCATACCGGTTCAGGGCCTCGGCGGCTAGCTTGCGCTCCAGCGCGGCGAGTGCCGCGACGACAATGGATTTCGCATCCACTTCGAAGAACGCGCGCAGCGCTGCGCGAGTGTCGCTGCGTCCAAATCCATCCGTGCCGAGCGCGACATATTGGCGGGGCACATAAGCGCGGATGAGGTCCGCCACCGCGCGCACGTAATCGGTCGCAGCGATAACGGGGCCTTTGGTTGGTCCCAAGCAGCGCTCCACCCAGCTCGTCGCTTCGCCACCGAAGCGGCGCGCGCGCTCTGCGTTCATGCCGTCGCGGCGCAGCTCGGTGAACGACGTGACGCTCCATACGCCGGCATCGATGCCCCAATCCTTCTCAAGGAGCTCGGCGGCTGCTAGGGCTTCGCGCAGGATGGGACCCGAGCCCAGGAGCTGGAGCTTCGTCCCCTCCTTCAGGCGGTACATGCCGCGCAGGATGCCTTCGGCTGCGCCGGCCGGCGGCGCAGGATGGGCGTAATTCTCGTTGGCGACGGTGACGTAGTAGAAGACGTCCTCCTGCGCCTGCAGCATGCGGCGCGCGCCATCCTCCACGATGGCGGCAAGCTCATACCCGAAGCACGGGTCGTAGGCGCGGCAGTTCGGGATGGCGGACGCCGCGAGATGCGAGGAGCCATCCTGGTGCTGCAGTCCTTCGCCGGCGAGCGTCGTACGCCCGGCCGTGCCGCCGATCAGGAAGCCGCGCGCGCGCGAATCCGCCGCGGCCCACACGAGATCGCCCACCCGCTGGAAGCCGAACATCGAGTAATAGATATAGAACGGCAGCATCGGCGTGCCGTGGGATGAATACGCGGTCGCCGCCGCGAGCCACGACGATAGCGCGCCGGCCTCGGTAATTCCCTCCTCCAGAATCTGGCCGTCCTTCGCCTCGCGGTAATACAGGAGCTCGTCCTGATCCTCGGGGTTATAGAGCTGGCCGACGGACGAGTAGATGCCGAACTGGCGAAACAAGGTCTGCATGCCGAAGGTGCGCGCCTCGTCGGCGACGATCGGCACTACCCGCTTGCCGATGGCCTCGTCTTTCAGCAGCTGCGACAGCAGCTGCACGAATGCCATCGTGGTCGACTGGTTGCGTTCGCTCGACGTAAGGGCGGGCACCGCCAGCTTCGGCGAGGCGGCCGTGCGTGCCGGCACGTAGCCGCCGAGGGCCTGGCGTCGCGCGTGCAGGTACTTCATTTCCGCGCTGTCGGCCGCCGGGCGCAGAAAGCGCAGCTGCGCTACGTCTTCGTCCGAAAGCGGGACCGAGAAGCGGTCGCGGAATTCACGCAGCGCTTCGTCGTCGAGCTTCTTCTGCTGATGGGTACCCATCTTGCCCTGACCCCAGTGCCCCATGCCGTAGCCCTTCTTGGTCTGGGCAAGGATCACGGTGGGCTGGCCCTTGTGCTCGAGCGCGGCGCGATAGGCTACGTAGATCTTCAGCGGATCGTGGCCACCGCGGCGCAGCCGGTCGATGTCGGTGTCGCTCATATCGGCGATGAGCTCGCGCAGCTCCGGGTACTTGTTGAAAAAGTGCTCGCGGTTGAAGCGGCCGTCGGTCGCCGCGTACATCTGGAACTCGCCATCGACTGTTTCATGGAGGCGCTTCAGCAGCACGCCTTCATGGTCGCGCGCAAACAGCGGATCCCAGTCCGCGCCCCACAGTAGCTTGAGCACGTTCCAGCCGGCGCCCGCGAACAGCCCTTCCAGCTCCTGCACGATGGACCCGTTGCCGCGCACGGGTCCGTCAAGGCGCTGCAGGTTGCAGTTCACGACGAAGATCAGATTGTCGAGGCCCTCGCGAGCGGCGAGCGACAGGCCGGCGAGGGACTCCGGCTCGTCCATTTCGCCGTCGCCGACGAACGCCCAGACCTTGCGCCCCTCGGTCTTGAGGATGCCGCGGTGCTGGAGGTAGCGCATGAAACGCGCGTTGTAGATGGCGTTGATCGGGCCAAGACCCATGGAGCCGGTCGGGAACTGCCAGAACTCCGGCATCAGGTAGGGATGGCAGTACGAGCTCAGTCCGTTGCCGCGCGTTTCTTGCCGGTAGCTAGCGAGGCGCTCTTCCGGCAGGCGGCCCTCGAGAAACGCGCGTGCATACACGCCGGGGGCGGAATGCGGCTGGAAATACACGAGGTCGCCCGCATGCCCGGCGCGGAAGAAATGGTTGAAGCCGACCTCGAAAAGATCTGCGGCGGATGCATAGCTCGCGATGTGGCCGCCGAGCTCAGCGTGGGCGCGGTTGGCCCTTACTACCATGGCGAGGGCGTTCCAGCGGACGATCGCGGAGATGCGGCTTTCGGTCTCCAGGTTGCCGGGAAACTGCGGCTGCTCCTCCAGGGCGATCGAATTCTTGTAGGGCGTATTGAGCACCGGCGGCAGCGGTACGCGCCGCGCCCGGGCGTGGTCCAGGAGCTTGCGCAGGAGGAACGTCGCGCGCTCGCGCCCCTCCGACGCGACGAGCGCATCGAAGGCGTCTAGCCACTCGCGTGTCTCGAGCGGGTCCGTGTCGGGCGGATTGACGCGCCAGAAGGCCGAAGTGACGATGTCGGAGAGATCGGTCATAGGAGAATGTTAGACCTTGGAGCCGATAGATGGCTCGTTCGAAACGTCGAGCGGCGGGAGGGCGATGTTATACTGCGCTCGCAGTGATTCAAAGGCAGCGTATTTGCACCCCTCATCCTGTAGTGGCAATCAAATCACCTTCCTTGATCGTCTCGCCCGGCTTCGTCGCGCCCGGAATCGTCGCGGCTTTTCGCAATAGGAATGTTGAGATGGCAACCGGTACCGTTAAGTGGTTCAACGACTCGAAGGGCTTCGGCTTCATCACCCCGTCCGAGGGCGGCGAAGATCTGTTCGCGCATCACACCGCCATCCAGATGAGCGGCTTCAAGACGCTTAAGGAAGGCCAGAAGGTCGAGTTCGAAGTGCGCAAGGGCCCTAAAGGCCTGCAGGCGGCGAACATCAAGCCCCTGTAGCGCTGCTTCGTTCCAGAGCTACAAAGCCCGCTTCGGCGGGCTTTTCATTTCTGGAGGGTGGTGCCGGTTGTCCGGATTGAACGGACGACCTACCGCTTACAAGGCGGTTGCTCTACCACTGAGCTAAACCGGCTGGGGGCAATTATCCGCCCGCGCGCACTACTTGATGCGGCGCAGGGTCGGCTTGCCGCCGGAGGGCTTCTTGGGCGGCTCGGGGGTCGGCGCGGGGAGCGCCGCGGGTGGCCGGCTGTTGGCCGAGACCGATTCCGTCTCGCCTTTGGTCTGGACCGCCGGCTTCGCGCCTTCGACGTCGAAGGTCATGCCATGGCCGGTTTCGCGCGCATAGAGCGCATAGACGTTCGGAACGGGAACGGAGATCTGGCGCGCGACGCCGCCAAAGCGCGCCGAGAACTCGATCAGTTCGTTGCCCATCTGCAGCTTGTGCACCGCATTGGGGCTGATATTGAGGGTGATCTCGCCGCCCTTCACGTACTCCGGCGGCACCTGCGTGCGCGAGTCGACCTTTACCGCGAGGTGCGGCGTGTAGCCGTTGTCCACGCACCATTCGAAAAGCGCGCGCAGGACATACGGCTTGGTAGGTATCTCCTTCATGGGGGGTCTGGCCTACTTGCGCATCACCTTCTCGGACGGCGTCAGGGCTTCAATGAACGCAGGGCGCGAAAAAATGCGCTCGGCGTACTTCATGAGCGGCGCGGCGGTCTTGCCGAGCTTGATGCCGTAGTGGTCCAGGCGCCACAGCAGGGGCGCGATCGCCACGTCCAGCATGGTGAAGTCGTCGCCCAGCATGTGCTTGGTCTTGGTGAAGACCGGGGCGAGCTCGATCAACCGATCGGTGACGTGCTGCCGCGAGCGCTCGACCTGCTTCTCCTTGCCGGATTCGAGCGCCTCGATCTGCGAGAAGAGCTCGACCTCCATGTTGAAGAGCATGAGGCGTGCCCGCGCGCGCATGACCGGATCGGCGGGCATCAGCTGCGGGTGCGGGAAGCGCTCGTCGATGTACTCGTTGATGATGTTCGACTCGTACAGAATGAGGTCGCGCTCGACGAGCACCGGCAGTCGGTTGTAGGGATTCATCACCGCGATGTCTTCGGGCTTGTTGTAGAGATCCACGTCGATGACCTGGAAATCCATGCCCTTTTCGTAGAGCACGAAGCGGCAGCGGTGGCTGAAAGGGCACGTCGTGCCCGAATAGAGTTGCATCATGGCTTGAGTTCCGGCTCCAGAGGCGGGCGCGAATTTCCCGCTAAATCGCCCGTACTACTTCACGTCTTTCCAGTATTCCTTCTTGAGCAAGTAGGCGAAGATGAACAGCACGCCCAGCAGGAACAGCACGACGATGCCGATCGGCCGCCGGTGAACACCGGCGGGCTCGCCTACATACACCAGGAAATTCACGAGATCGCGCACCGTCGCGTCGTATTCCGCCGGAGCCTGCGCCCCCTTGGAGATCTCGGACCACTTGTAATGCACGGCACCGTGGCCTTCCTTCGGCGACACGATCTCCAGGCCCCGCTCGCCCTGCAGCGACCAGAGCGCATGCGGCATGCCCACGTTCGGAAACACGGCGTTGTTCCAGCCGGTCGCGGTCTTGCCGTCCCGGTAGAAGGTGCGCAGATAGGTGTAAAGCCAGTCCGGGCCGCGCGAGCGCGCAATCACCGAAAGATCGGGCGGCGCCACGCCGAACCAGGCCTTGGCCTCCTTCGGATTGGCGGCGATCTTGATCGGCTCGCCCACCTTCTCGGCGGTGAACATCAGGTTGTCGCGGATCTGCGCCTCGCTCAAACCGATGTGCTTCAGGCCGTCGTAGCGCATGTACTGCATGCCATGGCAGCCAAGGCAGTAGTTCATGTACGTGCGCGCACCCGACTGCAGGCTGACGAGGTCCCGCGGATCGTGCGGCGAACGATCGAGCCGGTAGCCGGCCTCTGAGGCGGCCGCCACGATCGGGGCCAAGAGCAGCGCGATGAGGAAGTCTTTCATCAGTGCACCACCACGCGCTCGGGCACCGGCTTCACCTTGTCGCGGGCGGTGTACCAGGGCATCAGGAAGAAGAACAGGAAGTAGACGACCGTGCAGAGACGAGCCACCCAGGTGGCGACGTCCTTCGTGTCGAGGAAGAAGGCGTCGAAGCCGAACTGGCCCCACACCGTGGTCGGCTCGGTGCCCAGATAACCCAGCACCAGGAAATCGACGACGAACACCGCGAGCCACGCCTTGTACAGCGTGCCGCGGTAGCGGATCGACTTGACCGGCGAGCGGTCGAGCCAGGGCAGGAAAAAAAGGATCATCGTCGCGATGCCCATGGCCATCACGCCCGGGAACTGCGAGTGGAACAGCGGCGGCACCGCGCGAAGGATGGAGTAGTAGGGCGTGAAGTACCAGACCGGCGCGATGTGCTGCGGCGTCTTCAGCGGATCGGCCGGAATGAAGTTGTTGTACTCGAGGAAGTAGCCGCCCATCTCCGGCACGAAGAACATCACGAAGCAGAAGATGCCGAGGAACACGATCGCGCCGACGAGATCCTTCACCGTGTAGTAGGGGTGAAACGGAATGCCGTCGAGTGCATGTCCATCCGGGCCCTTCAGCTTCTTGATCTCGATGCCGTCGGGGTTGTTCGAGCCGACGTCGTGCAGCGCCAGGAGGTGCGCCACGACCAGGCCGAGGAGCACCAGCGGGAACGCGATCACGTGGAGCGCGAAGAAGCGGTTCAGCGTCGCATCGGACACGACATAGTCGCCGCGAATCCACAGCGCGAGGTCTGGGCCGATGAAGGGCACGGTGCCGAAGAGGTTCACGATCACCTGCGCGCCCCAGTACGACATCTGGCCCCACGGCAGCAGGTAGCCGAAGAACGCTTCGCCCATCAGCGTGAGGTAGATCAGCACGCCGAAGATCCACACCAGCTCCCGCGGCGCCTTGTGCGAGCCATAGAGGAGCGCGCGGAACATGTGCAGGTACACGACGATGAAGAACGCCGAAGCGCCGGTCGAATGGATATAGCGGATGATCCAGCCGCCGGGCACGTCGCGCATGATGTACTCGACGGAGCCGAACGCGAGGTTCGCGTCGGGCTTGTAGTTCATCGTCAGGAAGATGCCCGAGACGATCTGGATCACGAGCACGAGGAGCGCGAGGGAACCGAAGAAGTACCAGAAGTTGAAGTTCTTCGGCGCGTAATACTCCGACGCGTGCTTGCGCCATTCCGCGCCCACCGTGGGCATGCGCGCATCGAACCACTGCCACAGACGAGCGACCATGGTTACGCCCCCTTGGTCTTGTCGTCTTCGCCAATGACCAGCTTCCCATCGGCCACGAAGCTGTACGGCGGTACCTTAAGGTTCGTCGGCGCCGGAGCGCCGCGGAATACGCGGCCGGCAAGATCGAACTTGGACCCGTGGCACGGGCAATAGAAGCCGCCGACCCAGTCACCGCCCATCTCGCCCTTCGCATCCGGGCCTTTGAGCTGGGGCGAGCAGCCCAGATGCGTGCACACGCCCTCCATCACCATGATGTCGGGTTTCGCCGAACGGTATTCGTTCTCGGCGTATTTCGGCTGCTCGGAAGCCTTGGACCCTGGATCGGACAGACGCGATTCGGCGGCCTTGAGCGAAGCGAGCATCTCCTGCGTGCGGCGAATGACCCACACCGGCTTGCCGCGCCACTCGATGACGGCCATCTCCCCCGGGCCGATGCGCGATAAATCCACTTCGACCGGCGCGCCAGCCGCGCGCGCGCGTTCCGAAGGCCACATGCTGCCGACGAAGGGCGCGGCTGCGCCGAGACTGGCGGCGCCGCCGACGACCGAGGTCGCGACCACCAGCTTGCGCCGCGTTTTATTGACTTTTTCGTGCTCGTTCATGGAGATGGAGTTCTTATAGGAGGCGCAAAAGCTGGCGATTGTAGCGGCGGGCTTTTCCGTTGTCCACGATTTCGCACGTAACCGCTTAGTTTTCAAGGGGATTTTTGTATACTGGCGGGCCCCATGCTGCTGCGTCTCTGGCTGGTGTTTGCGCAGGCCGCGACGATCGCCGTCGCCGTCTTGTTCGTCGTCTCGACGTTCCGTCCCGAATGGTTGCCGGCGCGATCGAGCGCGCCGGTCGCGGTGGTGCAGTCGGCGCCTTCCGCGCCTGCCGCTGTGCGCGCCCTCTCCTACAGCGATGCCGTGCGAAGGGCGACGCCGTCGGTCGTCAACATCTTCACGTCGAAAGAAATCCGTGCGCCGCGCCATCCGCTGTTGAACGATCCGCTATTCCGGCGCTTCTTCGGCGACCAACTGCCCGATGAAGCGCAGCGCGCATCGAGCCTCGGGTCCGGCGTGATCGTCAGCACGAGCGGGTACATCCTCACCAACCACCACGTGGTCGAAGCCGCCGACGAGATCGAGATCGCGCTCGCCGATGGCAAGAAGTTGCTCGCCAAAGTGGTGGGCAACGACCCGGAGACCGACATCGCGGTGTTGCGAGTCACCTCCGAAAACCTGCCGGCGATCAGCTTTGGCACCTCCGAAACCCTCAGCGTGGGCGATGTGGTCCTCGCCATCGGCAATCCGTTCGGTGTTGGGCAGACCGTCACGAGCGGCATCGTGTCGGCGCTCGGACGCACCGGCCTGGGCATCAATACCTTCGAGAATTTCATCCAGACCGATGCGGCGATCAATCCCGGCAATTCGGGCGGCGCGCTGATCGACGCCGCCGGCAATCTCGTCGGCATCAACACCGCCATCTTCTCCCGCTCGGGCGGCTCGATGGGCATCGGCTTCGCCATTCCGGTGTCGACGGCAAAGATGGTGCTGGAGCAGATCGTCAAGAACGGCACCGTGACCCGCGGCTGGATCGGCGTCGAGGTGCAGGAGATCACCCCGCCGCAGGCGGAATCATTCAAGCTCGGCACCACGCGCGGCGCGCTCATCGCCGGCGTGCTGCGCGGCGGGCCGGCAGACAAGGCGGGCGTGAAGCCGGGCGACGTGCTCGTGGAAGTGCAGGGCAAGCCGGTCGCGGACCCCGCCGGGATGCTCAATCTCATCGCCGCTCTCGCGCCGGGCCAGTCGGCGAAGGTGAAGCTCAAGCGCCAGGGCCAGGACGTCGACGCCACCGTTACGGTGGGCCGGCGCCCCAAGCCGCAGGCGCGCGCGGAATAATTACTTGGTCAGAAACGCCTTGATCTGATCGCTCACCTTGGCGATCGAGAACAGGCCGTCGAGATGGCCGCTGGTGCCCTCGATTTCATACACCTCGACGTGATTCCCCTGGGCACGCAGCTTGTCTGCCCAGCGCCTCGACAGCTCGGGTGGGAAAACCATGTCGGTCTTCGACGGCAGAAACAGCACCTTCGCCTTGATCCGGGATTGCTGCTTCTCCAGGTTGTAAAGCTGGTTGGCTTTCGCCGTCCAGACGAAATGCGCCGCGTCCGTGGCCGATGCGCGCGACTGCCCGGTCTTGTAGAGCGAGTCCTCGATCGCGAAAAGATTGTTCATCGATTCGGCGGGGTCTTTGCCTTCGGCTGCCCATTTGTAGCCGTGGACTTTTTCAGCCCAGCCGAAGTGCAGTGCGGTGAGCGTCACCGTCTTTAGCGACTGCGCAACGCCTTCGTTTGGCTCCGCGCCGCCAAAGTAATCCCCGCCCTTCCAGTTCGGGTCCATCCTGATGGGCAAGGCCCAGAGGTCGAGCAACCCGATCACGTACGGGTGGATATCGAGCCCGGGGCCGATGACGTGGATGACGCGCTCGACCAAACCAGGATATTGCGCGCCCCACTCCATCGCCTGGATCGCGCCGCCGGAAGCGCCGGCGACCGCGACCAGCTTCTTCACGCCCAGCGAGTCGACGAGCGCCTTGTGCACGCGCACCGAATCGCCCATCGTGACAACCGGGAAACTCGAGCCGTACGGCTTGCCGGTGTCCGGATTGGTCGTAGCCGGGCCGGTAGTGCCAACGGTCGGGCTCTTGACGTTCAGATTGACGAGGGTATCGGCGCTGACGACGAAATATTTATCCGTGTCGATCGCCTTGCCCGGCCCGATGATCGCGTCCCAATAACCGGCTGCCTTCTCGTCCGCCTTGTACCGCCCGGCGGCATGCGACGTGCCGGAAAAGAAATGGGCGACGAAGACCGCGTTGTCTCCCGCGGCATTCAACTTGCCGTAGGTTTCGTAGCCGACGCGCACGTTCTTGATCGTCTTGCCGCCCTGAGTCGTGTACTGCGGCAGCGTGAAGAACTTCTTTTCGGTGAGCAGTGCCTGCGCGAGCGCAAGCGGCGCGAAGAAGGCAAGCGCCAGACCGGCGAGCCGGAGCTGCATGGTGATCTCCCTTGGTGGTGTACTGCCTGGGAATGCTAGCGCGTTTCGGCCGGCTCGGCGGCCTGCTCATCGCGCCGCACGCCGACGAACCGCGCGAAGAACAGCCCGGCCTCATACAGGATGCACATGGGCACCGCGAGCATGAACTGCGACAGCACGTCGGGTGGCGTGACCACGGCGGCCACTACGAAAGCTCCGACGATGACGTATGGGCGCGCGTCCTTCAGCTGCGCGATCGTGACCACGCCCATCCTCACCAGGACGATCACCACGATCGGGATCTCGAAGGTCACGCCGAAGGCGAGAAACATCGTGATCACGAAGCTGAAATAGGCCTCGATGTCGGGCGCCGGCGTGATCGACTTCGGCGCAAAGCCATGGATGAAGGCGAACACCTTCTGGAAGACGAAGAAGTAGCAGAACGCGACGCCGGAGAGGAAGAGGGCCGTGCTGGCTACGACGAGCGGGAGCGCGAGGCGCTTCTCGTGGTCGTAGAGGCCCGGGGCGACGAATGCCCATGCCTGGTAGAGCACGTAGGGCAATGCGATGAGGAATGCCGCGAGCGCCGTGACCTTGACCGGCACCATGAACGGCGTGATCACGCCGGTCGCGATCATCTTCGCGCCCTCCGGCAGCGCGCTCATGAGCGGTGCCGCCAGCAGATCGTAGATGTAGCCCGAGCCGGGCCAGATGAACAGCGCAACGAAGAACACCAGGACCGCTGCCACCGCGCGCACCAGGCGCTGGCGCAGCTCGATCAGATGCGAGATGAAGGTTTCCTGGTCGCTCACACTGGCTTTTGCGACTCGGGCGCCTTCTCGGAAACCGTCTCGGGTGCAGCGGGCTTCACGCCTTCGACAGCTTTGTTGAGCTCATCGGCGGTTTTGTTGAGCTCGGTATCGACCGAAGACTGCATGTCCGCCGCGGCCTTCTGCATCGAGTCGCGCATCTTGCGCAGCTCCTCGAGCTCGATCTCCCGGTTGATGTCGGCCTTCACATCGGACACGTAGCGCTGCAGGCGTCCGGCGAGATGCCCGACGGTGCGCGCCACGCGCGGCAGCTTTTGCGGTCCGATGACGATGAGCGCCACGACGCCGATCACCAGCAATTCAGAGAAGCCGATGTCGAACATCTTTAGAGACTAAAAAGGCGCCCCGAGAGGCGCCTTGGTTGGCGGCGGAGGAAGATCAGGCCTTGTGCTCGGTCTTCGAGCGCACTTCACCTTCAACCGTCTTGCCGGTGACCTGCGGAGCCGGGCCGGCGCCTTCGGCCGCCTTGTCGCCTTCGCGCATCCCGTCCTTGAAACCGCGTACCGCGCCGCCAAGATCCGCGCCGATGTTGCGCAGCTTCTTGGTGCCGAAAATCAGCATCACGATGACCAGAACGATCAGCCAGTGCCAGATGCTGAACGAACCCATGGATGTCTCCTATTTGTGCCGTTGCAGCATGGGGCCCAGAGGCTCCGGCCCGCCGAGAACGTGCATGTGGAGATGATACACCTCCTGATGTCCGACCCGGCCGTTGTTGATGATGGTGCGGAAGCCATCGGTGGCGCCCGCTTCGCGTGCGAGCCGCCCGGCGATGATGAGCATCTTGCCGAGCGCTGGCTGGTGCTCGGCGTGCGCGTCGTACAGCGTGGCGATGTGGGCTTTCGGCACGACGAGGAAATGCACCGGCGCCTGCGGGCGGATGTCGTGGAAAGCCATCACTTCGTCGTCGTCGTGGATTTTTTTCGCCGGGATCTGGCCGCGCGCGATCTTGCAGAAAACGCAGTTCGGATCGTTCATTTATTGCGTCCCGCCTTTTCGTCGACGCCGGAGATGCCTTCGCGCCGGTGCAGTTCGGCAACCACGTCGGCGGGCCCCAGACCATGGCGGGCGAGCACGATCATGCAGTGGAACCACAGATCGGCGGTTTCGCGCACGAGGTGGAGGCGATCCCCGCCCTTTGCGGCGAGGACCGTCTCGGTCGCCTCTTCGCCGATCTTCTTCAGCATGGCGTCATCGCCCTTGGCGAAAAGCTGCGCGACGTATGACTGGGCCGGGTCGCCATCCTTTCGCTCGTTGATCGTGGCGGCGATGCGCTCCAGCGTTTCGTACAGGCCGGGTTTCATTTCTTGTAGATGAGCGACGAATCCTTCAGCACCGGATCGGTCGTCACCCAGCTTCCGTTCTCGAGTTTGCGGAAAAAACAGCTCTCGCGCCCGGTGTGGCAGGCGATGCCGCCAACCTGCTCCACGAGCACCAGCACGGCGTCTGCATCGCAGTCCAGGCGCAACTCGCGCACTTTCTGCACGTGTCCCGACTCCTCGCCCTTGCGCCACAGCCTGCGGCGCGAGCGCGACCAGTACACCGCGTGGCCGCTCTGCGCCGTCTGCTCGAGCGCCTCGCGGTTCATCCAGGCGACGGTGAGCACGCGCCGCGTGTCGGCATCCTGCGTGACCGCGGCGATAAGGCCTTCGCCGTTCCACGGCACCTCGTCCAGCCAGGAGGTCACTCCCGCACCTCGATGCCCCGCGTTTTCATGTGCACTTTCGCATCGCGCACCGTGAACTCGCCGAAATGGAAGATGCTCGCCGCGAGGACCGCATCGGCCTTGCCCTCCAGCACGCCTTGCGCAAGGTGCTCCAGACTGCCGGCGCCACCGGAGGCGATGACCGGGACGCCGACCGCCTCGGACACGGCGCGCGTCAGCGGCACATCGAAGCCGTCGCGCGTGCCGTCGCGGTCCATGCTGGTGAGCAGGATTTCGCCGGCGCCGGCGGCTTGCATGCGTTTTGCCCACTCGATGACGTCAAGGCCGGTGGCACGCCGGCCGCCGTGCGTGAAAACTTCCCAGCGCGAACCCGTGCGCTTCGCATCGATTGCCACGACGATGCACTGCGCGCCCACGATGCCGGAGGCCTCGGTAACGAGCTGCGGCGATTGCACCGCAGCGGTGTTGATCGAGACCTTGTCGGCGCCGGCGTTCAGGAGGCGCCGCACGTCCTCGACCTTGCGTACGCCGCCGCCCACGGTGAGCGGGATAAAGACGCGCGATGCCACGGCCTCGATGACATGCAGCAGGATATCGCGCTCGTCGGAGCTCGCGGTGATGTCGAGAAAGCACAGCTCGTCCGCGCCTTCGCCGTCGTAGCGAGCCGCGATCTCGACCGGATCGCCGGCGTCGCGCAAACCGACAAAATTGACGCCTTTCACCACCCGGCCTGCTGTCACGTCAAGGCAGGGGATGACTCGTTTGGCCAGCGGCATGAAGTCAGGGCTTGCCGAGCGCCTTGTCGGCGACGGCCTGGGCGTTCTTGAGTTCCAGCTTTCCTTCGTAGAGAGCGCGGCCGGCGATCGCGCCGATCACGCCTTCCGGTGCGAGCTTGGCGCAAACCGCCTGTACGTCCTCCAGGCTGTTCAGTCCGCCGGAAGCGATGATTGGGGTCTTGGTCGCCTGCGCGAGCCGGAAGGTGGCCTCGATATTGATGCCGCCCATCATGCCGTCGCGGCCGATGTCGGTATAGATGAGCGCTTCGATGCCGTAGTCCTCGTACTTCTTCGCTAGGTCGACCACGTCGTGCCCGGTGAGCTTGGACCAGCCCTCCACCGCCACCTTGCCTTCCTTCGCGTCGAGGCCGGCGATGATGTGTCCCGGAAAGGCGTAGCAGGCGTCCGAAAGGAAGCCGGGGTTCTTGACCGCGGCGGTGCCGATAACGATGTACGTGACACCCGCGTCCAGGTAGCTCTCGATGGTGTCGAGGTCGCGGATGCCGCCGCCGACCTGGATCGGCACCTGCTCGCCTACCGCGGCAATGACGTCGCGAATCACCTTCTCGTTTTTGGGCCGCCCGGCAACGGCGCCATTGAGATCGACGATGTGCAGCCGACGCGCGCCCTGCGCCGCCCAGTGCTTCGCCATCTCGACCGGATTGTCCGAGAACACGGTGGCGGTGCTCATGTCGCCCTGCCTCAGGCGCACGCAGCGGCCGTCTTTCAGATCGATCGCAGGGATGATGAGCACTGCAGTGCTCGATTCATTTCAGGACGATTCGATTCAGGGATGCCAGCGCACGAAGTTGGACAGGAGTTGCAGGCCGGCGGACTGGCTTTTCTCGGGGTGGAACTGGACGGCAAAAATATTATCCCGGGCTACGGCGCAGGTAAAGGGCGATCCATAGACGCAGGTCGCGGCGGTCAGTGTGCCATCCGCGGGCGCCGGGTAGTAGCTATGCACGAAATAGAAGCGGCTGCCGTCGCTGATGCCGGCCCAAAGCGGGTGCGGCTTCTCCTGGCGGACCTCGTTCCACCCCATGTGCGGGACCTTCAATCCGCGCATCGCCCCCGCCTCGGCAAACCGGGGCACGTTGCCCTGCAACAGGCTTAGTCCGGGAGTATCGCCTTCGTCGCCGTGCTCGAAAAGCATCTGCAGGCCGAGGCAGACGCCGAGGTAGGGCTTGGTCTTGAGCGACTCGAGGACCGCGTCGCGTGCGCCGCTCGCCGCGAGGCTGCGCATGCAATCGGGCAATGCCCCCTGTCCGGGGACGACGACGCGCTCGGCCGAGCGAATGAGCGCCGGGTCGGCCGTGACCAGGACCTCGGCTTCGGGCGCGACATGCTCCAGCGCCTTGGAAACGGAGCGCAGGTTGCCCATGCCGTAATCGACCACCGCGATGCGCACAGCCGCCTTCGCTAGAGCGACCCCTTGGTCGAGGGCACGGCGCCCTGGGTGCGCGGGTCGCGCTCCACCGCCGCGCGCAGGGCGCGGGCGAATGCCTTGAACATCGTCTCGCACTGGTGGTGGGCGTTATCGCCGCGCAGGTTGTCGATGTGCAGGGTCACCTGGGCATGGTTGACGAACCCCTGGAAGAACTCGTGCACCAGGTCGACGTCGAACTCGCCGATCAGCCCGCGGGTGAATTCGACGTGATATTCGAGGCCGGGACGACCGGAGAAGTCGATCACGACGCGCGACAGCGCCTCGTCGAGCGGCACATACGCATGCCCGAAACGACGCACGCCCGCCTTGTCGCCGATGGCGCGTGCGAACGCCTGGCCGAGGGTAATGCCGATGTCCTCCACCGTGTGGTGCGCGTCGATGTGCAGGTCGCCCTTGGCCTCGATCTCGAGATCGAGCATGCCGTGACGGGCCACCTGGTCGAGCATGTGCTCGAGGAACGGCAGGCCGGTAGACAACTTGGCCATGCCACGCCCATCCAGGTCCACCTTCACGCGGATCTGGGTCTCTTTCGTATTGCGCGTGACTTCTGCCGTGCGCATGTTTAGATGGCTTCCTTCAACGCGTTGAGCAGTATACGGTTTTCGTCTGGCGTGCCGACCGTAATGCGCAGGCAGTGGGCCAGGCCCGGATGCAGGTTGCGCACGAGTACGCCTTGGCGGCGCAGCGCTTCGTAGGTCTTGGCAGCGTCGCTCACACGCACCAGGAAAAAATTGGCCTCGGATGGAAACACCGTCACGCCAGCGAGCGCGCGCAACGCTGTCCCGAGTCGCCCCCGCTCGGCGAGGATCTGCGCGGCCTGCGCCTCCAGGACATCCAGCCGCTCGAGCACGAAGCGCGCCGCAGCTTCCGTGAGCACATTGATGTTGTAGACCTGTCGCACCTTGTTCAATTCGCGCAGCCATTCGGGACGGCCGGCGAGATACCCGAGGCGAATGCCGGCAAGGCCGAGCTTGGAGACCGTGCGCAGCACGACCAGGTTCGGATAGCGCGGCAGCTCGTCCATGAAGGTCTTGCCGGCGAAGACGTGATAGGCCTCGTCGATCACCACCAGCCCGGGCGCCGCCTCGATGACGCGGGCGACGTCGGCTTGCGGGTAGAGCACGCCGGTCGGATTGTTCGGATAAGCGATAAAGACCAGCGCCGGCTTCTCCGCGCACATGCGCGCGATGAAAGCGTCCGCGTCGAGCGAGAAATCGTCGCGCAACGGCACCGCGATCGCCTTCATGCCGGAAAAGGTTGCGTTCATGCTGTACATCACGAACGTGGGCGCGGGATACATGAGCGCCGCCCCGGGGCGAGCCAGGGCGAGCGTCAGGACCTGGATCAAGTCGTCCGAGCCGTTGCCCAGCAGCAGCTCCATGCCCGCCGGCACCTTCATCTTGCGCGCGATCAGCTCGCGCAAAGCGACCGGGTTCGGCTCGGGATAGCGGTTGAGCTCGACTTTCGCGAGGTGCTCGGCGAGCTCGCGCCGCAGCTGGGCCGGCAGCGGGTACGGATTCTCCATCGCGTCGAGCTTGACCATGCCGGCCGCATCGGCGACGGCATAGGCGGACATCGCGAGCACCTCCGGCCGCACCAGCTTGTCCGGGCTCATTTGTCCAGCCTCATTTGCGCGGAGCGTGCGTGCGCGCCGAGTCCCTCGCCTTCGGCAAGCATGGCCGCGATCGGGCCCAGCTTCTGGGCGCCGGCGCGCGAGACTTCGATCACGCTGGTGCGCTTCTGGAAATCGTAGACCCCCAGCGGCGAGGCAAAGCGCGCGCTTCCCGAGGTCGGCAGCACATGGTTCGGGCCGGCGCAATAGTCGCCCAGCGCCTCCGAGCTGTACTGGCCGAGGAAGATGGCCCCGGCGTTGTGCAGCCTGGCGAGCGCAGCCTGCGCGTCCTGCACGCAGAGCTCCAGGTGCTCGGGCGCAATGCGATCGGCGATGGCGCACGCCTCGTCGAGATCGCGCGTCTGGATCAGCGCACCGCGCGCGTTGAGCGACGCCGCGATCACCTCACGGCGCGCGAGCTCGGGAAGCAGGCGGCCGGTCGCCGCTTCGACCGCGTCAAGGTGTTCGCGGCTCGGCGACAACAGCAATGCCTGCGCGGCCTCGTCGTGCTCGGCCTGCGCGAAGAGATCCATCGCGATCCAATCGGCCGGAGCGGACCCGTCGGAGATCACGAGGATTTCGGAAGGCCCGGCGATCATGTCGATGCCGACCCGGCCAAAGACCTGGCGCTTCGCTTCCGCGACGTAGACATTTCCCGGACCCACGATCTTGTCCACCCGCGGCACGGACTCGGTGCCATGGGCCAGCGCGGCAATGGCGTGGGCACCGCCGAGCGTCAGCAGGCCGTCCACCCCGGCGATGGCAGCCGCGGCGAGCACCATTGGGCTGGGGTTCGGGCTCACCATCACGATCTCGCGCACGCCGGCGACCCTGGCCGGCACCGCGTTCATCAACACCGATGAGGGATACGCCGCCTTGCCGCCCGGAACATATAAGCCGACCCGATCGAGCGCGCCAACCCGCTGCCCGAGGCGCGTGCCGTCGGCCTCGCGATAGTCCCAGGATTTCTGCAGCTGCCGCTCGTGGAAGGCGCGGATGCGCTCATGCGCGCTTTCAAGCGCCCGCCGTTGCTCGCCGGGGAGCGCCGCCAGCGCCGCGCGCGCCTCGTCGGCCGAAACGGCGAGATCGGCCACCGAGCTCGCGCTCGTGCCATCGAAGCGGCGCGCGTATTCGAGCACGGCCGCGTCGCGCCGCGCTCGCACGTCGGCAATGATGACGCGCACCACCTCGGCGACCTTCACGTCCTCCGCGGCATCGAAATGCGTCAATCGTTGCAGGCTGGCCTCGAAGCCCGCATCGGCAGTGCTGAGGCGCCGCATCTTCATTTCGCGGCGCGCGCGAAGGCGTCGATGAGCGGCTGGAGCGCCGCGCGCTTGGTCTTGAGCGCCGCCTGGTTGACGATCAGGCGCGCCGAGATCGGCAGGATTTCCTCCACTTCCACGAGATCGTTGTCGCGCAGGGTGCGGCCGGTCGCGACAAGGTCGACGATCGCGTCGGCGAGTCCCGTGAGAGGCGCAAGCTCCATCGATCCGTAGAGCCGGATAAGGTCCACGTGCACGCCTTTGGCGGCGAAGTGCTCGCGCGTGGTGTTCAGGTACTTGGTCGCGACTCGAAGCCGCGCGCCCTGGCCGATGGCGCCGGCGTAATCGAATCCTTTGCGCACCGCGACCATCATGCGGCAGCGCGCGATGCCGAGGTCGACCGGCTGGTAGAGCCCTTCGCCGCCATGCTCGACGAGCACGTCGCGCCCGGCGATGCCGAGATCGGCGCCGCCGTGCTGTACATACGTTGGAGTGTCGCTCGCGCGCACGACGATCAGCCGCAGGTCGCTGCGGTTCGTCGCGATGACCAGCTTGCGCGAAGTAGCGGGGGTGGCCTTAGCCCGGATACCGACGCGCGCGAGCAGCGGCGCGGTCTCGTCGAAGATCCGCCCCTTCGACAACGCGATGCTGATGCTCGCCATGTGCAACCATCCGGGAATATCGTCCTGAAAGTCCGCGTCCTGAAAGCCCGCCGAAGGGGCCGGATTCTACCGCAAGAGTCAGCTCACGCGCTCGACGCGCGCGCCGAGGGCGCAGAGCTTCTTCTCGAGCGCCTCGTAGCCGCGGTCCAGGTGGTAGATGCGCTCGATGAGCGTCTCGCCTTCCGCCACCAGTCCGGCGATCACCAGGCCGGCCGAGGCACGCAGGTCCGTTGCCATGACACTGGCGCCTTGCAGCCGCTCGACGCCGCGCACCACGGCGCTATTACCCTGGATCGAGATGTCGGCGCCCAGCCGCTGCAGTTCCAGGGCATGCATGAAGCGATTTTCGAAGATCGTCTCGGTGATGACGGCGGTGCCGTCCGCGATGCTGGCGAGCGCCATGAACTGCGCCTGCATGTCGGTGGCGAAGCCCGGGAAGGGGGCGGTACGGATGCTGACCGCATGCGGGCGCCCGGAGGCTTCGATCTCGATTGCGCCCTCGGCGACGCGGATCTGCGCGCCGGCCTCGCGCAGCTTCTCGAGGGTCGCATCGAGCGAGCCGGCGGCGGCCCCGGCAAGCCGCACCCGGCCGCCGGCGGCCACGGCCGCCGCGAGGTAAGTGCCCGTCTCGATGCGATCGGGCATCACGTCGTAGCTCGCGCCGCCAAGGCGCGCCACGCCTTCGATGCGGATCACATCGCTTCCCGCGCCCTGGATGCGGGCGCCCATCGCGGTGAGGCAGCGCGCGAGGTCGACGACCTCCGGCTCGCGCGCCGCGTTCTCCAGCAGCGTAGCGCCTTCGGCCAGGGCGGCAGCCATCATCAGGTTCTCGGTCCCGGTAACCGTGACCATATCCATCAGGATGCGCGCCCCGCGCAAGCGCTCGGCGCTGGCGTGCATGTAGCCATGCTCGACAAAGATCGTTGCGCCCATTGCCTGCAGGCCTTTGACATGCTGGTCGACGGGGCGCTGCCCGATGGCGCACCCGCCGGGCAGCGACACCTTGGCAACCCCGCAGCGCGCCAGCAATGGACCGAGCACCAGCACGGACGCGCGCATCGTTTTCACCAGGTCATAGCTCGCGGTCGGGTCGGTGATGCGCGCGGCATGCAGCACGATGCGGCCGTCGGCAGGCGGCTCGGCGTCGACGCCCATCTGCCGCAGGAGCTTGGCCATCGTGCGCACGTCCATGAGCTGCGGCACGTTGCCAAGGCGCAGCGGCTCGGCGGTGAGCAAGGCGGCGCACATGATCGGCAGGGCGGCGTTCTTCGCGCCCGAGACGCGCACCTCGCCCTCGAGCGGCCGCCCGCCGCGGATGCGCAGCTTATCCACCCGAGCGCCACTCCTGCGGCGTGAGCGTGCGCATGGAAAGCGCGTGGATCTCCTCGCGCATGCGATCGCCGAGCGCGGCGTACACGAGCTGATGGCGCTGCACGCGGCTGCGGCCGGCAAACTGGGCGCTGACGATGACGGCCTGGAAATGATGGCCGTCGCCGATGACTTCGACATGCTCGCAGGCAAGCTGCGCTTCGATGCCCTGCTTGATGCTTTCTGGGGTGACCATCAGTGCCTTAGCTTGTATCCGGATTTGAGCAGCCCGAGACCGAGCGAGGATACGGCCAACAGGAACGCCGCGACTATCGCGAGGCTCGCCGCCGGTGGAAAGTCGGACACGCCGAAGAAGCCGTAGCGAAAGCCATCCACCATGTAGAAGAACGGGTTGGCGTGCGAAAGCTGCTGCCACAGCGGCGGGAGCGAATGGATGGAATAGAACACCCCCGAGAGAAAGGTGAGCGGCACGATGACGAAATTCTGGAATGCCGCGAGCTGGTCGATCTTGTCGGACACCACCCCGGCGATCAGCCCCAGCGTGGCCAGCAGCGCCGCGCCGAGGAGCGCGAACGCCAGCACCCAGAGCGGTTGCCGGATGTGAAGGTCCACGAACCCCACCGTGACCACCAGCACCCCGGCGCCGACGACCAAGCCGCGCACGATCGAG
The DNA here is from genome assembly GCA_035525655.1 of Burkholderiales bacterium. GTDB lineage: Bacteria > Pseudomonadota > Gammaproteobacteria > Burkholderiales > SG8-39 > SCGC-AG-212-J23. The sequence continues at coordinate 30,176 of DATLDY010000187.1, forward strand.
GCGACGACGTAAGCGGCGAAAAATTCGATGTACGAGATCGGCGAAAGCAGGACAAAGACGATGTTGCCGGTGATTTTCGACTGGATGAGGCTCGAGGAGCTGTTCGCGAAAGCGTTCTGCAGCACGCTCATCATGATCAGCCCGGGCACCAGGAACGAGGTATACGGCACGCCGTCGTAGACCTGCACGCGCCCTTCCAAGGCATGGCCGAAGATGACCAGATAAAGGAGCGCGGTCAACACCGGCGCCGCCACCGTCTGCACGCCGACTTTCACGAAGCGCAGCATCTCCTTGAAGCAAAGCGCCCAGAAGCGGGTCATGAACGTCCCGTGAGGCGCAGGAACACCTCCTCCAGGTCCGGCGGATGCAGCTCCATCTCGCGAATGTTCGCACCGGCCTCGCGCAGGCGCGCGAGCGCTACCTCGAGCTCGAGGTAGCTCGCGAGGCGCAGCTTGAAGTGAGTGCCGTCGGTCTCGAGCACGCGACCGGGCAAGCCGGGCGGCAGCGTGTCGCGGTCCAGATGCAGGCGCAGCTCGAGGCCGGCGAAGTTGCCGAGCAAATTGCGTGTCGTGTCGAGGGCGACCACGCGACCGTCCTTCAGCATCGCAATGCGGCTGCAATGCGTCTCGGCCTCCTCCAGGTAATGCGTGGTGAGAACGATGCTGTGGCCTTCGCGGTTCATGCGCCGCACGAACTGCCACAAGCCCTGGCGCAGCTCGACGTCGACGCCCGCGGTGGGCTCGTCGAGCACGATGACCGGCGGCTTGTGCACCAGCGCCTGCGCCACCAGCACGCGGCGCTTCATGCCGCCCGACAGCGAGCGCATGTTGGCGTCGGCCTTCCCCGTGAGATCGAGGTAGTGCATCACCTCGTCGATCCACGCGTCGTTGTCGCGCAGCCCGTAGTAGCCCGATTGCAGGCGCAGCGTCTCGCGCACGGTAAAGAAAGGGTCGAACACCAGCTCCTGCGGGACTACGCCGAGCATGCGGCGCGCCCGGCGGTAGTCGGAGACCACGTCGGCCCCCATCACGCGCGCGGCTCCGGAATCCGCCCGCACGAGGCCGGCGATGATATTGATCAGGGTGGTCTTGCCGGCGCCGTTCGGTCCGAGCAGGCCGAAGAATTCGCCCTCGTCCACCTCCAGCGTCACGCCGGCGAGCGCGCGCACGCCGGCGTAGCGTTTCTGGACGTCCCGGACTTCTATCGCTTTCAGGATACCGGCAGCAGGCGATCCACGCCGTAGAGGCGCGCGATGGTGCGCAGCGATTCGGGCAGGTTGGCGAAGCTCAGCGTGCGCTCACTGGCCTTTGCGTCGCGCAGCCAGGCGAGCATCAGCGCGAGCAGGGCGGAATCCATCTCGGTTACGTCGGCGAGGTCGACGACATCGGCGCCATCGGCGAGATGGCCGCGTCCCTCCTCCAGCAGCGCGGCTACGTTGCCGAGCGTCACCGGACCGGAGAGCAGCATGCGCGGGCCTTCGCGGCGAATCATTTCTTCTCGGGGGCTTCCTGCGTGCGGTTCTTCGTCGCCAGGTCCTTGATCAGGCCATCGATGCCGGTTTGCCGGACCGCGTTGCTGAACTCCGTCCGGTAGTTGGCCACCAGGCTCACGCCGCCGACCATCACGTCGTACACCTTCCAGCCGGTCGAGGTCTTCTCCATGCTGTAGTCGATGGGTACCGGCTGGGCGCCCTGCTGCAGCACCCGCACCTGCACCGTGACGTCGGTATCAGCGGGCTTGGCGCGCAACGGGCGAAAATCGAATTTCTGCTCGCTGTAAGCGGCTAGGGCGCTCGCATACGTGCGCACCAGCAATGTCCGGAACTCTTCCGTGAGGCGCTTCCTTTGCTCCGGGGTCGCCTTGTTCCAGCTCTGGCCCATGGCAAGCGCGGTCATGGCGTTGAAATTGAAGTGCGGCAGCACCTTGGCGTCGATCAGCTGGACGAGCTTGGCGCGATTGCCCGCCTTGATGTCCCGGTCCTTGGCAATCAGGTCCACGACCTCGAGCGTCACCGTCTTGACCAGCTGGTCGGGCTGGTCCTGCGCCGGCGCCACGCTCGCGAACGCGAGCAGGGCGGCGGCGGCGAGGGCGCTAATTAGGCTTCTTGTCGTTTTCATCTTCCGGGTCCTTCTCCCTGGGCGGACGGCCGTCGTAGACGAGGCTCCTGCGGCGCTGCAGGTAGGCATCGCGCTGGAAAACGTAGCGATCCAGCGCCGCTTCCTCGAGGATCCGGCTCGCATCGAGCAGATCCGCGCGTGTCTGGGTCAGGCGCAAGCCCCATAGAGCATACTGCGTGTGGTACCCGCGCACCTCGCCGAGCGGGTCGACATACATGCCGATGCCCGTGCCGATGCCGTCGCGCACGGAGCTCGATCCGAGGAGCGGCAATATCAGGTACGGCCCGGTCGGCGCGCCCCAGCGGCCGAATGTCTGGCCGAAGTCCTCGTTGTGCTTCTCATATCCCATGTCGGTCGCCACGTCGTGTATGCCAAGCATCCCTATGGTGCTATTAAACGCAACACGGGCAAAGTCGTTGGCACCGTCGGCAAATTTACCCTGCAGGAAATTGTTCACGCCCACGAACACGTCTTCGATGTTGCCGAAGAAGTTGCGCACCCGGTCGCGGATCTCCCCGGGAATCACGCGCCGATACGCGGTGGCCACCGGCCGCGCTACGGCCTGGTCCACCTTGTCGTTGAACTTGTACACCCCGCGGTTGAAGCCCTCGAACGGATCCCGCGGATCATCGCCGCCGACGCTCGCGCACCCCGTCAAGGCAAGCGCAAGCCAAGCTAGGAAGACGCGCACGATCACTTAGTCGCTTCCTTGGGCTCGGGTTTGGCTTCGGGCTTGCCTTCGGCCGCCTTGTTGAACAGGAACTGGCTGATCAGGTTCTCGAGGACGACTGCCGATTGCGTGAGGCGCAGCCGGTCGCCGTTTTTCAGCATGACGCCGTCGCCGCCGGCCTCCAGGCCCACGTACTGCTCGCCGAGAATGCCCGACGTGAGGATCTTCGCCGTCGTGTCGCGCGGGAACTGGTAGTTGTAGTCGATGTTGATGGAAACGAGCGCCTCGTAGCTCTCATTGTCGAAGCGTACGTCGGCCACGCGGCCGACGACGACCCCGGCGCTCTTCACCGGCGCGCGCACCTTGAGCCCGCCGATGTTGGCGAACTTCGCGTTCACCTGGTAGGTCTGGGAATTGGAGAACGTGGCGAGGTTGCCGACCTTGAGGGCCAGAAAAAGCAGCCCCGCGATGCCGGCGACCACGAACACGCCGACCCACAGGTCGATGGCTGAGCGATTCATTGGTGCGTGCCTCCGGTGAACATGAGCGCTGTGAGGACGAAGTCCAGGGCGAGAATGGCAAGCGAGGAAGTCACGACGGTGCGCGTCGTGGCGCGCGACACGCCTTCGGCGGTCGGCGGCGCATCATAGCCCTCGAACACGGCAATCCAGGTGACGGCGATGCCGAACACGACGCTCTTGATGACGCCGTTCAGGATGTCGTTGCGCAAATCCACGGCCGCCTGCATCTGCGACCAGAACGCCCCTGCGTCGACGCCGATCAGGTGCACGCCCACGATGTAGCCACCGAAAATGCCCATCGCAGAGAACAGGGCCGCGAGCAGCGGCATCGACAGCACGCCGCCCCAGAAGCGCGGCGCCACAACCCGGGCGATCGGGTCGACCGCCATCATTTCCATCGCCGAGAGCTGTTCGGTCGCCTTCATGAGGCCGATCTCCGCGGTGATCGCGGAGCCGGCGCGGCTCGCGAACAGCAGGCCCGCTACGACCGGGCCAAGCTCACGCACGAGCGACAGGGCGACCAGCACGCCGAGCGACTCGGATGCGCCGAAGCGCTGCAGCGTCTCGTAGCCCTGCAGCGCGAGCACCATGCCGACGAAAAGGCCCGACACGAGAATGATGATGAGCGACAGGACGCCGGCGAAGTAGATCTCGGCGATGGTGAGCCGGAAACGGCGCAGCGCGGTCCCGGAATGCAGCACCAGGTAGGCGAGGAAACGGCTCGCGAAGCCCAGGCGATGCACGTGGAAGGTCACGCTGGCCCCCAGGCGCTCGACCCGTGCGCGCAAATCGGCCGCCCGCATTCAGCTCGCGGCCAACTCGAGGTCGGCTTCGTAGCCCGGCGCCGGATAGTGAAAGGGTACCGGGCCCTCCGAGGCGCCGTTGACGAACTGCCGCACGAACGGCTCGCGGCTGGCGCGGATGTCGTCGGGCCGGCCCTCGGCGATGACGCGGCCGGCGGCCATGAAATAGACGAAGTCCACCACGCCGAGCGCTTCCTGCACGTCGTGCGTGACGATGATCGACGTGGCGCCGAGCGAGTCGTTCAGGTTGCGGATCAGGCGCACGATGACGCCGAACGAGATCGGGTCGAGCCCGGTGAAGGGCTCGTCATAGAGAATCAATTGCGGGTCGAGCGCCATCGAGCGCGCAAGTGCCACGCGCCGCGCCATGCCGCCCGAGAGCTCGGTCGGCTTGAGATGCGCCGCGCCGCGCAGGCCGACTGCGTGCAGCTTCATCATCACCAGGTCGTTCAGGAGCTCGTCGGGCAGGTCGGCGTGCTCGCGCAGCGGGAACGCGACGTTCTCGTACACCGACATGTCGGTGAAGAGCGCGCCGAACTGGAACAGCATGCCCATCTTGCGCCGCATGGCATACAGGCCGACGTGGTCGAGCGCGCTGGTCGCATGTCCCAGCACGCGCGCCTCGCCGGCGGTCGGCCGCAAGGCACCCATGATCACGCGCAGCAGCGTGGTCTTGCCGCAGCCCGACTGGCCCATGATGCCGACGACCGAGCCGCGCGGAATGGCGAGGTTGATGTCGCGCAGCACCGGGCGCGCCCGGTCATACGCAAAGGACAGGCCGCGGATCTCCACGATGGACGGCGCTTCGGGGGTTTGCTGCACGGCGTAATATTATCCCGCATGGGGGAGGCACCCGCGAACACGACGGATAGCGTTCATTGCGCCGTACGCATCGAAGCGTTGCGCAAGCGTTACGGTGCGTTCGTCGCGCTCGACAACATCAGCCTCGACCTCGCGCGGGGAGAAGCGTTCGGCCTCGTCGGCGCGAACGGCGCGGGCAAGACCACGCTCATCCGCTGCCTGCTCGACCTCGCTGCGAGCGACGAGGGCCGCATCCACGTCTTCGGCGTCGCGGCGGGGGAACCTGCCGCGCGTGCGCGGCTCGCCTATCTTCCGGAGCGCTTCGTGCCGCCGCATTACCTCAGCGGCGCCGAGTTCCTGCGCACGCTCGCCGCGCTGGCGGGCGTGCCGTACGACCCGGCGCGCGCGGCAGAGCTCGTGGCGGCGCTCGAGCTCGATCGCGCCGCGCTCGAGCGCCCGGTGCGGACGCTCTCCAAGGGCATGACGCAAAAACTCGGGCTCGCCGGCTGCTTCCTTCTGGAGCGCGATCTCTATGTGCTCGACGAGCCGATGAGCGGCCTCGACCCGGCCGCGCGCGTGGCGGTGAAGACGGTACTCGGGCGCCTTTCGGCCGAAGGCCGAACGCTCTTCTTCACCTCGCATGTCCTTGCCGATGTGGATGAGCTCTGCTCGTCGATAGCGGTGCTCGAACGCTCGCGCCTGCGCTTTCGCGGCACGCCGCAGGCGCTACGCGAGCGCTATGGCGAACCGAACCTTGAGCGTGCGTTCATGCGCTGCATCCGCGATGACGAACCCGCCCTCACCGCCTGAGCGTCCCGCGCTGCTCGTGGTCGACGACGACGCGCTCATCACCGACGCGCTCGCCTTCGCGCTCGGCTCCGACTACGAAGTGCATGCCTGCGGCTCACGGCCGGCGGCGATCGACCTCCTGCGCGAGCTCGACGCGCCGCCGCCGCTCGCGCTCGTCGATCTGGGTCTGCCGCCGACCCCGCACGCACCCGATGAGGGTTTCCAATTGATCGCCGATCTCCTGGCGCATTCGCCGCGCATGAGGATTTTCGTGCTTTCCGGCCAGAACGATGCCGCCAACGCGCGCCATGCGCGCGCGCTCGGTGCGTGGGAATTCGTCGCGAAGCCGACCGATCCGACGCACCTGAAACGCCTGCTCGCGCGCGCGCTCGAAGCACCGGCAGGCGAGGATGCCGATCTGGTGGGCGCGAGCGCCGCGCTCGCCAAGCTGAAGAGCCAGATCGCGCAGTTCGCCCCGGCGCCGTACCCGGTGCTGCTCGAAGGCGAGTCGGGCAGCGGCAAAGAGATGGCGGCGCGCAGCCTGCATCGCCTGTCGCCGCGCGCGAGCCGCCCCTATCTCACGCTGAACTGCGCGGCGATAGCGCCGACTCTGGTGGAGCCCACCCTCTTCGGTTACGTGAAGGGGGCCTTTACCGGCGCGACGGGGAACAAGTCGGGCTATTTCGAGGATGCGCAGGACGGCACGCTGCTCCTCGACGAAATCGGCGAGCTGCCGCTCGAGCTGCAGGCCAAGCTCTTGCGCGTGCTGGAAAACGGCGAGTTCCAGCGCGTCGGCGAGACGCAGCTGCGCATCGCACGCTGCCGGGTCATCGCCGCGACCAACCGCGACCTGCGCCGCGAGGTGAAAAAGGGCGGCTTTCGGGCCGATCTGTATCACCGGCTCTCGGTCTTCACGCTGGCCGTTCCACCCTTGCGCGACATGGAAGGCGACAAGCTTGCCCTCCTCGAGCATTTCCGGCGGCTGACCGCGGCGCAGGCCGGCACGAATGCCTTCGAGCTCGATGCGCACGCGAGGGCCCGCTGGCAGCAATATGATTTCCCCGGAAACGTGCGTGAATTGCGCAACATTGTCATTCGGCTGGCGACGAAATACCCCGGCCAGCGGCTGTCGGTCGCCGAGATCGAGCCAGAGCTCGACCTGGAGGCGCCCGCGCCCACCGCGGCGGCGCACGGCCCGATCGCGGAGCAGGCGCTGCGCCAGCTCGAGCGCGCCGGCAGCTTCAATCTCGACGAGACGCTCAAGGCCTGGGAGCGTGGCTACATCGAGGCGGCGCTTCGCCTCACGCGCGGCAACGTGAGCCAGGCGGCCAAGCTTCTCGGCGTGAACCGCACGACGCTCTACAGCCGCATGCAGACCGACCTGCGCGGCGAGGAGAAATAGCGGTGTCGCTCTACCTCGAGCACTTCGGCCTGAGCGAGCCGCCGTTTCGCATTACGCCGCACACGGACTTCTTCTTCGACGGCGCGGAGCGCGGCGCGACGCTGGAGGCGCTCGCCTATGCCGTTACGCACGATGAAGGCATCGTCAAGGTGTCGGGCGAAGTGGGTAGCGGCAAGACGATGCTCTCGCGCATGCTGATGGAGCGCCTGCCGCGCGACGTGGCGACGATCTACCTGGCCACCCCATCGCTCGCGCGCGAGGAGATCCTGCAGGCGATCGCCGACGAGCTCGCGCTCAAGCTCTCCGACCGGCGCACGGTGGCCCTGCGCGAGCTACAGGAGCACCTCATCCGGCTCTATGGCGACGGGCGCCGCGTGGTCGTGCTGATCGACGAGGCGCACGTCATGCCCGACGACACCCTCGAGCAGGTGCGGCTGCTCTCGAACCTCGAATCCAGCCGGCACAAGCTGATGCAGATCGTGCTCTTCGGCCAGCCGGAGCTCGACGCGATGCTGGCCAAGCCGTCGCTGCGGCAGCTGCGCGACCGGATTACGCATAGCTTCCGCATGCGCCCGCTCGCCGCGCCCGAGGTGGCGAAATACCTTGCTTTCCGCATGCGCGCCGCCGGGTATCGCGGCCCCGACGTCTTCGCGCCGCGCGCCGCTGCGCGCATCGCGCGCGCCTCCGACGGGCTCACGAGGCGCATCAACATTCTCGCCGACAAGGCGCTGCTGGCCGCGTACAGCGAGGGCAGCCACGCCGTCACCGAGCGCCACGTCAAGGCGGCGATCGCAGACTCCGACTTTGCCTCGCAGCCCGCGCGCCGCTCGTTGCGTGCCGCCGCGCTCCTCGGGGCCGGGCTCGCAGCCGGGGCCGTGCTCAGCGCCGGCATTCACTGGTACGTCAGCGTGCCGCCAGCGCCGCAGCAGCCGGCGGTCGCCGCGGCGTCACCTGCGCCGCGCCCGGCTTCCGCGTCTGTCCCGGCACCGGCGCTGCCCGATGGCGCCGCGGAGCTCGAAGCGGAACTTGACGCCGAGGACGAGGCCGAGGACGAGGCCGAGGTGCAGGCCGAGGTCGAGCGGGAAAGCGAGCCGCCGGAGCCTTTGCTGACCAGCGGTCAACAGCGCCGGCTGCAGGCCTACTCGCCGGGCCGGCAAAAGCTCCTTTCCGACCGGCTGGCGGCGACGCGCGCGGTGCTCGAGCGCGCACCGGATGACGCGTACGCGCTCGAGCTCTTCGTCACGGACAACCCGGAGCCGGCGCGCATGGAGCGATTCCTCTTGCGCGCGCGCGATCTTGTCCCCCTCTCCGACGTTTTCGTGATCCCGATGTCCGGCGCCCCGGCGACGCGGCTGCGGGTGGTCTATGGGACCTTCGAAAGTGCGCAGGAAGCCCTCGAAGCACGCCGCCGGCTGCCGCCGAAATACCAGCAGGCTTTCCGCCCGTCGCCGCGCTCCTTCGCGGAGCTCCGCCAGCAAATGTAAGAAGGCGAAAACGCCTGCGCGACAGGCGCTTACGCCACATTCCTCAGAGCGAGTCCGTGTTATCCTCCAGCGCTCAAGGGGGTCGTGCTTGATAACTAAGGGAAGGTGGCTCGCCGTCGCTTCGGCGTGCTTGCTCGGCGCGTGCGGGCAAGCGCCCATCAAACCCGCGCCGAATCACATCCACGCCGAAGAGCAAAAGCCGCAAGGCGCGATCCCGGCTCCAGTGCAGGTGACGCCCTTGTTATCGAAGCCGAAAGTGACGGCGCGGCCCGAGACTTACAGCGTCGTCGTCAATAACGTGCGCGCGCAGGAACTCCTCTTCGCGCTCGCGCGCGATGCCCGGCTTCAGATCGACATCGATCCCACTCTCACGGGCAATGTGACGCTGAACGCGATCGACCAGACCCTGCCTCAGCTCCTGAACCGCATCGCACGTCAGATCGACATGCGCTACGAGCTCGACGGCGATACCTTGTTCGTGACGCGCGACGCACCGTTCCTGCGCTCCTACAAAATCGATTATCTGAGCGCCTCGCGCAACGTGAAGATGCAGTCGACCGCCTCGACCCAGTTCGGCACGGCGGCGTCTGCGGGTCAAGCCACGACCGGGGCAATCTCCACGATCGATGTCGCCGCCCAAAACCATCTCTGGGAGTCGATCGTGCAGAACATCAAGGAGATCTTGCGCGAGACCGACAAGATCATCCCGGCCTCGACCCCTGCCACCCCGGCCCCACCGGCCCCGCCGGCGGCGGGCGCAGTCCCGGGCGCGCAACCGCCTATCTCGCCCCCCGTCGCGGCGCAACCCGCGACCACTTATCAGGAAGCCGCGTCCGTCATCGCCAACCGCGAAAGCGGAATCCTGTATGTGCGCGCTACCGCCAAGCAGCAGGAGCGCGTTCAGGAGTTCCTCGACCAGGTGCTCGCCGGCGCGAGGCGCCAGGTGCTCATCGAGGCCACCGTGGCCGAGGTGCAGCTGCGCAACGAATACCAGCGCGGCATCGAATGGCAGCGGATGCGCGACGTCGGAAACTTTCGCGCCCTGACAGCGCAGCAGCAAACGTTCTCCGCATTCAGCCCGACCCTCGCCACCGGGCCTTTCACGCTCGGCTTTCTGTCGGTCGGCAGCGGCGTCACCGTTACGTTGAAGCTGCTCGAGCAGTTCGGCGACGTACGCGTGCTGTCGAGCCCGAAGCTCAGCGTGTTGAACAACCAGACCGCCGTATTGCGCGTCACGCGGGACATCATCTACTTCACCATCGTGCCCTCGCAGAGCTCGGTCAACGTGGGCGGCGGCGGCACAGTGCAGGTACAGCCTTCGTTCACGACGACGCCGGTGGTCGCGGCCGAGGGCTTCATGATGACGGTTCTGCCGCAGATCAATTCCACCGACTCCGTAGTCCTCAACGCGAGGCCGACGATCCGCCGGCAAGTGGCGCAAGCTCAAGATCCAAACCCCGCCCTGGTAGGCGGGCCGCAGAACCTGATACCCGTATTCGAGACGCGCGAGTTCGATTCCATCCTTCGCCTGCAGAGCGGGCAGACGGGCGTGCTGGCCGGCCTCATGCAGGACGTAATGGACAACACGGATACCTTCATTCCGGGCATCCGGAACATTCCCATCCTTGGCGAGCTGTTTTCCAACCGGAAGGATCTCAGCACCAAGACCGAGCTGGTGATCTTCCTGCGCGCCACGGTGATCCGTGATCCGAGCATCGAGGGCGATTTCTCCAGCCTGCAGAATCAGTTGCCGCGGGAAGATTTCTTCTCCAAGCCCAATCCGGGAATCACCGCTCCGGTCGTCGGCCCCGCCGGCCGCACGCCGCGTTGAGCCGCGGGGCCGCATGAGTTTGCTGCTCGAGGCGCTCAAGAAGGCCGAAAAGGCCAAAGAGGAGGCGCAGCGGCGCGCGCGCGAAGGCGGCAATGCGCCCGAGGCGCCGGCTACGCCCCCCGTGCCGGAACGAAAGCCCGTGGTCACCCGCGACAAGCTGCCTGATGTCTCGATGTCGCTGGAGATCGCGAACGACGAAATTGCGCCGCCGCCGGCGCCCGAGAGAGCCGTCGCAGAGCCGACTCTGGACGCACCGCCGCCCCCGAAGCCGGCACCGGCGGCGAAGGCGCCGCCGGCCCGGCCCGCCGCGAGCAAACCCGCGGACGACGAAGCCGCGGGCCGCGCGAGCGCGAAAAAGGTCTTCGAGGCAAAGTTTCGCGAGCCGAACCCGCGCCTGCCGTTCTACATCACGATGGGCGTGCTCGGCGTGTTCGCACTCAGCACCGTGATCTATTTCTGGTATCAGCTGCGCCCGCCGCCCGCGCTCGTCAACACGAATCCGCCCAGCCAGACGCAAAGCGCGCAAGCCGCGCCCTCCGAGGTGCGCGTACCCGCCGTGGCTGCCGCGCCTGCCGCGAGCGAAGGCGCCATTCCGGGTCTACCGAGCGCGCCGGCGAAGAGCGGGGCACCCGCGGCTACAGCTTCGGCGGCGAAGCCGCCGCCGAAGCCGGTTATCGAGGCGCAGGCGGAGGTGCCGCGACTTACGCCGCGTCTCGTCCCCAATGCGCCGGTCGCACGCCTGCCGGCCGTCCCGGCGCGCGAGACCGCTACGGTGTCTCGCCATCCCGCCCAGGTGCACCCGAGCGTCGAGGCAGGTTACACCGCGTATCTGACGGGCGATCTCGCCGCCGCGCGCAGCGAATACCAGCAGGCATTGCGTGAAGAGCCGGCGAATCGCGACGCGCTCCTTGGACTGGCAGCCCTCGAGGTTCGCGGCGGGCGCTACGAGACCGCAGAAGCGTTGTACATGCGCGTGCTGCAGGGCGATCCGCGCGACGCGCAGGCGCAGGCCGCGCTGATCGCGCTTCGCTCCGGCCGCAGCGATCCGCTGATCACAGAAAGCCGGGTGAAATCCATGCTCGCCGCCGATCCGGCGGCGCACGCGCTCAATTTCACGCTCGGCAACCAACTCGCGCAGCAGAATCGCTGGGCCGAGGCGCAGCAGGAGTATTTCAAGGCCTACACCGCCGAGCCCGAGAACGCGGACTTCGCCTACAACGTCGCGGTGAGCCTCGACCACCTGCGCCAGAACCGCCAGGCCCTCGACTACTACCAGCGCGCGATCGCGCTCGCCGAGAAGCGCGGTGCGAGCTTCGATCTGGCAGCGGCGCGAGCGCGGGCGGCGGAGCTCGGCAAGTGAATTCGCCGAGCAACCCGCAAGCCAAGCGCCACCTCGGCCAGATCCTGATCGATCAGGGCATCCTGACGGAGGACCAGCTGCGCATTGCGCTGCTCGAGCAGACGAAGCAGCACATTCCGGTCGGCCGGCTCCTGGTCCAGCTGGGCTTCGTGTCGGAAGCCACGCTGCGCGACGCGCTGTCCGAAAAGCTCGGCCTGCAGGCCGTGGACCTTGGCCGCATCATCGTCGACCCTTCCGCGCTCAAGCTGGTGCCGCGCGACATGGCGCGGCGCTATCGCATCTTCCCGGTGGCCCTCGACCGGCAGCAGAAGAAGTTCATCGTGGCTCTCGCGGATACCAACAATATCGTGGCGCTCGATCAGCTGCGCGCGCACCTGAAGGGTGACCACGAGATCGAGCTGCGCATCGCCGGCGACTCGGAGATCGAGCGCGCGATCGAGCACTACTACGGCCACGAGTTTTCGATCGACGGCATCCTGAAGGAGATCGAGACCGGCGAGATCGACTACACGTCGGTCGCCGACGGCGACGAATACTCGCAGCCGGTGGTGCGGCTCATCTCTGCCCTCCTCGCCGACGCAGTGGAGCGCGGCGCGTCGGACATCCACTTCGAGCCTGAGCAAAACTTCCTGCGCATCCGCTACCGCATCGACGGCGTGCTGCGCCAGATCCGCTCGCTGCACAAGACCTACTGGCCGGCGATGGCCGTGCGCCTCAAGGTGATGGCCAAAATGAACATCGCCGAAACGCGCGCCCCGCAGGACGGGCGCATCTCGGCGACCATGTCCGGGCGCGTGGTGGACTTCCGCGTCTCCAGCCTGCCCACGACCCACGGCGAGAACCTGGTGCTGCGGATCCTGGACCGGCAAAAGGGCATCGTGCCGCTCGACAAGCTGAACCTCGAGGAGACGCAGCTCGAGCTTCTGAAGCGCATGATCGCGCGCCCCGAGGGCATCATCCTGGTTACCGGGCCGACCGGTAGCGGGAAGACCACCACGCTGTATTCGATCCTGAACCACATCAATTCCGACGGCATCAACATCATGACGTTGGAAGACCCGGTCGAGTACCCGATGACGCTCATCCGGCAAACGTCCGTGTCGGAGGCGGCGAAGCTCGATTTCGCCAACGGTATCCGAGCGTTGATGCGGCAGGACCCGGACGCCATTCTTGTGGGCGAGATCCGCGATCAGGAGACCGCCGAGATGGCGTTCCGCGCGGCGATGACCGGCCACCAGGTCTATTCCACGCTGCACACCAACTCGGCGGCCGGTGCGTTCCCGCGCCTGCTCGACATCGGCATCGTGCCGGACATCCTTGCCGGCAACATCATCGGCATCCTCGGGCAGCGCCTCGTGCGACGCCTGTGCCGCACCTGCCGGCAATCCTACGAGCCCGACGCCCAGGAGCGGCGCCTGCTCGCGATCGGGGCGAATGAACCTGCGGTGGCGTTCCGCTCCGTCGGCTGCGAGCAGTGCGATTACCAGGGCTACCGGGGACGCCAGTCGATCCTGGAGATACTGAAAATCGACTCGGCCATCGATGAACTCGTGGCGCGCCGCGCCACCGCGCGCGAAATCATCACCGCGGCGCGCGCGGCCGGTTTCCGTACGCTCGCCGATGATGGCGTGCGCCTGGTGCGCGGCGGCATTACGAGCCTCGATGAAGTGATGCGCGTGGTCGACCTTACCGACCGCATGGCCTGACCCGGTCGAGAAGGCCATGCCCCTCTTTACCTACAAGGCAGTCGACGCGCACGGCAAGAGCGTCCTCGGGCGCGTGGAGGCGATGAACCTCTTCGACCTCGAGCAGCGCCTGTCGCGCATGGACCTCGACCTCGTGTCGGGGGCGCCGTCGCGGCAGAAATCGCGGCTGATCGGCACCGGCATCACGCGACAGGACCTGATCAACTTCTGCTTCCACCTGGAGCAGCTCGCCAATGCGGGCGTGCCGGTGATGGAGGGATTGCGCGACCTGCGCGACAGCGTGGAAAACACGCGCTTTCGCGAGGTGGTCGCCGGGATGGTGGAGTCGATCGAGGGCGGCAAAAGCCTATCTCAATCGCTCGCCGAGTTCCCGGAGGTGTTCAGCAAGGTATTCGTGAGCCTGGTGCGCTCGGGCGAGCAGACCGGCAAGCTGGGCGAGGTGCTGAAGAGCCTCACCGAGACACTGAAGTGGGAGGACGAGCTCGCCGCACAGACGAAGAAGCTGATGGTGTATCCGGCCTTTGTCGGCGGCATCGTGCTCCTGGTCACGCTGTTCCTGATGATCTATCTCGTCCCGCAGATGACCGGCTTCATCCGCAACATGGGGGAGAACATCCCGCTGCAGACGAGGCTCCTCATCGGGGTGTCGAATTTCTTCGTGAACTTCTGGTACCTGGTGATTGCCGCGCCGTTCGTCGCCTGGTTCGGGCTCAAGTTCGCGATCAAGACCTACCCCTCGATCGAATACGCAGTGGACCGCTACAAGATCACGGCGCCTTTGATCGGCCCGATCCTGCGCAAGATCGTGCTCTCGCGCTTCGCCGGGAGCTTCGCCATGATGTATTCCTCCGGCATCACGGTGCTCGACGCGATCCGCAGCTGCGAGGAAATCGTCGGCAACAAGGTACTGGAGCAGGCGCTGCGCACGGCCGGCCAGCAGATCGCGGAGGGCAAGAACCTGACCGCCGCGTTCCAGGACCTGGATCTGTTCCCGCCTCTCGTGATCCGCATGCTGCGCATCGGGGAGAACACCGGCGGCCTCGACACGGCGCTCCTCAACGTGAGCTATTTCTACAATCGCGAGGTGCGCGAGTCGATCGGCAAGGTGCAAGCCATGATCGAGCCCGCGCTCACGCTGGTGCTCGGCGCGATCCTCGGGTGGGTGATGCTGTCGGTGCTTGGCCCGGTCTACGACGCGATCTCGAAGATAAAGTTCTAACGCATGGCGCTGCGCCGCATCCTGTACTTCACGGCCGAGGGCCATTCCCTCTACCGCACCTCGTTTGCCGGTCTCGAGCTGGAAGCCCACTTCGCCGCCGACGACGCCGGCCTCGCCGCCTTCCGCGAGCACCTGCGCGACAAGGCGGGCGCACTCTTCGCCGTGCTGGTCGACCTCGCCGGCGAGGATTTCCACGAAGAGCAGATCCCCTTCGTCCGCGGCGGCGATCGCGACGCGGTGCTCGCGCGGCGGCTTGCGCAGCGCTATCGCGACACGCGCCTGGCGGCTGCGCTTTCGCTCGGCCAGGTCGTCACGGCCGAGCGGCGCAACGAGCGCATCCTGCTCGCGTCGTTCACCAACACGCAGCAGCTCACCCCGTGGCTCGATGCCCTGGAAGGCGCCGGGACGCGGCTTTCCGGCGTGTACTCGGCGCCACTGCTCGCGCCGGCCCTCGCCGCAGCCCTCGCCGCGCGGGAGCCGCGCGTGCTCATCGTCACCGCCAATCGCGCGGGCTTGCGCCAGTGCTATATCGAGCAGGGCAGGCTGCGATTCGCGCGCCTCGAGCGCACGGCCGACGTGGCGCCGGAGGCGCTCGCCGCGTTCGTGCGATCGGAGACGCAGCGCCTCTTGCAGTACCTGATCACGCTGCGCGCGCTGCCGCGCGAGGGCGGTCCGGTGCAGGCGCTGGTGGTCGCGCCGCCCGGCCAGCGCGCGCTCTTCGAGGCCGCGCTGCCTTCGGAAGCGCGGCTCACCTTCCGCACGCTGGACTACGCCGACGCGCTGCGCGCGCTCAAGCTGCGCCGCGCGCCGCCGGACACCCAGGGCGAGGTGCTGTTCATCCATCTCACGGCGCGCAAGCCGCCGCGTGAGCAGTTTGCGAGCCGCGAAGACCGGCGCCGCTACTTCCTGTGGCAATTGCAGCGCGGCGTCGTCGCGCTAGGCGTGGCCGGATTCCTCGCCTGCCTTGTGATCGGCGGCAGTCGCTGGCTGGAGGTCATGGGTGTGCGCAGCCAGGCGGTGGAGCAGGCGCAGATCGCGCGCACGGCGGCACAGCAATACGAGCGCATTACCTCGACTTTCCCGGTGACTGACACGAGCACCGAGAACCTCAAGGTGGCGGTGGTCGAGTTCCGCCGCATCGCCGAGCGCAGCGCCAACCCCGACCGCGCGCTAAGGCACGTCTCGCAGGTGCTCGAGAAATATCCGCAGTTCGAGCTCGACGCGTTGCGCTGGAGCATCGGCCGGCCGGCGGAGGCGCGCGAGCCGGCGGCGAAGCCGGCCGCGCAGCCTGCCCAGGTCCAATCGGATGCGTCCGTGGTCGTCGAAGTGTCGGGACGCGTGAATGCCACGCAGCGAAACGACTACCGCGGCATCACCGCGCAGGTGCAAAGCTTCGCCAACGCGCTGGTCGGCGAAGGCTACGAGCTCGTGCGCACCCAGCTACCCTTCGACGTCACGTCGGAAGGCACGCTCACGGGCGACATCGGCGGTGCCACCGAGTCCGGCGACGCCCCGCGCTTCACGGTCACGCTGGCGCGGAGGCTGCCATGAGGTTCACCCGCGAAGAGCTGCGGCGGCTGGCTGCGCCACTGGTCATCGCGCTTGCGCTCCTTGGCCTGGGCGGTGCGCTCATCTGGAGCGCGGGCGGCGCGTTACGCATCGCGCAGGCGCAGCTCGCCGTTGCGCAGGCCGAGAGGCGGCAGAACAACGAGCGCCTGGCGCGCATCTCCGAGGAAGAGCGCGAGGTGAACGAGAAGATCGACGTGTACCAGCGCCTGAAGAGCCTGAATATCCTGGGCGAGGAGCGACGGCTGGAATGGGCCGACGCCATCACCCGCATCCGCACCGAGCGCGAGCTGCTCGACCTGCGCTATGTCGTCGAGCGCCAGCGCCTGCTCACCTCCGCACCCGGCAAGCCCGCCAACGTCGACTTCTATGCGAGCACGATGAAGGTGGAGCTCGCCCTGCTGCACGAAGAAGATCTTCTCAGGTTCCTGTCCGACCTGCGCCAGTCCGGCAATGCCTTCTACTCGATCCGCAAATGCGCATTGACGCGCACCGGACAGGCGGCGACGGGGACCACGATGACGCCCCGGCTGCGCGCCGAATGCGAGATCGACCTCGTCACCATCACGGACCGGGCGGCCAAGAAATGAAGTTGCTGCCTTTCGCTCTCGCCTTTGCGCTCATGCCGGTCGCTGGGCATGCGCAAGAGCTCGGACGGCTTTTCTTCACGCCCGACCAGCGCAGCGCCCTCGATGCTCGCCGCAAGGCGCGCGTGCCCGACAAGCCGGCGGCGGCGGTCGTCGCCGCGCCGGTGACGCGCGTTGACGGCTACGTCAAGCGCTCGAGCGGTCCGGCGACCGTCTGGATCAACGGCGAAGCGCTTACCGAGAGCGCGCCCGAGGCGCCGCGCATCGATACGACGCGCACGCCGGGCGGCACGGTGTCGATCACCGTCGGAGAAGGCGGCAGCCGCGCAAGCTTGAAGCCCGGCGAAGCCCTCGATCGTGGCAGCGGCGAGGTGCGCGACGTGCTGGGCGATGGCGAGATCCGCGTAGGGCGCGAGCGGCCATGACAGCGCGGCACCCCCAGCAGGGCGTCGCACTCCTCGCGATGCTGGCGCTGATCGCCATGGGCACCGCATGGTTCACGGTGTCCCGGCTGCAAGCCATGACCGGCGACTATACGATCGCGAACCGCAACCACAACGCGGCCGTGCTGGCACGCGCCAAGCAGGCGCTGATCGGACACGTGGCGATGCAGGCCGCCAAGCAGGGCGAGACCGACCCTGGCCGCCTGCCGTGCCCCGAGGCGGCGGGCAGCGCGGGCAGCGGTCTCGAAGGCGCGACGG
Organism: Burkholderiales bacterium; assembly: GCA_035525655.1. GTDB lineage: Bacteria > Pseudomonadota > Gammaproteobacteria > Burkholderiales > SG8-39 > SCGC-AG-212-J23. Next base: position 47,733 of record DATLDY010000187.1, read on the forward strand.
CGAGCACCTGTACCTTCCCGGCCGTCGGCCGTTTGCCGTGGCGCACCGTCGGCATAGAAAAACTGCTCGATGCGGCCGGCGAGCCGCTCTGGTACGTCGTGGCCTCCGGCTGGGCCCTGGGCGCGAACCTGGTCATCAACTCGAATTGCACGAGCGATGCGACCATGGCCTGCGCGACAGGTCTCCTCACGGTCGACGGCGTAAAAGACACCGTCGCCCTGATCATCGCCCCCGGGCCCGCCATGAGCGTCGCCGCGAGCACCGGGTGCACGGCGCGCAACCAATCGCGCAGCGCACCCGCGCCCACCATGGATGCGCGCGACTACGTGGAGTGCTACAGCACGGCAACGTCCGCGTTCGTGACGGCGGCGGCGAGCACCTCGTTCAACGACCAGGTCCTGAAGATCACCGCCGCCGAGCTCCTGCCGGCGATCGAGGCCGCCATTGCCGACCGCATCCAGCACGAGCGGGCGCCGCTCATCAAGAGCGCCTATTCCGGCGGCGCCTGGAGCAGCACGAGCGTACTGCCTTTCGCGGCGGTTTTCGCCGACCCGACGTTCGTCCCGACGGCTCTGGCGCCCGCGAGCAACTTCAGAGGCGTCGCCGGTACGTTCCAAGGCTTGCCGCCGCTGACGTATGCGTTCACCGCAAGCCCGGGCAGCGCGTCTGCATGCTCCCCCACGCCGTGTACGCCGACGCCATGCACCACGGGCAGCGACGCGTTTTGCGACCCCGGCTTCGTCGCATGGACCGGCGGCACGCTGGCCGGTACGGCGGGCGGCACCCTGAATGCGGGGACGTCGACCTGCACGTCCGCAGGGACACCGACCACCCTCACGTGCACGATCTATAGCTGGGATTTGTTCAATTCGAACGCGTCCGTGACGTTGACGCTGAGCGCCACAGCGAGCAACGTCGGCATGGCGCTCAGGCAAATCAATGCGACCGTGCCCATCGGCGGACTCGATACGACCTTCAACCCGCCTTACGGATACACGATGACGGCGGGCGCGAGCACGATCAACGCCAATGGCTCCGCCACCCTCGTGCTCAGCGCGCGTGTCGCCGCCGGCACGGGTATCCCTCTCGGCGTAAGCGCAGTGTGCGGTCTGCTTTCGCAGCTCTTAGGACTGACGTGCTATCGGCGCACGATTAGCGTCCCTATGGCATTGCTCTCCGACCATGCCCTGGTCGATCCGAGCAACACGACTCACAATTGGTTCGCGCGCAACCGCTGGCCGCAACTTTCCTACTACGCCGTTGCCCAGGGCCTGTCCCCATCGCCTCCCTCCGGAACTCGCTGCTGCGGCACCGCGTGCGTCCCCGCCAATGCGAACCCCTGCTTGATGGTGGGTTATCACCCCGACAGCGGTAAACAGTGGGGGCTATGGCTTCTCGGGGGCGCCAAGATCGGCACCCAGGCGAGACCTCCTACCTTGATAGGCGATTTGCTGGAAGGCGCGAACGCAGACCTCGACACCACCTTCACGTTGCAGGGAGGGGCGGCGTTGCTTCCAAACAAGACCTTCAACGATCGAATTGCGGTCGTGGGCTCGAACTGATGCGGCTGCGCCCTCGCGGCTTCACCCTGGTCGAGCTTGCGGTCGTGCTCACGATCGTCGTGCTGCTGCTGGGCAGCCTGATGTACACGCTTTCGGCACAGACCGAGCAGCGCAACTACGAAGACACGCGGCGCCGGCTCGAGCAGGCGCGCGAAGCCCTGCTGTCCTTCGCCATCGTCAACGGCCGGCTTCCCTGTCCGGCGCGCAGCGCTAACACGACCACGCCGGCCACCGTGGCAGGCGACGAGGTGCGCAACGCGGCGATGCAGTGCAGCGGCGACTCGGGAGCCGGCGCGGTTGAGGATTATTACGGCGGCACGAGCGGCGCCGTCACCCTGGGACTGGTGCCGGCGCGGACCATCGGCATCACGCAGGTCGACCCCGCGGGCTTCGCCGTGGACGCGTGGGGCAATCGCCTGCGCTACGCGGTGGCGAAGACCAAGACGAACTGCGTGCCGGCGACGGCCCCGGCCACGCTGCTAGACCCGCATTTCGTCAGCTCGACCAACATGAAGAACAACGGCGTCGCGTGCCAGCCGAACGACCTCCTGATCTGCAAATCGGGCACCGGCATCACGGCGAGCACGTGCGGGGTCACGGCTCCCGCCGGCGCCAACCAGCTGATGACCAGCAGCCTGGTCGTGGCGATCGTCTTCTCGCCCGGAAAGAACGGGGCGTTGACGCCGGGGGTAACCCAGATCGACGAGCTCGCCAACCTGAACGGGGATCCCGTGTTCGTCTTCCATCCCCGCACCGACAGCACGTTCGGCAACGGCGAGTTCGACGACCAGATGACCTGGATTACGGTGGGCGAGCTCTACGGCAGGCTGATAGCGGCCGGCGTGCTTCCCTGAAGCGCAAAGCACACCTCGCCCTCCCGGTTGGTCTGCAGCAGCAGGCGAAATCCAGCGGCTTCGGCCTGGCGCGCCGCCTGATAAAGACCGATTCCCAGTCCGCCGCTAGAGGCGACCGGCGCGCGCAACAGGCTTGAAGCGACCTCCGGCGGCACCGCGGCGCCGTCGTCGCACACGCGCAGCACGAGATCCCCTGCCGCCTCGAGTGAGACGCGCACGCGCAAGCGCGGCGTCCCGGCTCGCTTCGCGAGCGCATTGCGGATGAGGTTGTCGGCCACGCTGTCGAAAAGCGAACGGGGCACGCGCGCCTGGGGAGCGGGCCGCGCCGGGAGGAACTCGACGCCTTCGTTCTGGTACTGGCGCGCGAGGGCCTCCCACCACGCTGCCGCCGCGAGGTAGGTCTCGTTTTCCGGCTGCGGCCGCTGCAAGCGCTCGAGCGTCTGCCCGAGCCGCTGCGCGACCAGCGGCAGCTGCCGGCGGACGAGCGCATTGAGCTGGGCCGAATCGCCATAGTCCGATCGCGTCGCAACGGAGCAAAGCACGTTCAGCGACTGCAGCAGGTTCTTGATGTCATGCGTCGTGCGCGCGCCGGTCTCGTGCACCGCCTGCAGATAGCTCGTCTCACGCAGCTTTTCCTCGCGCAGCTTCGCGATGTAGAACTCGCCGAGGATCTGCCCCAGGAGATGCAGATGCCAATGCAGCGCCGGCGTCAGGCGGTAGCGCGAGGAGATGCCGAGCGCGAGCTCCCCATTCGAGAACTCCACTACCTGCGGCGTCTGCTCGCCGCGGCTGCCGTGCTCGCCGCCCGCGCGCCAGGTGACGCCTGCCACCGCCGGCAGGCGCGCGAGCGCGGCGAGCGCCTGCTCCAGGAAGCGCTGCGGCTGCCCCTCGCTCCTCAGGAGCTCGGCCAGCACCTGGAGCCAGATCTCGACCGGCAGGCCGATCGAGAAAAGATAGCGCTCGAAAAAGATGCCGAGGCCGCCGCCGCTGCGCGGGTTCCACGCCAACCCGATGAGCAGCACCGCCGCCGCGGTGATGAATACCGTATAGGTCAGCGATTCGAGGTAGCTCGAGCGCGTCAAGGTCATGAACGTAAAGCTGCCCAGGATCACGACCACCAGCAGCAGCATGAGGAACACGCTGTAGAAGAAGTCGATCACCTGCGGCGCCTCGCCCGATTCCCGCTCGGCGGGGAAGAGCGCGATCAGGATGAAGGCGAAGGGCAGTATGTAATCGGCGGCGCGGCGCGTCTCGGCATTGATCTCGCGTCGCGGCGCGATCTCCGGAAGGATCACGATGGCGAGGAGGGCGAGCAGGTAGACCAGCATCACCAGGTAGCAGCGCCGCTGCCATTTCGCGTGATGCTGGTACACCTTGCCGCCGACCAGGCCCGCGATAACGACGACCCAGAACGCGAGCAGCCACCAGTCCAGGCGCAGCATCACTGCGCAGGCGACGATGAGCAGGATGCCGCCCTGCGTCGCAGAGACGCGTTGCTCGACGCGCAGGAACGGCTGCCATAGGAGAAGGAGTCCCAGGTGGGCGAGCAGCAGCGCGCGGGCCCACGGATCGGCGACACCGCGGAACACCGCAACGTGCAGGAGCAGCAGCATCGCCACGACCACCAGCCGCCAGTAGCGCTGGCTGAAGGTCCAGGTGGCATTGGCCATGCGCTCGAAGACGGCGGGCTGGTGAGGGCTGGCGTGTTGCATGGGGCTCCGGACTAGTCTACAAACGAACGCATGCCCGCGGCCATTCTCGCCCGTCTCGCGTTCGTCGAAGCGCGCCGCGGCGGCATGGTGTGGCTGGCGCTCGCGGCGATTGCGCTCGGCATCGCGCTCGGGGGGTTTCTCGCCCAGGTGGCCGTGACGGAAAGCCGCATGGTGCAAGCCGCCGTGGTCGCGGCACTGCTGCGGGTGTGCGCCGTGTTCCTGATCGCCGGCCAGGTCGTCGCCAGCGTGAGGCGCGAGATCGACGATCGCCGGCTCGAGATGTCGCTTTCGCTGCCGCTGTCGCGCAGCACGCAATACCTCGGTCGCCTGGCGGGCTTCGCGCTTTGCGCCACGGTGCTTGCCGCTCTTTTCGCCGCGCCATTGCTCTTGTGGGCGCCCCCGGTTGCCGTCCTGGCATGGGCGTTGTCGCTCGCCGGCGAGCTCGTGCTGGTCGCTGCGGCTGCGCTCTTTTTCGCGATGACCATCGCCCAGCTTGTCCCGGCGCTCGCCGCCACGGCAGGCCTGTATCTCCTGGGCCGCTCGGTGAGCGCCATGCAGGCGATCGCGGGTGGGCCGCTGACCGAGGAATCGTGGTTGAACCTGATCGCGCGCCATGCGCTCGAGGCAGTCGGGCTCCTCCTCCCCGCGCTCGATCGAGTAACGCGAACCGAGTGGTTGCTTTATGGGCTGCCGGACGCGCGGACCTACGCCGCGGTGCTCGGCAGCCTTGCCCTGTACGCCGCGCTCCTCACCGCTGCCGGCGTGTTCGACTTCCAACGCAGAAACGCGTGACGTCCGACGCGCGGCGGTTGGGCCTCGTGCCGCGAACGGTATGGCTCGCGCTCGCCGCCGCGCTCGCCGCACAGATCGTCTGGCGCACGGCGCAACCACCGAGCGCGCCTGCGGCGCGGGAGCTTCCGCCGGCCCCGCCCCCCGCGCTGCTCGAGCTCGCGAGCTTTGGCGAAGGCCCCGCCGCCGCGCGCCTCGCGATGCTCTATCTGCAGGCGTACGACTACGGCGGGACGAACATCACGCCGTATGCACGGCTCGACTATTCGCGCCTCATCGGCTGGCTCGAAGCCATCCTTGCGCTGGATCCGCGCAGCGAATACCCGCTGTTCGCGGCGGCGCGCATCTATGCCGAAGTCCCGGACCCGGCGCGCAGCCGGCTGGCGCTGGATTTCGTCTACCGGCAGTTTGTTGCCGACCCCGATCGCCGTTGGCCCTGGCTCGCCCATGCCGCGCTCATTGCCAAGCACCGCCTGAAGGATCTGCCCCTCGCGCGCC
>DATLDY010000190.1:0-4262 GCA_035525655.1 Burkholderiales bacterium
ATCGCGGTCGAAGAGCGTCTTGCCCATGCGGCCGACGATCTCCTTGTAGCGCGTGGCGTCCTGCTTCGCATAAGTCTCGGCGAAGGCGCGCTCGTTGCGGATTACGGAGGACCAGGGGCCGCCCCTCGCGTCGGCATTGAATGCCTTGCCCTCCTTCTGCACGTGCGCCACGGCGCCATCGAGGCCGTGCGCGCCGACGAAGGCGAGATGCTCCGCAAAGCGCTGGTGCGCCTTGATGCGGTACTTCGCTCCGCCCACGGGCCACCAGAGAAGCATGCTGAGCGTCGCTTCGGGATGCGCGACGGCGAACGCGATAGCGCAGGAGCAACCCATGCAGCCGCCCATGATGTGGGCGCGCGCGATGCCAAGGTGGTCGAGCAATCCTTTTCCCTGCCGCACGTACTGCGCCCAGGCGATCGCCTCGACGCGGCCCCCCGACTGGCCGCATTCGCGGCGGTCGAACACGATGCAACGGTACTTCTTCGACAGGTGATCGAGCAGCTTCACGCGCTGGTACACACCCTGCGTGCGCCACTTCTCGATCGTCGCGTCGAAGCCGCCCGGCGCGTACATCAGGATCGGCGGCCCGTCGCCCACCACGTCGTAGTGCGTGCGGATGCCGTCGATCAGTGCTTCAGCCACGCTGCCCCCGGATCTGCCGGCCGGCGCGCACGTCGGCCGCGAGCTCGGTCAAGGCCTGCAGCGTCGCCTTTGCGGTGTTGGCGTACGTATCGGCGCTCGAATCGACCCAGCTTGCCGCATAGCCGATCGCCGCGTGCGCCATGCGCACGCGCCCGTCGAGCCACGGCCCGCCGCCGAGTCCGCCGATGACCGGAATCGAAACCGCCTTCGCCACCGCAGCGCCCGCCTCCGCGCCGGAATGGCGAAAGTCGAGCATCGCCGCGCCGGCAGCCTCGAGCGCCTTTGCATCGGCGACCAGCTCCGCGACCGGCCGCTGGCCGTGGAATTCCGCGAAGACCGGAATGCGCGCCGCAACGAGTGCACGCACGCGCTCTGCAGAGGCGAGCACCTTCACCATCTCGGCGCCGCCCTCCTCTACCAGCCGCCTGGCATCGTCGACCGAGCCCGAGGGGACATCGCAACTGAGGAGCGCGCGCTTCGCGCCGGCGCGCACGGCCTTGCAGACGATCAGCATCTCGGCGAGCGTCACCGGCGCTTCTTCGGAGCGGCCCCACAGGTTGACGCCGACCGAATCGCCCACCGAGATCATGTCGACGCCGGCGCGATCGGCGATCTGCGCAGTCGGCGTATCCCACGCCACGACCGCGACGATCTTGCGGCCCTGGCGTTTCATTTCCTGCAGCGCTTTGACGGTCACGCGGTCCACTCATTTTCCTTTAGGTTGCACAGTACACTAAGGACCCCATGATCATCGACATCCACGGTCACTACACGACCGAGCCGCAGCCGCTGCTCACGTTCCGCGACAAGCAGCTCGCCGGACTTGCCGACCCGATGCGCAAGCCCGCCACCACTGAGCTGGGCATCAGCGACGAGCAGCTCGTGCAGAGCGTGCAGCCGCAGCTCAAGCTGCAGAAGGAACGCGGCAGCGACCTCACCATCTTCTCGCCGCGCGCGGCGGGCATGGCGCACCACGTCGGCACCGAGGCCACCGGAATCGAATGGACGCGGATGTCGAACGATCTGATACACCGCATCTGCACGCTGCTGCCGGACAACTTCGCGCCGGTCGGGCAGCTGCCGCAGCACCCGGGCGTCTCGCCCAGGAACTGCATCGCGGAGCTCGAGCGCCTGGCGAAGCTCGGCTTCGTCGGGGTGAACCTGAATCCCGATCCGGCCGGCGGCTACTGGACCGATCCTCCGCTCACCGACAAGTGGTGGTATCCGCTGTACGAGAAGCTCGCCGAGCTCGAGATGACCTCGATGATCCACGTCACTTCGTCGTGCAATCCGGTGTTCCATTACACCGGCGCGCATTACATCAACGGCGACACCACGGCGTTCATGCAGCTGATCCAGGGAAACCTGTTCAAGGATTTCCCAACCCTGAAATTCGTGATTCCGCATGGCGGCGGCGCTGTTCCGTACCACTGGGGCCGCTATCGCGGCCTCGCGCAGGAGATGAAGAAGCCGCTGCTGAAGGACCACCTCCTCGGCAACGTGTTCTTCGACACCTGCGTGTACCACCTCCCCGGCATCGAATGCATGGCCAAGGTGATTCCGGTGGACAACATCCTGTTCGCCTCCGAGATGCTCGGCGCGGTGAAGGGCGTCGACCCGGAGACGGGGTTCAATTACGACGATACGAAGCGGTACATCGACCAGCTCAGCTTAAGCGCAAACGACAAGGCGAAGATCTTCGAAGGCAATGCGCGACGGGTTTATCCGCGCCTGGAGAAACGTCTGAAAGAACGGAAGGAGAAGCGATGATTGCATTTCTTTGCCACCCCCCGGGGGGTTTTGCTTTTTCAGAAAACCACCCCCCCGCTGCGCCTTCGGCTCACGACCCCCTTAACAGGAGGTCCAAATGAGCGCGGCCATGCGTATCCTGGATATTCCCAAAAGGCCGGACGCGAAGCTCGTCGCGGAGCTGGCGAAGATGGTGACGCCGCATCTTTCCGACAGCATGGAGCGCCTGTATGCCGGCGGCCCGCAGCTGCGGCCGATGCACAAGGAAGGCAAGCTTGCCGGCCCCGCCTATACCGTCAAGACGACGCCGGGCGACAACTTGCTCGTGCACAAGGCGCTCGACACCGCTAAGGCGGGCGACGTGATCGTCGTCGACGCGGGCGGCATACTCGAGAACGCGATCATCGGCGAGCTGATGATGTCGCGCGCACGGCAGCGCCGCGTCGCCGGCCTGGTCATCTGGGGTGCGATCCGCGATTCCGCGGAGATCGGCGCCGGCACGTATCCGGTCTATGCCGCGGGCGTCACGCATCGCGGGCCGTACAAGAACGGCCCCGGCGAGATCAACGTACCGATCAACATGGGCGGCATGGCGGTGAATCCGGGCGACATCATCGTCGGCGATGCCGACGGCCTCGTCGCCATCCCGCAGGACCAGGCCGAGCGCATCCTTAAATCGGCCCAGGGAATCTTGGCGAAGGAGACCGCCGCCATGAAAGAGATCCAGGCCGGCACCGTCGACCGCGGCTGGGTCGACAAGGCACTCAAGGAAAAAGGTTTCAAAATCTAATCGGGGTCAGAGCCCTATTTTTAATCGGGCTCTGACCCCGATTCTTTAGTCGCGATTTCTAGTCGTTCTTGGCGCCCGAGGTCCGCACGATCGGGCCCCAGCGGCGCAGCTCGTCGGCGACGAAGGCGGCGAACTCCTCCTCGTCGAGGCGATTCGGCGAGATGCCGTCGTGGCGCAGGCGCTCGCGCACCTCGGTCGTCTCGAGCGCTCGCCGCACTTCGGCGTTCAGCCGCTGCACGATCTCCGCCGGCATGTTTGCCGGTCCGGAAAGCGAGAACCACACGGTGGCGACGAGATCCGGATAGCCCGACTCGGCGAATGTCGGCACGTCCGGATAGTCGGGCAAACGCGCAGCCGCGCTGATGGCCAAGGCGCGCGCCTTGCCGGATTTGATCTGGCCGGCGGCGGTGGAGAGCGTCGTCGAGACGGACTGGATATGGCCCGCCATCAGATCCGTCACTGCGCCCGACGCCCCCTTATAGGGAACGTGCTGCAGGTCGATGCCGGCCTTCTGCTTGAAGAGCTCGGCGACGAGCTGCCCCTGCGTGCCATTGCCGGGGGAACCGTAGGACAGCGGCTTCGCCTTCGCGAGGGCGACGAACTCGCGCAGGTCCTTGGCCGGCAGCGAAGGCGTTACCGCGAGCACCGCCGGCGGTCCGCCAAAGAGCGCGATGTGCGTGAAGTCCTTGAGCGCATCGTACGGCGTGCCTTGCGGAAGCTGCGGCGCGATGACGTGCGACGCGATGCCGGAGACGACGAGCGTATAGCCGTCGGCCGGCGCCTTGGCGACGAGCTCGGAGCCGAGCACGCCGCCCGCGCCGGGGCGGTTCTCGACGACGAAGTTCTCCTTGAGCTGCTCGGTGAGCTTCTTGGCCATGATGCGGCCGAGCGTGTCGGCGCTGCCGCCGGGGGCGAAGGGGGCGATGATCTTCACCGGCCGGGCAGGCCACGGCTGTGCGTTAACGGCAAGACTCAGGAGGAGAACGCAAAGCGCGAAGACGGGGCGAATCATCCGTCGATTCTATAATCGGCGCGATGCACGATTACATCGACGTTCACACGCATATCGTTCCCGAGAATT
>DATLDY010000193.1:0-4082 GCA_035525655.1 Burkholderiales bacterium
CGGCACGCTCTACGGGTCGGGCGAAAGGGCGGCGCTGATCCTGCCGGCGACCGGCGTGCCGCAGTCCTATTACGCGAAATTCGCGTCCTATCTCGCCGGGCGCGGCTTCAGCGTCCTCACCTTCGACTATCGCGGCATCGGGCGATCGCTCAGCGGCGACATCCGCAAACTGGGGGCGCGCATGCAGGACTGGGCGCTCCTCGACGCGGCTGCGGCACTCGCATTTCTTTCAGCGCGGAAGGTTTCCATCGTCGGCCACAGCTTCGGCGGCCAGGCGCTCGGCCTCCTGCCCGAGCCGGAGCGAATCGCGGCCGCCCTCATCGTGGGCTCGCAGAGCGGCTACTGGCGCAACTGGCCGGCGCTCGGGCAGGCATGGATGTGGCCGGCGACGCATTTCGCGCTGCCCGGCGTCGCCAACCTCCTCGGCTACTTTCCGGCGAAGCGCCTGGGTTTCGGCGAGGACCTGCCGAAAGGCGTGGCCCTCCAGTGGGCGAGCTGGTGCCGGCATCCGCGCTACCTCGTCGGTGCGCTAGGCGTGGAGGACGCGTACGCACGTCTGCGCGCCCCGCTTCGCGCCTATGCGATCAGCGACGACCCTTTCGCGCCGCTGCGCGCCGTGGAGGCGCTCGCCGCCCTCTACCCGAATTGCCCATGGGAGACGCGCAAGGTCGTGCCGCGCGAGCTCGGCGTGAAATCGCTCGGCCACTTCGGCTTCTTCCGCGAGCGCTTTCGCGATAGCCTGTGGCGCGAGTCCGCAAACTGGTTGGAAAATCGATGAGAGAACTGAAAGGCAAAGTGGCCGTGGTCACCGGCGCCGCGAGCGGCCTCGGCCGCGCAATGGCGCTCGCCTTCGCCGACGAGGGCATGCATGTGGCCCTCGCCGACGTCGCCGACACGAGCGACGTGTTCGCGCGGGTCGAGGAAAAGGGCGTCGGCGCCCTCGCCATGAAGCTCGACGTCTCGAAGGCCGAGGAAGTCGAGGCGTTCGCGCAGCTCGTCGACAAGGACTTGGGCGGTGCGGATGTGGTGTGCAACAACGCCGGCGTGTCCCCACTCGGTGCCGCGTGGGAAGCGAGCGTGGGCGACTGGCAATGGATCCTCGGCGTGAACCTCTGGGGCGTGATCAACGGCGTGCGCACTTTCGTGCCGCGCCTGATCGCGCGTAACGGCGGTCACGTCGTCAACACCGCGTCGGTCGCCGGGATCATCAATCCGCCGGGCTCGGCGGCGTACAACGTCACCAAGCACGCGGTTGTCGCGCTGAGCGAGACCCTGCATCACGACCTGCGGGAGCGTGGCTCAGCGGTGGGCGTGTCGGTGCTCTGTCCGGCTTACGTGCCGACCGGCATCGCGAACTCGGAGCGCAACCGGCCTACCGGCCTGGAGGGAACCGTCAAGAGCCAGGAAACATTGGCACGCGAGGCGATGCTGAAGAAGGCGGTGGCCTCCGGCCGGCTGTCAGCAGATGACGTCGCCCGCGCCGTCGTGCAGGCGGTGAAAGACGAGCGCTTCTACATCCTCACGCACCCGCGCATCAAGGGTGCGATCCGTGCGCGGATGGAAGACATCCTCGACGAGCATTCCCCGCGCAATCCGATGGCGCTCTAGGCGAGCGCGGGGAAGAGGCGCTTCAGCCCGTCCGCCATCGTCTCGATGGCAATCGCCGCGAGAAGCAGCCCGAGCAGGCGCGTAGCGATGTTGAGGCCGGTGTTGCTGATCCGCTCGCCAAGCGCGTGCGCGATGCGCAGCATCCCCCACAGCACGACGCAGACGATGGCGATGCACAAAAGGAGCGCCATCTTGTGCGGCGTGCCGCCCGCCTCGCCGGCGATGATCGAGGTGCTGATGGCGCCGGGTCCGGCAAGGAGCGGCACCGCGAGCGGGACCACGCCGGAGACTCCGCCCGACTCGAGCTCCGCCGCCTCCTCCGAAGTCTGGCGCATTTGGCCGGCCTGGGCGTTCAGCATGGCGAGCGCCATGAGCAGCAGCACGAGCCCGCCGCCGACCTGGAACGCTTCGAGGCTGGCGCCCATCACCTTGAGGACGCTTTCGCCCAGCAGCACGGCGCCCGCGAGGACGACGAAGACGGTGACCGTTACGGCGTTGGCAAGGCGCAGGCGCGCGCCGGCGTCGCGGCCTGCGGTGACGCCGATGAAGATCGGAATCGCGAGGAATGGATCGAGTACCGCGGTCAGCGTGACCAGGTAGCGCAGATACTCCTGCAGCTCGTTCACTTCTTCTGCATCGCCGCCTGCGCGGCCTTGCGGTCCTCGTTCACGGTGCGGAATGCCGGGCGCTCGCCGACCATCTTGAGGTAGGCCTTGATCTGTGGCATGGACTCGAGCATGTCCTGCCCGAAGGCGGCCTTGGTGGCGAGCGAAACGAGCGGCAGGTGGACGAAGGCGGCGCAGTCGGCGAGGGTCAGCTGGGCGCCGGCGACGTAGGGATCGAACTTGGCGCGCATGCGGAAGGCGCGCACGCCTTTGGCGAGGTCCTTCTCCACCGCGCGGCGTGCATCGTCGGACATCGGCGGACGGCCGAAGAACACCTGCGGATAGAGGCGCCGCGCAACGAGCTCCATGTGCAGCTCGAGGATGGTGATGAGCTCGCGCACGCGGGCGCGCTCCAGCGGATCGCGCGGCAGGAGCGGCTTCTGCGGATACGCATCCTCCAGGTACTCGCAGATCACCTGCGACTCCGAGATCTGGGCGCCGTCGACCTCGATGAACGGCACCTTGCCCAACGGCGAGCGCGCGAGGAAAGCATCCTCCTGCGAGGGGCGGCAGGTCGGATCGAGCTCGAATGGGAGCCCCTTCTCCAGCATGGCGATGCGCGCCTTGTTGAAGTAGTTGCTGATGTGGAAGCCGCAGAGCTTTAGCATGGGGATGGCATTATAGGGACCATGTCCCAAAAGAAGGATGACGCCGGCATCATCACCGAGCTCGCGTCGCAGACCTCCTACGGCGGCTACCTCGCGCTCGACGTCCTGCTCTCGGCGCAGCGACCGCGCTCGGAGCACCACGACGAGATGCTGTTCATCATCCAGCATCAGACCGCCGAGCTATGGATGAAGCTGATGATCCACGAGCTCGCTGCCGCAACCGAGCATGTGAAGGCCGACAACCTGCCGCCCTGCTTCAAGATCCTCGCGCGCGTGAAGCAGATCCAGCGCCAGCTGTTCGAGCAGTGGGCAGTGCTCGAGACGCTGACGCCTTCGGAGTACCTCGAGTTCCGCGACGTGCTGGGCCCGGCATCCGGCCTGCAGTCGTTCCAGTTCCGCGCCATCGAGTTTCTCCTCGGCAACAAGAACCCGCAGCGCCTCGAGCTCTATCGGCACGATCCGGCGATCCGCACCTTGCTCGAGAAACTGCTGCATGCACCGAGCCTGTACGACGAGTTCCTGCGCCACCTCGCACGCCGCGGCATGCCGGTGCCGCCGGAGCGCGTGGAGCGCGACTGGTCGCGGCCGTATGAGCGGCATCCGGCCGTGATGGCGGTCTTCAAGACTATCTACGACGACCCCAAGACGCACTGGGATGCCTACGACATGTGCGAGAAGCTGGTCGACGTCGAGGAAAACTTCCAGCTCTGGCGCTTTCGCCACGTGAAGACCGTGGAGCGCATCATCGGCTTCAAGCGCGGCACCGGCGGCACCGCCGGCGTGGCGTTCCTGCGCAAAACGCTGGAGACGCCGCTCTTCCCCGAGCTGCTGGACGTGCGCACCGAGATCGGCCGGAAGTAGCCCGCGTGCTGGACGAAGCCTGGATCGCCAGCCATCTGCGGCCGCGCTTCTCGCGCGTGCTGGCGCGGCCGGGCATCTACCTCGCCAACCATTCCCTTGGCCGCCCGCCCGACCTTGCCGCAGACGATGTCGCCGCAGCGATGAACCATTGGTACTCGAAGCTGGCCGGCGCCTGGGACCCCTGGATCGAGGCACGCGAAAAGCATCGCAGGTTGACCGCAAGGCTCATCGGCGCCCCGCGCGCCGACTGCATCGTGCCCAAGACGAGCGCCGGACAAGGCCTGCGCGCGGTGCTGAACGCGCTGCCGGGCAAGCCGCGCGTGCTGACGACGGACGCGGA
>DATLDY010000196.1:0-22627 GCA_035525655.1 Burkholderiales bacterium
GGCGGCTACGCGCAGATCGTGCCGATGGAGGACATCAACCTGCACTTCACGGGCGACTTCGGCGCCATCCAGCTCGCCAACAACCTGCTCGCCGCGCTGATCGACAACCACATCAGCCACGGCAACGAGCTCGGCATCGACATCCGCCGCATCCAGTGGAAGCGCGTGCTCGACATGAACGACCGCGCCCTGCGCGACATCACCGTCGGCCTGGGCGGTACCGCGAACGGGTATCCGCGCCAGGACGGCTTCGACATCGTGGTGGCTTCCGAGGTAATGGCGATCTTCTGCCTGTCCACGTCGCTCGAGGACCTGAAGAAGCGCTTGGGCAACATCGTCGTCGGCTACACGCGCGAGCAGAAGCCGGTCACGGCGAAAGACCTGCAGGGCCATGGGGCGATGACGGTGCTCCTGAAGGACGCCATCGCGCCGAATCTCGTGCAAACGCTCGAGAACAATCCCGCCTTCGTCCACGGTGGACCGTTCGCCAACATCGCGCACGGCTGCAACTCGGTGCTCGCCACGCAGAGCGCGCTCAAGCTTGCCGATTACGTGGTGACCGAGGCCGGCTTTGGCGCCGACCTCGGCGCCGAGAAGTTCCTCGACATCAAGTGCCGCAAGACCGGGCTCAAGCCCAGTGCCGCGGTGATCGTCGCCACCATGCGCGCGCTCAAGTACCACGGCGGCGTCGACGTCAAGGAAGTGAGCAAGGAGAACCTGGCGGCGCTGGAAAAGGGCCTCGTCAACCTCGAGCGCCACGTCGAGAACGTCTCGAAGGTCTACAACATTCCCTGCGTGGTCTCGATCAACCGATTCACCTTCGACACCGATGCCGAGCTGAAGGTCGTCTCCGACCGGATGAGGAAGCTTGGCGTCCAGGTGGTGACCGCTACGCATTGGGGAGACGGCGGCAAAGGCGCGGCGGACCTCGCGAAGATCGTGGTTGGCCTGTGCGAGCAGCCGTCGAAGCCGACTTTCGTCTACGAGGACGCCGACCCCCTCTGGGAGAAGATCAGCAAGATCGCGAAGAAGGTCTACCGCGCCTCCGAGGTCACGGCCGACGCCAAGGTGCGGGCGCAGATCAAGAAGCTGCAGGACGATGGCTACGGCCACTTCCCGGTGTGCGTGGCGAAGACGCAGTCCTCGTTCTCGACCGATGCTGCACTGCGTGGAGCGCCGTCGAACCACGTGGTGAACGTCCGCGAAGTCCGCCTCGCGGCTGGCGCGGAGTTCGTGGTGATGATCTGCGGCGACATCATGACCATGCCGGGCCTGCCGAAAGTTCCGTCGGCGAACAAGATCGATCTGGTGGACGGTAAGGTCGTGGGGCTGTTCTAATCCGACGATGCTCGAAGAGCTCGCAACGCAGGCTTTCTGGATCGGCCTCGCCAAGATCATCGGCGTCAATATCATCCTGTCCGGCGACAACGCCGTGGTGATCGCGCTCGCGGCGCGCTCGCTGCCCGCCGCGCAGCAGAAGAAGGCGGTGTTCTGGGGCGCCGGCGCGGCGGTGGTGATGCGGATCGTGCTCACCATCTTCGCGGTCGCGCTGCTCTCGCTGCCGTGGCTCAAGCTGATCGGCAGCCTGCTTCTGTTCTGGATCGGCATCAAGCTGCTGATTCCGGAGGACGGCGACGCTGACATCCAGGCGAGCGACCAGCTGCTCGCCGCGATCAAGACCATCCTCGTCGCCGACCTCGTGATGAGCCTCGACAATGTCATCGCCGTTGCCGCCGCGGCCGGCGGCAGCTACACGCTGCTGATCCTCGGCCTCGCCATCTCAATCCCGCTGGTGGTCTTCGGCGCAACGCTGCTCATCAAGTTGATGGAGCGCTTCCCGGTGATCATCACCATCGGCGCCGGCCTCATCGGCTGGGTGGCCGGCGAGATGCTGGTCGCCGATTCGGCGCTCACCGGATGGTTTACGTCGATGGGCGTGAACTATCGCGACGGCCGTCCCTACGTCGGCGCCTGGAATCTGGAATTCATTGCCGGCGCGATCGGCATCGTGATTGTCGTGGTAGCCGGCAAGTGGTTTGCCAGCCGTCAGCATCCCGCGGGCGCCGAAGCGCCGGCAGATGCACCAAAGTAGCGTCGAAGGGAGCAGGGTGCGCACGGTCCACCGACAACGGCCCGGCGCGTTATTCCGACTAAGGAGGAGGCCCCAATGAAACGCAAGCTGTCGTTTGCCTGCATCGCCACATTCGCCACCCTGGGCGCCAGCGCGCCATTCGCCGTGCACGCCTGGGAGCCGACCAAGACGGTCGAGTTCATCGTGCCGGCGGGCACCGGCGGCGGCGCCGATCAGATGGCGCGCGCCATCCAGGGCATCGTCGCGAAGCACAGCCTGATGAAGCAGTCGATGGTGGTCGTCAACAAATCCGGCGGCGCCGGCGCCGAGGGGTTCCTCGACGTGAAAGGCGCGGCAAAGGACCCCCACAAGATCATCATCACGCTCTCCAACCTCTTCACCACGCCGCTTGCCACCGGCGTGCCGTTCAGCTGGAAGGACCTGACGCCGGTGAAGATGATGGCCCTCGACGAGTTCGTGCTCTGGGTCAATGCGGAATCGCCTTACAAAACCGCCAAGGAATACGTGGAGGCGGCGAAGAAGGCCGGGCCCAACAAGTTCAAGATGGCCGGCACCGGCTCGCGCCAGGAGGACCAGATCATCACGGTGTCGATCGAGCAGAAGACCGGGGCGAAGTTCACCTACATCCCGTTCAAGGGCGGCGGTGACGTGGCGGTGCAGCTCGTCGGCAAGCACGCCGATTCGACCGTCAACAATCCGATCGAGGCAGTGGCGCACTGGCGCGGCGGCAAGCTGCGGCCGCTCTGCGTGTTCGACGCGAAGCCGATGCCGTACACGGGGAAGGTCACCGAGAAGATGTCATGGAGCGACATCCCGACCTGCAAGTCGCAGGGCCTGGACGTCGACTACCTGATGCTGCGCGGCATCTTCATGCCGGGCGGCGTGAGCAAGGAGCAGGTCGCCTACTACGTCGACGTTATGAAGAAGGTCCAGCAGACGCCCGAGTGGAAGAGCCTCATGGAGCAAGGCGCGTTCAACACCACCTCGCTCGAGGGCAAGGAGTACGCCGAGTGGGTGTCGCGCGAAGAGGCACGCCACGTCGCGCTCATGAAGGCCGCGGGCTTCATCTCTGGCCAGAAGTAACCCAAGCCAGAAGGGCGCCGAGCTGGTCGTAGCGGCGCTCTTTTTCCTGCTGGGAGCCATCGTCGCCTACGACAGCGTGCGCCTGGGCGCGCGCTGGGGCGACGACGGCCCCCAGGCGGGCTATTTCCCGTTCTATATCGCGCTGCTCGTCTGCATTTCGGCCGCGGTGAATTTCATCGCTGCGCTCGCCGGCAAGCGCGACCCCGGCCGCATCTTCGTCGAGGCCGACAAGCTGAAGCTGGTGCTCGCGGTCCTCGTGCCGGCGGCGATCTACGTTGCCGTCATCGGCTGGACCGGCATTTATGTCGCCTCCGCCGTGTTCATCGCGTTTTTCATGCGCTGGCTGGGCAAGTACGTGTGGTGGAAGGTGGCGGCCGTGAGCATCGGCACGATGGCGGTGTTCTTCGTCATCTTCGAGGTCTGGTTCAAGGTCCCGCTACCGAAGGGGCCGCTCGAGAATCTCCTGGGCATCGCCTAGATGGACGAGATCCAGTCGCTGATCGGCGGCTTCGCCATCGCGCTCAGCTTCAAGAACGTGGCGCTGATGCTGGTCGGCATCATCCTCGGCGTGATCATCGGCGTGCTGCCGGGCCTGGGCGGCGCGAACGGCGTCGCGATCCTGCTGCCGCTCACCTTCTCGATGGCGCAGAGCCCGGGCGGCACGACCTCCGCGATCATCCTGCTGTCGTGCATCTACTGGGGCGCCCTGTTCGGCGGGGCGATCACTTCCATCCTGTTCAACATTCCCGGCGAGCCGTGGTCGGTCGCCACCACCTTCGACGGCTATCCGCTCGCGCAGCAGGGACGCGCCGGCAGCGCGCTCACCGCGGCCTTCACCTCGTCCTTCGTCGGCGCGCTGGTCGCGGTGATCGTGATCACGTTTCTTTCCCCGCTGGTCGCGAAATTCGCGCTCGAGTTCGGCCCGCCGGAATTCTTCTCGGTCTACCTGCTCACCTTCTGCGCCTTCATCGGCATGAGCAAGGAGCCGCCGTTCAAGACCCTTGCCTCGATGATGCTCGGCTTCGCGCTGGCCGCGGTCGGCACCGATCCGGTCACGGGGGCGCTGCGCCTCACCTTCGGCTCGACGCATCTCCTGACCGGCTTCGACTTCCTCGTCGCGGTGATCGGGCTTTTCGGCATCGGCGAGATCCTGCTCACGCTCGAGGAGGGGCTCGCCTTCAAGGGCGCCGCGGCGAAGATCGACATGCGCGTGGTGCTCGATACGTGGAAGGAGCTGCCGCGCTACTGGCTCACCTCGCTGCGCTCCTCGGCGGTCGGCTGCTTCATGGGCATCGTGCCCGGCGGCGCCACGCCGGCCTCGTTCATGAGCTACGGGGTGGCGCGGCGCTTCTCGCCCAACGGCGAGAAATTCGGCACCGGCCAGGTGGAAGGCGTGGTCGCGCCCGAGACGGCCGCGCACGCCGCTGGAACGTCGGCCCTGCTGCCGATGCTCACGCTCGGGGTGCCGGGCTCGCCCACCGCGGCGGTGCTCCTCGGCGGCCTTCTCATCTGGGGCCTGCAGCCCGGACCGCTCCTGTTCGTCGAGCAGAAGGATTTCGTCTGGGGTCTGATCGCGAGCATGTATCTCGGCAACATCGCGGGCCTCATCGTGGTGCTGACCTGCGTGCCGTTCTTCGCCGCGATCCTGCGCATCCCGTTCTCGGTGATCGCGCCGGTCATCATCGTGATCTGCGCGATCGGCTCCTATACCGTGCACAACTCGATGTTCGACGTGTGGATGATGGTGGTGTTCGGGATCGCCGGCTATGTCTTCAAGAAGCTGAATTACCCGCTCGCGCCGCTCGTGCTCGCCATCGTGCTCGGCGACCGCGCCGAGGCGTCCTTCCGCCAGGCGATGCTGGTCTCGCAGGGCGACATGCGCATCTTCTTCTCCAACGCGCTCGTCGGCACGATGACCGGGCTTGCCCTCGCGCTCCTCTTCTGGCCGCTCGTCTCGTGGACGCTCAGTCGTTTCCGAGCTTCTGCTTCAGGCGCGAGAGGGTCTCGGGAGTGAGGTTGAGGTAGGCAGCGAGCTCCTTCTTCGGAATGCGCCCCGCGAGGTCCGGGTGCTTTCTCTGGAAGCGCAGGAGGCGCCCCGGCGCATCGAGGAGGTGGAGCGTGATGGTGTGCGCCATGACCTCCGACATGAGCCGCATCACGTCGTACTCGAAGCGCAGCTTGAGATCCGGGTGGCGCTCGAGGAACTCGGCCCACAGCGGCAGCGGCAGCACCGCGGTGCGCACCTTGGTGACCGCGACGATGGAATACGGCACCGGCGTGCGCAGGCGCCACGCCGCGTAGGAAGTGTCCATCTCGCTCTCGGCGGCAAAGCGCAGGATCATCTCGCGGCCCTGCGGGTTCGACACCACGCGCTTCACCATGCCCTCGAGGATGAAGAACTGCTCCATCTCCTCGTCGCCCTGGCGCACCAGCGGATCGCCCTTGCGATAGTCGGCGATCGCGACCAGCGGCTCGAGCTCCGCCCACTGCGCCGAGCTCATGCCGGTGAGCGACTGGTTCTGCCGCAGCTGGAGGCGGATGCTGTTTTTCTGCGGGTGGCCGGCGAGGCTGCTCATGGCGGGCCCGCATTTTAGACGCTTAGTAGAATCGGCCGACCCATGCCGCGCGCCGCATTCCATGTCTGCCATTTCATGCCGCCGGGGCGCACGTTCCACGGCCTCGCCGGCTATCGCGAGCATGCGGACGCGCTGGTGTGGGGATTGCAGGCGCTCGGCCATCACGCCGAATACGGCCTCAACACGATCAATCCCGAGGCCACCAATATCGCGATGGGACTGCAGATGCTCGGCGAGGCGCAGCTCGACGCGCTGCCGCCCGGCACCGTGTACTACAACCTCGAGCAGATGGCGCGCCGCGCCGTCGAGGACGTGAAGCCGGTCCTGCGCGCGGCGGCCCGGCGCTTTCCGATCTGGGACTATTGCGAAGCCAACCTCGAGAGCTGGCGGGCGCTCGGCGCGCGCAGCGCCGAGTACGTGAAGATCGGCTGGGCGCCGGTGCTCGAGCGCGTGCCGAAGCCGCGCGAGCAGGACATCGAGGTGCTGCTCTACGGCCTGCCTGGCGGCGAGCGCCTGCCGCTCTTCCAGGCGCTGTGCGAGGCGGGAATCCGCACGGTGTTCGCGTGCGGCCTGTACGGCGCGGAGCGCGACGCGCTCATCGCGCGCGCGAAGATCGTGGTCAACGCAAGCCTCTATACCGAGAGCCGCATCTTCGAGATCGCGCGCGTGTCGTATCTCCTCGCCAACGCCAAGGCCGTGCTCAGCGTGCTGCACCCCGACACCCTCGTCGAGCCCGACATCCGCGACGCGGTAATGTTTTCGCCCGCCGAGGGCGTGGTGCGGGAGTGCCTGGCGCTGATCGACGACGATGCGCGGCGCGGCGCACTGGAGGAAAAGGGCCGCCGCGTCATGCGGGCGAGGAACATGAGCGAGATCCTGCGTTCCCCGGTGGCGAAGCTGCCGCAGGCTTGACCTCAGTCAAGGCCGCGCGGCGGGGCGCTTTCTTACCATAGCGCTCCCCCAAGCAGGAGCCATCATGGGCACCGCAGAACCCCAAGTCGCTACCGGCGCAGAAACCCAGCTGATCGACGGCTTTCAGCTGGTCATCGATGCCCTCAAGCTGAACGGCATCGACACGATCTACGGCCTGCCCGGCATTCCGATCACCGACCTCACGCGTCGTGCGCAAGCCGACGGCATCCGCGTGCTTTCGTTCCGCCACGAGCAGAACGCCGGCTACGCGGCATCGATCGCGGGCTTCCTCACCCAGAAGCCCGGCATTTGCCTCACCGTGTCCGCGCCCGGATTCCTGAACGGCCTTAACGCGCTTGCGCATGCCACGGTGAACTGCTTCCCGATGATCCTGATCAGCGGCTCGAGCGAGCGCGAAATCGTCGACCTGCAGCAGGGCGACTACGAGGAGATGGACCAGCTCGCGGTTGCAAAGCCCGTCGCAAAGGCGGCGTTCCGCGTGCTGCACGCCGACGACATCGGCGTCGGCATTGCCCGCGCCATCCGTGCCGCCGTCTCAGGCCGGCCGGGCGGCGTGTACCTCGACTTGCCGGCGAAGCTGTTCGCGCAAAGCATCCCCGCCGAGGCCGCGCGCAAGACACTTATCAAGGTGGTGGATCCCGCGCCGAAGCAGATCCCGGCGCCGGAAGCGGTCAAGCGCGCGCTGGACTTGCTTCGTTCTGCCAAAAAACCATTGATCATCCTCGGCAAAGGCGCGGCCTACGCGCAGGCCGATTCGGATATCAAATCGCTGATCGAGAAAACCGGCATCCCCTACCTGCCGATGTCGATGGCGAAGGGGCTCCTGCCCGACACGCACGAGCAGTGCGCGTCCGCGGCGCGCTCGTTCGTCCTGCCCGGCGCCGACGTGGTGATGCTGATCGGCGCACGGCTCAACTGGCTGCTTTCGCACGGCAAGGGCAAGACCTGGGGCGGCAAGGGGCATAAGGACTGGGGCGGCCAGAAGTTCATCCAGGTCGACATTTCGCCGACCGAGGCCGACAGCAACGTGCGCATCGATGCGCCGGTGGTGGGCGATATCGGCTCATGCGTCTCCGCTTTCCTGAACGGCATGGGCTCCAGCTGGGCGAAGCCTCCCGCGGAATGGCTGAACGCTGTCCAGGAGAAGAAGACGACCAACGTCGGCAAGATGTCCGAGACGCTGGCGAAGAATCCAACGCCGATGAATTTCCACAGCGCGCTCAATGTCGTGCGCGACATCGTGAAGGCGAATCCGGACGCGATCCTGGTCAACGAAGGCGCCAATGCGCTCGACTTCACGCGCAGCATCGTCGACATGTACAAGCCGCGAAAGCGCATCGACGTCGGCACGTGGGGAATCATGGGCGTCGGCATGGGCTACTGCGTGGCCGCGGCCGTGGTGAGCAAGCAGCCCGTGATCGCCATCGAAGGCGATAGCGCCTTCGGCTTCTCCGGCATGGAGGTGGAGACCCTCTGCCGCTACAACCTGCCGGTGTGCATCGTCGTGATGAACAACAACGGCGTTTACCGGGGCACGGACGTCGATCCGACCGGGCGCGACCCGGCGCCGACGGTATTCGTCAAGGGCGCACGCTACGAGAAGCTGATCGAGGCGTTCGGCGGCGTCGGCGTGCACGCGACGACGCCGGCGGAGCTGAGGAAGGCGATGGAAGAGGCCATCCGCTCGAAGAAGCCGACGCTGATCAACGCCGTGATCGACGAGACCGCCGGCACCGAGAGCGGGCGCATCACCAGCCTGAACCCGTCGGCAAAGAAAAAATAGGCCACCCATGGAAGCATTGAAGGGCGTACGCATCCTCGACATGACCCACGTGCAGGCGGGCCCGACGTGCTCGCAGCTCCTCGCCTGGATGGGCGCGGACGTGATCAAGTTCGAGAACCCGCAGGGCGACGCGACGCGCGGCCAGTTGCGCGATGTGCCGAACGCCGATTCGCTCTACTTCACGATGCTCAACTGCAACAAGCGCTCGATCACCGTGAACATGAAGACGAACGAGGGCAAGCAGGTGTTCGTCGATCTGCTGAAGAAGTGCCACATCATCATGGAGAACTTCGGCCCCGGGGTGCTCGATCGCTTCGGCTTCACCTGGGAGAAGATCCACGAGCTGAACCCGAAGATCGTGATGGGGTCGATCAAGGGCTTCGGGTCGAGCGGCCCGTATTCCGATTTCAAGGCCTCCGAGAACGTGGCGCAGGCGATGGGCGGGGCGATGAGCACGACCGGCGTGCCCGACGGCCCGCCTTTCGTCACGGGCGCGCAGATCGGCGATTCCGGCACGGGGCTGCATCTGGCCATCGGCCTCCTGGCGGCGCTTCGCCAGGCGGACAAGACCGGCCAGGGGCAGTACGTCGAAGTGGCGATGATGGACGGCGTGATGAACCTCTGCCGGGTGAAGTTCCGCGACCACCAGCGCCTCACGCGCGGCGAGCTCTCCGAGTTTTCCGTCCCCACCTACAAGGGCATGGGCGATGTGCCGCGCGCCGGCAACGATTCGGGCGGCGGCCAGCTCGGCAACGCGATCCATTGCAAGCCGCACGGCGCGAACGACTGGCTCTACGTCGTGGTGCAGGAAGCCGTCTGGGAGGATCTCGCGAAGCGGATCGGCCCCGACGTCGGCATGCCCGACATGGCGAGCGACCCGCGCTTCGCGAAGATCGGCGAGCGGCGCAAGAACCAGAACCTCATGTGGACCCTGATCAACAAGTTCGCCGAGAAGTACACCAAGCGCGAGCTGATGGCGATCCTCAACCCCCTCGACGTGCCGTGCGGGCCGATCATGAGCACGGCGGACCTCGCCGACGACGAGCACGTGCGCGGCCGTGACATGTGGGTCGAGCTCGACCATCCGCAGCGCGGCAAGTGGTGGAACGTGGGCATGCCGATCAAGCTCTCCGCCTCGCCGGCGAAGATCGAGCGCTCGCCCACGCTCGGCGAGCACACCGAACAGATCCTGAAGGAAGTGCTCGGCTACGACGCCGCCAAGATCACCACTTTGAAAAACGCCGGCGCTTTCAACGTCCCGCCGAAAAAGGCCGCATGAAACTCGCGATCGTTGGACAGCAGGACTTCGGCAAGGCCGTGCTGGAGGCGTTCCTGGCGCGTGGCGACCAGGTCGCCGGCGTCTTTTGCGCGCCGGAGAAGCCTGGCGCCCGCCCGGATGCTTTGAAGGTCGCGGCACAAGAGAAGGGCGTGCCGGTGTTCCAGTTCGCTTCGCTGAAGAGCGCGGAGGCGAGCGGCAAGATGCGCGAGCTGAACGCCGACATCGGCATCATGGCCTTCGTGCTGCAGTTCGCGCCGCAGGACTTCGTCAACATCCCCAAGCACGGCACGATCCAGTACCACCCGTCGCTGCTGCCGCTCTATCGCGGGCCTTCGTCGATCAACTGGCCGATCATCCGCGGCGAGCGCAAGACTGGCCTTTCGATCTTCCGTCCTACCGACGGCCTCGACGAAGGCCCGGTGATCCTGCAGAAGGAGACCGAGATCTCGCCCGACGACACGCTCGGCACGGTGTACTTCGACCGGCTGTTTCCGATGGGCGTGAAGGCGATGCTCGAGGCCGCCGACCTCGTGGTCGCGCGCAAGCACAAGGAAACGGTGCAGGACGAGTCGAAGGCGACTTATGAGGGCTGGTGCCGCAAGGCCGAATCGCGCATCAACTGGGCGAGCCACGTCGATTTCGTCTACAACGTGATCCGCGGCTGCAACCCGGCGCCGGGCGCGTGGACCACGCTGGAGGGCAAGGAGTTGCAGATCTTCGATGCGCGCAAGGTCCCGGTGCGCACGTTCGGGGCGGTCAAGGGCAAGATCGGCGAAGTCGTCGAGACGACGGACAAGAGCTTCCAGGTCACCGCCCAGGGCGGTCGCATCGAGGTGTTGCGGGCCAAGCTCGGCGATGGCAAAAAGCTCGCTGCCGGCGAATTGCTTTCGACGGCTGCGGTGAAGTCCGGCGCGCTGTTGGGAACCTGACCTGGGAACCTAGCGCCTCGGTGCGCCGCAACAGCCACGTAAATATTTGACGCGGCTGAGGTTCCACTGCAAAAATGCGCCTTACGCTGCTGTTTTAAGGGGGTTGTTTCCGCGGGCCCAGCCTAGGGCCGTAGCGTAGAATTTTTGCGGAACAACAAGGGAGCGGGCGCCGCGATGCGATTGGGATTCTGGAAGGCCGACGGTGTCCTCGGCTTGGCCACCCGGGTCGCGTTCGCGCTTTTCCCTAGCAGGCCCGGCGCGAAACGAACGGGATCGATCTGAAACTCGGAACATGGACCTGACACAGACACTCGAAATCGCGACCTGCACCGATCCCGGCATGGTTCGCTCGCACAACGAGGATTCGATTGCCGCGGATCCGGCCAACGGCCTGGTCGTGCTCGCCGACGGCATGGGCGGGTACAACGCGGGCGAAGTGGCGAGCGGCATGGCGACGACGGTGATCGTGACCGAGATGCGCCAGATCCTGACGAACGCGAAGCCGTACCAGGTCGACCAGAAGAACAACGAGGAAATCGCCGCGAAGCTGGTGCGCGAGCAGGTGCTGAAAGCGAACAGCTCGATCTACCAGGCGGCGCAAAGCCAGTCGCAGTACGCGGGCATGGGCACCACCCTCGTGGTGTGCCTCTTCTACGACAACCGCATCCTCGTCGCGCACCTGGGCGACTCGCGGCTGTACATGCTGCGCGAGGGCAAGTTCAAGCAGGTGACCCGCGACCACTCGCTGCTGCAGGAGCAGATCGACTCCGGAATCATCACGCCCGAGCAGGCGAAGAAAGCCGCGCACAAGAATCTGGTCACCAAGGCGCTTGGCATCGATCCGACCGTCGAGCCCGAGATCCACGAGTATCCGACGAAGACCGGCGATATCTATCTGCTGTGCTCCGACGGGCTGTGCGACATGGTCGACGATGAAGACATCGGCATGACACTGCAGGCGCTCGGCGGGAATCTCAAGCTCGCCGCGCAGCAGCTCGTGCAGATGGCCAATGACAACGGGGGTCGCGACAACGTTTCGGTTATACTGGTCCGCGTCCTACGGGAGTACCCCGGCGCCAAAGGCGTCGTGGCCAAGATGTTTGCGTGGCTAAAATAGCCTCCCGCACGGGCCACTTATGGCGAAACTGATACTCAGCATGGATGGACTGGTGCTCAAGGAGATCCCCTTGACGAAGGAGCGCACCACCATCGGCCGTAAGCCCCACAACGACATTCAGATCGACAACCTGGCGGTGAGCGGCGAGCACGCCGTCATCGTCACCATCCTCAACGATTCGTTCCTCGAGGACCTCGGCAGCACCAACGGGACCGTCGTCAACGGCAATCCGATCAAGAAGCACTTCCTGCAGAACAACGACGTCGTCGAGCTCGGCAAGTACAAGCTCAAGTTCGTCGGCGAAGCTGCGCCGGCGGCTAGCGGGGAGAAGGCCGACTTCGAAAAAACGATGGTGCTGCGGCCTTCCGCGATGAAGGCTGCCGCTGCAGCAGCGGCACCGGGCGGCGGCGCCCAGGCCGCGGTAGCGCAGCGCCAGGCCGCCGTGCAGGCGGCAGCCGCCACGGCGGCCGCCACCGGCATTGCAGACAAGGACGCTGGCGCGAAGCCGGCCGCAATGCCAGCACCAGCTGCAGCCGCGCCGGCACCTGCGCCCGCACCTGCAGCCGCACCCGCGCCGGCCAATCGTCCGGCCGGCCAGCCCTTGGGCGCGATCCAGCTTCTCTCCGGCGGTAATGCGGGCAGGGAGCTCGAACTGACCAAGCCTCTGACGACTCTGGGCAAGCCCGGCGTGCAGGTTGCCGTTCTCACGCGGCGGCCGCAGGGTTACTTCATCACCCACGTCGAAGGCGAAAAGCGACCGACCGTCAACGGCCAGGAAATCGGCGCGGCCCCGCATTCCCTCAAAGACCATGACGTCATCGAGCTGGCCGGCGTCAAGATGGAATTCTTTTTGAAGGCCTGAACGGCCGTCCTGATACAGCTCTTCGCAGGAGATGCGCTTCGCGGAAGCGCATCCGATTCGTCAGCCGGCTGGACAACATCATGCACGACGCGCGCTGGGTCCAAGCGCCTGATCGGGCAGCGTTTCTCGGAGACGCTGTGCCTCGCACGCTGCGCCGGTGCATCAATCAGTCAGGCAGCACCATGAGCGGCCTCATCCGTAGCCGCGACCGCGGCAAGTTGGACAAGTGCATCGGGGATGCCATCATGGCGTTCTGGGGGGCACCGATGGACGATGCGCAGCACGCGCGCAATGCGCTTGTAGCCGCGCTGGATATGCAGCGTGCGTGGGCACCGTGTGCGCGGGCGACGGGGGCTCGAAGCTCCGTCATGCGTACACCGGACGCGAAATAGCGGATGCGACTTCGGGTTCTCGGCTGCTCGGGAGGGATCGGTGGACGCCACCTGCGCACTACCTCGTTCCTCGTCGACAGCGACATCCTGATCGACGCCGGCACCGGCGTCGGCGACCTCACGCTCGCCGAGCTGTCGCAGATCGATTCGATCTTCATCACGCACTCGCACCTCGATCACGTGACCTCGATACCATTCCTCGTCGATACGGTCGGCGGCATGCGCTCGCGCCCGCTGGTCGTCTATGCGACGCGCGCGACCATTGAGATCCTGCGCAACCACCTTTTCAACTGGGCGATCTGGCCGGACTTCAGCGAGATCCCCACCCCCGAGGCTCCGTTCCTGCGCTACGAGGAGATCAAGCTGGGCCAGACCGTGCGCATGGGCTCGCGCAGCATCACGCCGGTGCCAGCTCGCCACACCGTTCCGGCGGTGGGCTACCACCTCGATAGCGGCGCCGCGAGCCTGGTCTTCACGGGCGATACCGGACCGAATGACGCCCTGTGGCGTGAGGTGAACGCCATCACCAACCTCAAGTACCTGATTATCGAGACGGCGTTCTCCAATAAGGAGCGCCAGCTGGCGGAGATCTCGCGCCACCTGTGCCCGGCCACGCTCGCCGACGAGCTTGCCAAGCTCGAGCGCGACGCTGAGATCTACATCACGCACCTCAAGCCCGGCGAGATCGAGCCGACGATGCTCGAAATCGAGGAATGCGCCGGCAAATACCGCCCGCAGATGCTGCAGAACAACCTGGTGCTCGAGTTCTGATGCCTCGCCCGCACGCTTCGCCGGAGGAACTCGCCATTCTCGCGCCGCTCGCCGGGATATCGCCGGCGCGCCTGGCGGAGCTCGCCGAACTTACCCGGGTTGAGCGCGCGGCGCGCGGCAGCGATCCGCTCCAGGGTCGCGAGGCGGGGCGCTCGGTCTTCCTGCTGCAGGGCGAGATGCTGCTAGCCTTTCAGGGGGGCGGCACGCTGGTTCTCGTCGGGGGCACCGACGACGGCTGCTACGCGCTCAATCGCAAGCATCGCCGGCAGGTGGTGCGATCGAAAGCGATTACGGACGTCGATCTCCTCGTGCTCGAGGACGACATGCTCGACACGATCGCCACCTGGGACCACGCGGTGCGAAACGACGCGCGGTTCACCGCGAGCTCGTTCTCTCTCGGCAGCCTGCGCAATGGCGCCTTTGCCCAGCTGCCGAGCGCCCACATCGAGGAGCTTCTCAAGCGCTTCGAACGAGTGCATGCGGGCCGCGGGACGGCCGTCATCCACGAGGGCGAGGATGGCGACTACTACTACGTCGTCGAATCCGGTCGTTTCCAGGTCGAGCGGCGGGTGGGTGGCGCAAAGGTCGTGCTCGCCGAACTCAAGAGCGGCGATGCCTTCGGCGAGGAGGCGCTGGTCTCCGAAGCCAAGCGCAATGCGACGGTGACCGCCCTTTCGGACGGGGAACTCTTGCGCGTCGGGCGGCGCGACTTCAACGAGCTCCTGCGCGAGCCGCTCCTTCGCGAGGTCACGTTCCCGGAGGCGGCCAAGAAAGTGCGCGGCGGGGCCTTGTGGCTCGACGTGCGCTATCCATCCGAATACCAGTACGACAAGCTGCCCGGGGCGATCAATGTGCCGCTCGCGGAAGTGCGCAACATGTTCGCCGTGCTCGACCGCTCACGCGAGTACGTCGCCTACTGCCAGAGCGGCCGGCGCAGCGCCGCCGCGGCTTTTCTCTTTGCGCAGCGAGGCTTCCGCGTGTCGCTCCTCGAAGGGGGTCTCAAGCAGGCCGCCGAACGGCCGTCTTGAAGGGTCAAAAGGGGCAAAAAGTCTTGGTAAATCAGGGGTCCTGGCGCTATTATGAAAGCCAAGCAAGAGCAGGGAGGTTGTAAATGAGTGCAGTCCTTAGCCAGCCGGCGGCGGCTCAGACCGACGTCGCTGCGCGCCTGGCGTTCCAGAAGCAGCTCCAGGCGGTCACGAACAAGATCCACGCCACGAACAACATCGACGAGATCATGCTCGAGGTGAGCGCGGACGTGTGCGCGCTGTTCAATGCTGACCGCCTGACCATCTACTCGATGGCGGAGGACAAGCAGGCGATCGTATCGAAGGTCAAGACCGGCCTGAACTCGTTTAAGGACCTCAAGCTCCCCGTCGCCGAGCACTCCATCGCCGGCTACGTTGCCCTCGCCAAGAAGGCGATCAACATCAAGGATTGCTACGACGACACGGAGCTGCGCTCCATCAATCCCAACCTGCGCTTCCTGCAGGAAGTCGACAAGCGCACCGGTTACCGCACCAAGCAGCAGCTGGTGGCGCCGATCGTCGAGCAGGCCTCGAGCGAGCTGATCGGCGTCATCCAGATCATCAACAACAAGGCTGGCGTGCCCTTCGGTGCGCTCGCCGAGGAAGGCGTCAACGAGCTGTCGCAAACGCTCGCCATCGCCTTCAAGCAGCGCCAGAAGCCGCAGCTCGCCAAGACCAAATACGACTACCTGATTGCCGATGCGGTGTTGTCCGCGGGCGAGTTCGAGCTCGCCGCGCGCCAGGCGCGCAAGAAGGCGATCGACGTGGAGCAGGTCCTGACCGACGAGTTCCAGGTCAAGGTGCCCGCCATCGGCGCGGCATTGTCCAAATTCTTCGGCGTGCCCTACGAGGCCTTCAAATCCGACCGCGTGAAGCCAGCCGACCTGCTGAAGAACCTGAAGCGGGAATACGTCGAGTCCAACCAGTGGGTGCCGATCGACGACACCAAGGAAGGCCTGGTCGTGATGTGCATGGACCCGGAGCGTATCCGCTCCTCCCGCATCGCGTCGAACGTTTTCCCGAAGGCGCGCATCATCTATCGCGTCACGACGCAGAAGGACTGGAAGGACACGCTCAACCATTTCTTCGGCCAGGAAGCGGCGGCCATGGATTTGTCGAGCGTCGACGACCTTCTGTCCGGCATGGCGGACGACGGCAGCGCCGACGCCGCCATGGAAAGCGCGGGCACCGACGAGGTCTCGGCCGCCGCCGATAACGAGCTCGTGAAGCTCGTCAACAAGGTCATCGTCGACGCCTACAACCAGGGCGTCTCGGACATCCACATCGAGCCCTATCCGGGCAAGGCCAAGACCGAGATCCGCTTCCGCAAGGACGGCTCGCTCGGGCCCTACATCGAGGTGCCCGCGAGCTACCGCGCGGCAATCGTGGCGCGCATCAAGATCATGTGCGACCTCGACATCTCCGAGAAGAGGAAGCCGCAGGACGGCAAGATCAAGTTCAAGAAGTTCGGACCGCTCGACATCGAGCTGCGCGTCGCGACCATCCCGACCGCCGGTGGCGTCGAGGACATCGTGATGCGGATTCTCGCCGCCGGCGAGCCGATTCCGCTGGAGAAGATGGGCTTCACCGCCCGCAACCTCGAGGTGCTGCAGAGCACCGTGTCGAAGCCCTATGGCCTGTTCTTCGTGTGTGGTCCGACGGGCTCTGGCAAGACGACCACCTTGCATTCAGTGCTCAAATATCTGAACACCCCGGACACCAAGATCTGGACCGCGGAGGATCCGGTCGAGATCACGCAGAAAGGCCTGCGGCAGGTACAGGTGAACAAGAAGGCCGGCCTCGATTTCGCCGCCGTCATGAAAGCCTTCCTGCGCGCCGACCCCGACATCATCATGGTCGGTGAGATGCGCGACAAGGAGACCACCGGCACCGGCATCGAGGCTTCGCTCACTGGACACTTGGTGTTCGCCACGCTGCACACCAATTCGGCGCCGGAATCGATCACGCGACTGCTCGACATGGGCATGGATCCGTTCAACTTCTCCGACGCGCTGCTCGGCATCCTCGCTCAGCGCCTGGCGAAGCGCATGTGCTCATGCAAGCAGCCCTATACCCCCGAGGGGGCGGAGCTCACCTCGTTCCTGCGCGAGTACTGCGACGAGCTGATGGCGACCTCGCGCTTCAAGGCGGACCCCAAGGGCGCCATGGAAGCGGTGTACCGTGACTGGATCAAGGCCTATGGCAACGATAAGGGCCAGCTCACGTTCTACAAGACCGTCGGTTGCGACAAGTGCGGCGGCTCGGGTTTCAAGGGACGTTGCGGCCTGCACGAGCTCTTGATCGCCAGCGACCGGCTTAAAAAAGCGATTCAGGAGCACGCGCGCGTCGCCGAGATGCTCGCCATCTGCCTCGAAGAGGGCATGCGCACGCTCAAGCAGGACGGCATGGAGAAATGCCTGATGGGTGTTACCCACATGAAGGAAGTGCGCGCAGTCTGCGTGAAGTAATGTGAGCGCCACTCTCGACGGCACGCAGGCCTTCCGCTTTCCCGGCGGGGTGGCGCCGACAGCGGCCGACGATCTTGCGCAGCGCCTGGACCAGCTGAATGCGATCGGCGCTTCGCTGTCCGCCGAGCGCGACATCAACCGGCTGCTGGAAGCCATCCTCACGGCGGCGAAGACCATCACCCGAGCCGACGGCGGCACGCTCTACCGCGTCACCGAGGACAAGACGCTGCGCTTCGAGATCGTGCGCACCAGCTCCCTCAAGTACTACCTCGGGGGCACGACGGGCAATCCGGTCCCGTTCTACCCGATCCAGCTTTACAAGGACGGCAAGCCGAATAACAGCATGGTCGCGGCCTATGCCGCGATCACCGGCAAGACGGTGAACATCGCCGACGCCTACACGGCGGAGGGCTTCGATTTCTCCGGCACCCGTGCCTTCGACGCGAAGACCGGCTATCGCTCGAAGTCCTTCCTTACGGTGCCGATGCGGAACCACGAGGGCGAGCCGATAGGCGTGCTGCAGCTCCTCAACGCCCAGGATCCGCGAACCGGTGAGATCCTCGCGTTCTCGGCCTCCGACCAGCGCCTAGCCGAGTCGCTCGCCTCGCAGGCCGCCGTCGCGCTCACCAACCGCATGCTGATCAGCCAGCTGGAGGAGCTGTTCGAGTCCTTCATCAACCTGATCAATTCCGCGATCGACGAGAAATCGCCGTATACGGGCGGCCACTGCCAGCGCGTCCCGGTGCTCACGATGCTCCTCGCCGAGGCGGTGAACGAGACGCGCGAGGGACCGCTTTCCCAATTCCACATGACGGACAAGGACCGCTACGAGCTCAAGATCGCGGGCCTGCTGCACGACTGTGGCAAGGTTACGACGCCGGTCCACGTCGTCGACAAGGCCACCAAGCTCGAGACCATCTACGACCGCGTCCACCTGATCGATACGCGCTTCGAGGTGCTCAAGCGCGATGCGGAGCTCGAAAGCCTCAGGAAGCGCGCGACCCTCGGACAGATGGAGGCGGCCGAGGAAGACAAGCGGCTGCGCGACCGCCTGCGCCAGTTCGACGACGATCGCCGGTTTCTCCATGCCTGCAACATCGGCAGCGAGCGCATGAAAGACGAGGACATCGCGGCGGTCAAGCGAATCGCCGCCTACCGCTGGCGCGATGTGTCCGGCCACGAGGCCGACTTCCTCACCGCGGACGAGGTCAAGAACCTGACGATCCGGGCGGGAACGCTGACCGATGACGAGAGAAAGGTCATCAACCACCACATCGTCGCGACGATCCGCATGCTCGAGTCGCTGCCCTGGCCGAAGCACCTGACCAAGGTGCCGGAGTACGCGGGCGGGCACCACGAGCGCATGGACGGCAAGGGCTATCCGAAGGGGCTCAAGCGCGACGACATGTCGGTGCAGGCGCGGTGCATGGGCATCGCCGACATCTTCGAGGCGCTCACCGCCAAGGACCGCCCCTACAAGAAGGGCAAGACGCTTTCCGAATCGCTCGAGATCCTCGGGCGCATGAAGGAAAGCAACCACGTCGACCCCGATCTCTTCGACGTCTTCGTGCGGCGGCGCGTGTACCGCAAATACGCCGACATGTTCCTCGACAAGGAGCAGATCGACGAGGTCGACGAGTCGAAGATCCCGGGCTACCAGCCTTGAGGAGGTAGTCCGGCGCACCAGCGCTGCCACATGCGCCGGTAAGCCGCTTCCAGTCCGCGCGTGAACGTGGCCTCGTCCATGACCGGCGACGACTGCAGCCGGGCGCGCAGTGATCCTCGCAGTGACGCCAGGACTTCCTTGTCCGTTGCCGCGGCCAGGGCGCGGCGCACGTAGCCCTCGCCGTCGGCCGCGATCCATTCCGTAAGCCCGACTGCGCTCAGTATGCTAGCCGCGCTGCGCGAGGCCGGCCGCGTACCGGGCGCCGTGACGACGGGAACCCCCATGAACAGCGCATCGCACGTCGTATTCGCGCCGCTGTAGGGAGTCGTGTCGAGCACGATGTCGACCGAGTCGAACCAGCGCATGTAATCCTGCACGGACACATAAGGCACGAGCGTAATGCGCTCGGCGCCGGCGCCCAAGTCGCGGACCAGGGCATCCTGCGCGCGCCCCTTCGGGACGCCGAGCAGCACCAGCCGCGAGTCGGGCACCTCGTTGAGTATCCGCGCCCACAGGCGGCGTACGGCCCCCGAGAGCTTCATGGCGCCGTGGAAGGACGCGAAGGTGACGTATCCGTTGCGCAGGCACGGCGGTGCGGGGGCGTGCGCCAGCGTGGCGAACGGGCGCCAGCACCACTGGCTATGCGGCAGGCGCGCGAGGGCTTCGGTGTGGAAGCGCTCGGTCGTGGAGGGACGATCGGCGATCGCGTCCGAGATGCGGTAATCGATCCGCGTCAGGCCCGTGGTATTGACGTAGCCGATCCACGTCGCCTGCACTGGCGCAGGACGCTGCGCCATGACCGGCAGCTGGGACACGCCTGAGTGTCCGGCAAGGTCGATCAGGATGTCGATGCCGTCCGCCGCGATGGCCTGCGCCATCTCGCCCTCAGAGAGGGACGGCCAGGCGCGCCAGACGTCGCTGCGCTCCTCGAGCGCCCGGGTATAGGCATCGGGCGCCTCGGTCGTCGAGTAGCAATACGCCTGGTATGCCGAGCGATCGTGGTGCTCGAGCACGGCCAGCATCTGCAGGGTAATGACGTGATAGCAGAAGTCGGCCGACACGTAGCCGATGCGAAGGCGGCGGGATGGGTCGCGCGTGTTCGCGTAAGGCGCGGTGCGCGCCGGATAGCGGCTCTCGATGCGCCTGCCGAACTCGACATGCCGGGCGAACATTTCCTCGTCCGACACGCGCTCGTCGCACAGCAGGGAAAAGAGCTCCGCCGAGGCGAGGCCGAAATCATCCGGGCATGCCCTGCGCGCGGTCGCATAAAGCTCGCGCGCCTCGGCGATTCGGCTCTGCGCGAGCAGCACGCCGCCAAGCATCTGATACGCGCGCGCGTGCGTGGGCTCGACATGGATCGCCCGCCGCAATGCGGCCTCGGCGTCTGCCGGCCGCTGCAGCTTCCTCAGCATGCAGCCGTAGTTGTAGAGCGCGTCGGCCCAGTCCGGCCGCGCGACCAATACCGCCTCGAGCGCGCTCGCCGCCCCGGCGCTATCGCCCTGAGCCGAGAGCACGTCTGCGAGGGCGCCGCGCGCGTCGACGTTCTGGGGATCGAGTTCCAGCGCCTGGGTCAGGGCAGCCTGCGCCTGCGGCAGGCGACCCGAGCTGCGAAGCGCCAGCGCGTAGTGATAGAGAGCGGCAAAGTCCGGCGCTCGCTGCTGCAGGGCCGTTTCAAAGGACGCGAGCGCGGCTTCCGCCCGGCCTTGCGCCGTCAGCACGCAGCCCTGGAGGACCAGGGCCTCTGGAAACTGCGGCCGCGCGAGCAGAGCGCGCGACAGGCGCTCCTCCGCTTCCCGGAGCGCGCCGCGCGCATAGCGCAGCTTGGCGAGGTTGTAATTGGCGTAGGGATCGTCGCGTTCGGCGGCGAGAGCGGTTTCGTGGCTGGCGATGGCACCATCGAGGTCGCCGAGCGCTTCGAGAACGATGCCCAGGTTCACATGCGCTTTGGCATACCGCGGCGCGCTGGCGATGGCGCGCCGGTAGATATCGCAGGCTTCGCGCAACCTGCCTTGGTCCTCGGCAAGGCGGCCTTCGGCGATCAACGCGTCGGCGACGCCGCGGTCGGGTTGCCTGCGAAACAGCTTGCCCAGCGTGTCAGCCCACATCGGCTGCGACACGGCTCAAGAAGTCCTCCATCGCGCGCATCGCACCCGTATCGTGATAGAGCCGGTCGCGAGCACTGTCCATCCGGCGGGCGACCGACTGCCGATACTCGGAGTCCCGGGCAAGCTTGACGGCCAGGTCGACATAGCCTTGCTCGGTGGGCGCGACGAGCTCCGCGAGGCCGAGCCGCTTGAGGATGCCGCTCCCTAGCCGCCCGCGCAGGAAGCGCCCCTCGCGCGCCACAATCGGAAGGCTCGACTCGACCGCGTAGAGGGCGGTGTTGAAGCCGGAGAAGCCGATCGTGTCTAGATACACGTCGGCGCGGCGCAGCCAGCCGAGAAACCCGGCGGGCTTTTGCCACGGGATGAAAGCGACGTGGCGGTTGTAGTCG
Organism: Burkholderiales bacterium; assembly: GCA_035525655.1. GTDB lineage: Bacteria > Pseudomonadota > Gammaproteobacteria > Burkholderiales > SG8-39 > SCGC-AG-212-J23. Next base: position 21,471 of record DATLDY010000196.1, read on the forward strand.
AGCTTATGCGCTTCGAAGACCGCCTGCAGCCTGCGCGCGAGGCGCTCGGAAAGCGTGTGCGTCGCGTGGCTGAAAAAGATGAACCGGCATTTCCCCAGGCGCCGCGCGATTTCCGGAAAAACCCAGTCGAACTGCGGCGCGTACTTGAAGGGCACGCCGGGACAGACGAATAGCGGCACTGCCGGGTCGATTCCGGCCTGCGTCGGATCGGGATACGAGGGGGCGAGGTCGACGGGCCCGAAATGGCAGCCGAGCCGCGGCAGCAGAACGAGCTCCTCCGTATAGTTCGCGCGGGCGTCTTGCGGCTCTAGGCCTTCGCCGGACAGGTAATAGTCGATGGTAGGCAGGCCGGTCGTCTCCGGATGGCCCCACGTTGCGACCTGCACCGGCGCGAGTCGTTGGCTGGCCAGACGCACGGTCATCGGGTCCATGCCGACCTCGGGGTAGATGAGAACGTCGGGCTGTTGCGCCTGGATTGCGTTCACCCAATGCCTGAGCTCCTTCGGCCCGCGATCGAAATGCGCGGATCGGGCGCGAGCCCACGCGGTCTGTGCGTCGGCCTCGCTCGCAATGTGGAACGCATGGAAAGCGAAGCGCTCAGGGTCGAGCGACTCGAACCAGCCTTTGGTAATCGCGCTCCACACCGAGTGCGACCGAAGATGCGCGGAAACCACGCCGACGCGCAGCGGCTGGCGCAGGCCGCTGCGTATAGCGGGCGCCGGCACCTTCTCTTCCTCTCGCCAATGCGCCATCAGCCGGCTGCACAGCGCCCCATAGCGCGCCAGCAACTCGCGGTTATTCTCTTCCTGGTAGGCGAGTTCGAACGGCTGGTCGGTGCCGACGCCGACAGCGCCTTTCGCCATGCGCCGAGGGGTGAACCACCTTTCGAGCTCGACAAGGTCGGCGGCGAATTGCCGGCGGAAGACGCCGGGGTCCTCGCCATAGCCGTATACGACCGGAAGCTGCGCCATCGTCATCGACCAGCGTGCCATGACGTTGTCGGGATCGAGCTCGAGCGCGTGCCGGAAGACCGCGAGTGCCTCGGTCTTGCGATCCAGGTCGCGCAGCGCGTGCCCGAGGCCGGCATGCGCGTCGGCCATGCCCGGCTGCAGCTCGATCGCCCGGCGAAACGCGTCGATGGCCTCGGCGCTGCGGCT
>DATLDY010000200.1:0-8002 GCA_035525655.1 Burkholderiales bacterium
CGCGGCCTGCACCTTGGTGAGCATGCCGCCTTTGGCGAGCGCGCTGCCGGTGCCGCCGGCCACGGCTTCGAGCTTCGCATCCATCGCATCGGCTTCCTCGATCAGCCTCGCGCCCGGATGCTTGCGGGGGTCGGCGTCGTATAGCCCGGCCTGGTCGGTGAGGATGACGAGCGCGTCGGCCTCGACGAGGTTGGTGACGAGCGCGCCTAGCGTGTCGTTGTCGCCGAACTTGATCTCGTCGGTAACCACGGTGTCGTTCTCGTTGATCACCGGGATCACGCCAAGCTCGAGGAGCGTGCGCAGCGTCGCGCGCGCGTTCAGGTAGCGCTGCCGGTCGGCGAGGTCGGCGTGCGTGAGGAGCACCTGCGCGGTATGCAGCCCGTGGCCGCGGAAGCAGGACTCGTAACACTGCACGAGGCCCATCTGGCCGACGGCCGCCGCGGCCTGCAGCTCGTGCATGGTCTGGGGCCGGCGCGTCCAGCCTAGGCGCTGCATGCCCTCGGCGATGGCGCCGCTCGACACGAGGATCACTCTGCGGCCCATGCCGACGAGGCGCGCGATCTGCTCCGCCCAGCGCGCGATCGCCTCGGTATCGAGCCCGCGTCCCTGCGTGGTGACGAGCGACGAGCCGACCTTCACGACCAGCGTCTTCGCGCTTTCGAGCGAGCTCACCTTCCCAGCTCCTTCGCCATCGCCTTGCAGAGCGCGTCGCAGCCCGCCCCGGTGAGCGCCGAGATCGCATACCACGGCCGCTTCCAGCGCAGGGCCCGCAGGATGCGGGCGACGCGGGCGTCGGGGTCGTTCACGGCATCGATCTTATTGAAGACCAGCCAGCGCGGCTTGCGATGCAGCGTCGGGTCGTACTTCTTCAGCTCGGCGGCAATGGCGCGCACGCCGTTCACCGCGTCGTCTTCCATGATGTCGACGACGTGGAGGAGGATGCTGGTGCGCGCGAGGTGGCGCAGGAACTGGTGACCCAGGCCGGCGCCTTCGGATGCGCCTTCGATCAGGCCCGGGATGTCGGCGACGACGAAGCTCCCGTGGCCTACGCGCACCACACCGAGCGAGGGACTCAGGGTCGTGAAGGGGTAGTCCGCGACCTTGGGCCTCGCGCTCGACACGGCGCGGATCAGGCTCGACTTGCCGGCATTGGGCAGTCCGAGCAGGCCGACGTCGGCGAGCACGCGCAGCTCGAGCGCCAGGCGCCGGCTTTCGCCCGGGTCGCCGCGCGTGAACTGGCGGGGCGAGCGGTTGATGCTCGACTTGAAGTGCACGTTGCCGAGGCCCCCCTTCCCGCCGCGCGCGAGCAGCGCGCGCTCGTGGTCCTTGGCGAGATCGGCGACGAGGTCACCCGTCTCCTCGTCGCGGATCACGGTGCCGACCGGCACGCGCAGCTCGACGTCGGGACCGCCTTTTCCGCTGCAGTTGGAGCCGGCACCGCGCGCGCCGGCCTCGGCGCGGTGGATGCGGGCGAAGCGATAGTCGATCAGCGTGTTGACGTTGCGATCGGCGAGCGCCCAGATGCTGCCGCCGTGGCCGCCGTCGCCGCCGTCGGGGCCGCCGCGCGGGACGTACTTCTCGCGGCGAAAGTGCGCCGCGCCGTCGCCGCCCTTGCCGGCATGCACCTCGATCTTCGCTTCGTCGATGAATTTCATGTCACAGAAATAAAAAAGCCCTATCGGCTGCGATAGGGCTTTCGGTTGAGTGGGGACCGGCTACGCCGGGGCGCCCTCGGCAATGATGCTCACCGTGCTATTGCTCTCCGCGCCGCGCACGCGGTATTGCACCTGGCCGGAGATGCGCGCGAAGAGCGTATGGTCGCGCCCGATGCCCACGTTGTCGCCCGGGTGCACGACGGTGCCGCGCTGGCGGACCAGGATCTGCCCGGCGTTGACGCGCTCGCCGCCATAAACCTTGATGCCAAGGCGCTTCGACTTCGAATCGCGCCCGTTGCGTGAACTGCCGCCTGCCTTCTTGTGTGCCATATCGTTAACCCTGGACGATGTCGTCGATGCGGACCTCGGTGTACGACTGCCGATGTCCCTGCGTTTTCTGGTAGTGCTTGCGCCGGCGCATCTTGAAGATCTTCACTTTGTCGCCGCGGCCGTGGCTGACCACGGTGGCCTTGACCAGCGCGCCGGAAACCAGCGGCGCGCCGACCTTGACGCCGTCGCCGGTGCCCACGAGAAGCACTTCCTCGAAGGACACTGCCGCGCCGACGTCGGCCGAGAGGAGCTCGAGGCGGAGCGTGGCGCCGGACTCGACGCGATATTGCTTGCCGCCGGATTTGATCACTGCGTACATGGTAGAAGCCTTGCCTTGCGCTGCAAAAGACCGAGAATTATAAGGGAATCATGACTTTCCTGTCCATGCTGGCGCCCGTCGCGGACGATATGCAGCGGGTGGACGAGCTCATTTCCCGCCGGCTCGAGTCCGATGTGGCGCTCGTGCGCGAGGTGGCGCAGTACCTCGTCGCCGCCGGCGGCAAGCGGCTGCGGCCGGCGCTCGTCCTCCTCGCGTGCGGCGCCCTTGGCTACCGGGGGGAGGCGCGGCTCACCCTCGCCGCCGTGGTGGAGTTCATCCATACCGCCACGCTGCTGCACGATGACGTGGTGGACGAGTCGAGGCTGCGCCGCGGCCACGAGACTGCGAACGCGGCTTTCGGCAACGCGGCGGCCGTCCTGGTCGGCGACTTCCTGTATTCGCGCGCCTTCCAGATGATGGTCGAGGTCGACGACATGCGCGTGATGCGCGTGCTCGCCGACGCCACCAACACTATTGCGGCCGGGGAGGTGATGCAGCTCATGGGAAGCCACGACCCCGAAGTGGACGAGGCCCGCTACCTGGAGGTGATCCGGCGCAAAACGGCGAAGCTGTTCGAGGCCGCTGCGCGCCTCGGCGCGGTACTGGCGGCCAGTGCTCCGCCGATCGAAGAGGGGCTGGCCCGCTACGGCGCGCATGTGGGCACCGCGTTCCAGCTGATCGACGATGTCCTCGACTATTCGGGCGCGGAAGGGGAGATCGGCAAGAGCCTGGGCGACGACCTTGCCGAGGGCAAGCCGACGCTGCCCCTCATCCATGTCCTGCGGTCCGGCTCGGCCAGCGACAAGGCGCTCGTGCGACGCGCCATCCTCGGCGGCGGGCGCGAGGAGTTCGGCGACGTGCTGAAGGCGATCCGCGCCAGCGGCTCGCTCGATTACGCGCGCGGCGCCGCGCAGCGCGAAGCGGATGCCGCGCGAGCCGCGCTCGCGCCGCTACCGGAGTCGGAATTCAAGCGATCTTTGTTAGAATTGGCGTCCTTTTCGGTCGTCCGCCATTCCTAAATTCGGGGTGTAGCTCAGCCTGGTAGAGTACTGCGTTCGGGACGCAGGTGTCGGAGGTTCAAATCCTCTCACCCCGACCATCGATGACCCTCAGCATCTGGCGCGCTCGCGCCGCATACGAATGATCCCGTTGGAACGCCGGCGCAGCCGCTAGCGCCGCGGCCCTGAGCTCGCCGGCGCGCGAGCGAAGCGAACGCGCAGCCTGCATCAGTTCATCGTCGGTGCGATAGACCAGCATGCCGGCGCGCTCGCCCGCGCCGAAGATCTCGTCGAGCTCGCGCTTGTGGTCGACGAGCTGCGGGGCGCCGCAGGCGCCGGCCTCGAACACGCGCGGATTCAAGCCGTAGTCGAACCGGTCGCGCCAGGTGTGCACATTCAGCGTCGCGCGCGAGGCGGCGAAGATCTCCGCCATGCGCGCCGGCGTGAAGAAACCGTGGTGCAGCCTCGCGCGCAGTGGCGATCCGGCGCGCAGCTTGCGCCGCCAGGGGCCGTAGACGCGCAGGTCGATGCCGGCGGCTTGCAGGCGCTCCACCATCTGCTCGCGCGCGGGCGACCAGTCACCGGCGAATGAGAGGTCGCACTCGAATGGCCGGCCTTCGAGCGGCCGGTGCACGGAGGGATCGCACGCGGTCGGCAGGAAAGACACGTGCTTCATGCCGGCGGCGGCGTAGGCGTCGACGGAGTATTTGGCGTTGGTGAACGCAAAGTCGTAGTCGCGCAGGATCTTCGCCGCGCGCGCCCACTGGAAAGGGTCGTTCAGCCACCAGTTTGCGGTGGTGATGCGCCGGCGGCGAAGCTCGGCCAGCACGCGCGGGCCGACATTCACGCCGTAGAGCGTGAGGAAGATCTCGGGCTTGTGCTCCTCGATCGCGCCGAGGAGGCGCCCCGCGACCACGTCGGCCGCGTCGCGGCGCGCGAGTTTGCGGCGCAGCTTCTCGAGGAGCGTCGGCGAGTAGTCGACGACGGGTGCTTCGTGGCCGAGCGACGCGAGAGCCTCGGGAACGAAGCGGTTCATGGGCACGGTGTGCAGGTTGCCCGGCGCCGCGACCAGGATTTTCATCTTGGCTATGATAATCAACCATGGGGAAGCTCCTGGTCCTGATCCTGCTGGTGGTCGTCGGCGTCTGGCTCGTGCGCCGCGCGTTGCGCCGCGCCGCGCGCAGCGACGATGCGCCGAAGCCGGCGGCAAGCGAAGAACTGGTGCGCTGCGCGCACTGCAGCCTGCTTCTGCCGCGCGCGGAGGCCCGGCAGGCGGGTGGCGCGATCTACTGCAGCGAAGAGCACGCAAGGCTGGGGCCCGGCAAGCGCTGATGCAGTCGCCGCGCTACCCGGAGCTGTTCCTCGCGCCGCCCGAACGCACGCCGCAGTCGTTCTGGATCTCGCTCGGCTACTTCAACCTCTACCGCATTGCGGTCGCGACGCTGTTCCTCGCGCTCTCGGTGCTCTACAAGGACGCGCTCAATCTCGGCTCGCACGAGCTGGGGCTTTTCCGCTTCACCTGCGCCGTGTACCTCTTTGCGGCGCTCGTCCTCCAGGTGCCGCTGCGCAGGATGCGCGAGCACTTCAACCTGCAGCTCTCGGTCCATGCCATCCTGGATGTCTTCGTCATCACGCTCCTCATGTACTCGAGCGGCGGGATGAGGAGCGGCCTGGGCGTGATGCTGGTCATCTCGCTCATCGCGGCGGCGATCCTTGCGCCGCGGCGCCTTTCCTTCCTGTATGCGGCGCTCGCCACCATCGGGCTCCTTCTCGAGCAGGCGTACTGGGTGCTCGGCCACGACGCGCCGGCGGTGAGCTTCGCGCAGCCGGGGCTTCTCGCCATGGGGTGCTTCGCGGCGAGCGGCATCACCGGCTGGCTCGCGCAGCGGGTCGCGGCCAACGAGCGGCTCGCGAAGGTGCGCGGCCGCGAGCTCGCCACCCAGCAGCGCGTCAACCAGCTCGTGCTGCACGACATGCACGACGGCGTGCTGGTGGTCGACGCAGAGGGGCGCATCGTGCAGCACAACCCGCAGGCGCAGCTCCTCCTTCGCGCCGAGCGCCTGGTGGGCGCGCGGCTGGAGGACCTGCTGCCCGAGTTCGCCGATGCCTGGCGCAAATGGCGCTCGAGCGGCGGCGAATCGGGCACCGCGGCCGACCTGTCGGTGCGCGGGCGCGACCTCGGACTGCGGCTGTTCGACACCGGCACCGAGGAGGAGTACTCGGTCATCTTCGTCGAGGACACGAGCCGCGCGCGCGAGCAGGCGCAGCAGTTCAAGCTCGCCGCGCTCGGGCGGCTCACCGCCAACATCGCGCACGAGATCCGCAATCCGCTCGCGGCGATCAGCCACGCCGCGGAGCTCATGCAGGAGGAAAAGCGCGGCGAGGACCGCGAGCGCCTGACGCGGATCATCCATGACAACACGCGCCGGCTCGAGCGGCTCGTCTCGGACGTCTTGCAGCTCAACCGGCGCGACCGCATGGCGGCCGACCCGATCCGCCTGCACCCGTGGCTGCGCGAATTCCTCGACGAGTTCGTCGCCAACGAGTCCGCGGCCCCCGAGCGCTTCGCGGTCGACGTCACCTCCGACGCCTGGATCGAGTTCGACCGCGAGCACCTGCGCCAGGTGATGTGGAACCTCCTGCGCAACGCCGCGCGCTACGCCGGCCCCGAGACCGGCGCCGTGCGCATCGCGCTTCGCGGCTATGCCGGGCGCATCGAGCTGTCCGTGATCGACAACGGGCCGGGTGTTCCGCAGGCGCGCCAGGCGCAGCTTTTCGAGCCCTTCTTCACCACCGAGGCGAAAGGCACCGGCCTCGGCCTGTACCTCGCGCGCGAGCTTTGCGACGCGAACCGTGCGACCCTCGAGTACGTGAACGACAGCCGCGGCGCGCATTTCCGCATCCTCTGCCGGGAGGCGCGCGCGGCATGAGGCGCGGTGACCGCGCGGGGGAGCGCCCCTCGGCCCAGGTGCTCGTCGTCGACGACGAGCCGGATATCCGCGAGCTTCTCGAGCTCACGCTGGTTCGCATGGGGCTCGACGTGCAGTCGGTCGGCACGGTTGGCGAAGCGAAGGAGCGCCTGAAGAGCGAGCGCTTCGACCTCTGCCTTACCGACATGCGCCTCGCCGACGGCGAGGGGCTGGATCTCGTGCGCCACATCGCCGCGCAGGCGGCCGACGTCCCGGTGGCCGTGATCACCGCGTACGGCAGCGCGGAAAACGCGGTCGCTGCGCTCAAGGCCGGCGCCTTCGACTACGTCTCCAAGCCGGTGGGCCTGGACCAGCTCCGCGCCCTCGTGCGGGCTGCCCTTTCACTGCCGGAGACCGGCGAAGCGGCCCCGCCCGACAAACGCCTGCTCGGCGAGAGTGCACCCCTCGTGCAGGTGCGCGCAATGATCGCGAAGCTCGCCCGCACGCAGGCGCCGGTGTACATCTCGGGGGAGTCGGGCACCGGCAAGGAGCTCGCCGCGCGCCTCATCCACGAGAACGGCGCACGGCGCGAGAAGCCGTTCGTGCCGGTGAACTGCGGCGCCATCCCGGAGAACCTGATGGAGAGCGAGTTCTTCGGCTACAAGAAGGGCGCGTTTACCGGCGCCGCCGAGGACCGCGAGGGTTTTTTCCAGGCCGCGAGCGGCGGCACGCTGTTCCTCGACGAGGTGGCGGACCTGCCGCTGCCGATGCAGGTGAAGCTGCTGCGCGCAATCCAGGAGAAGCGCGTCCGCAAGGTCGGCGCCACGCAGGAGGATCCCCTCGACGTGCGCATCATCTGCGCCACGCACCAGAAGCTCGCCCAGCTCGTCGCGGCCGGGCGCTTCCGCCAGGATCTCTTCTACCGCATCAACGTCATCGAGCTTGCGATGCCGCCGCTCAGGGAGTGCCGCGACGACATCGTGCGCATCGCGGCCGCCGTGCTCGAGCGCCTCGCGGCGCAATCCGGCAGGGCGCCTGCACGCCTCACGCCCGAGGCCATGGAGGAGCTCCAGCGGCACGACTTTCCCGGCAACATCCGCGAGCTCGAGAACATCCTCGAGCGAGCGCTCGCTCTCTCGGGGAGCCAGGAAATCACGGCCGAAGACCTGCGCCTGCATGCTCCGGCGGGCACCGCCGAAGGGAGCGGCGAAGGCGCGGAGGGCGCATTGCCGGACTACCTCGACAACATCGAGCGCAAGGCAATCGTGGACGCCCTCGGCAAGACCGGCTTCAACCGCACCGCCGCCGCCAAGCTCCTCGGTATCACGTTCCGGCAGCTGCGCTACCGCATGCAGCGCCTGGGCATCACCGATGAAAGTCGTTGAATCGCCGAACCACGACGAGCGCCCGCCGGGCGCGAAACTCTTCCTGGCCGTCATCCATTCGATCAGCCTGCCGCCCGGAGAATATGGCGGCGACGCTATTGAGCGCCTCTTTTGCAACCGGCTCGATCCGGGGGCGCATCCTTACTTCCGCGAGATCGCCCAGCTCCGTGTGTCGTCGCACTACCTCATCCGGCGCGACGGTGCGCTGGTGCAGTTCGTGCCGATTGCTCGGCGCGCCTGGCACGCGGGCGCGTCATCGTGGCGCGGCCGCAGCGCGTGCAACGATTTCTCGATCGGCATCGAGCTCGAAGGAACCGACACCACTGCGTTCGAGCCCGCGCAATATGAGGTGCTCGTGCCGCTGCTCAGATCGCTTTGCGTGCGCGCAATCGCCGCGCACAGCGAC
>DATLDY010000206.1:0-2571 GCA_035525655.1 Burkholderiales bacterium
AGCCGATATATCGCTTTCTATACGTCCTTCTTCGGCATCGGCACCGCGCTGTCGCTCGCGATGGCCGGCTTCCTTGCGGCCGCCTACGGCTGGCGCAGCGCCTTCGTCGTCAGCGCGGCGGGTCCGCTCCTCGCGGCGGCACTGGTGCTTGCGCTGCGGCCCGTCGAGACTCACGGCGGCAGCACCCGTCTTTCGCTGCAGACGCTTTTTCCGTGGGCTGCTTGGCGGCGCGTCCTCGCCGACCGGGCGAGCGCCGGCTACACGTTCGGTTACATGGCGCATTGTCTGGAGCTTTTTGGCTCGCGCGCCTGGATGGTGGCGTTCCTCGCATTCTCCGCGAGCCTTCATACCGGCAGCACGTTTCCATGGCCGGCCGCGGCGATCGCGGCAGTGGTCAATCTTCTTGCCGTCCCTGCGTCGATTCTCGGCAACGAGGTGGCGTTGCGCATCGGCCGACGTCGCTGGATCCTCCTCGTAATGGCGGCGTCTGGCGCGAGCGGAATGGTGCTCGGCTGGTCGGCGCCGTGGCACTGGATCCTGGTCCTCGCGGTCCTTATCGCGTACTCCATGCTGGTGATGGCCGAGTCGGGCACCCTGACGGCCGGCCTCGTCGGCGCCGCGCCGGGCGATTTGCGAGGCGCGGCCATGGGGCTTTATTCGCTAGTGGGCTTCGCCGGGGGGCTCCTGGGGCCTGTCGTGTTCGGCGCGGCTCTCGATCTCGCCGGCGGTTCGCGCTCCCCCGTCGCCTGGGTCGTCGCGTATGCGGCTATCGGTGCCGGATGTCTCGCCGCGCCATTCGTCGCTAGAATCGGTTCAAACATCAACGCGCCACGCTAGGAGGAGACATGGAGCGCATCTGGCTGAAGAGCTATCCGCCTGGCGTGCCGACCGAGATCGACACCCACCAGTACGGCTCGCTCGTCGAACTGTTCGAGAAAAGCATCCGCGCATACGGCGATCGGCCGGCGTTCACCTGCATGGGCAAGTCGATCAGCTTCGCGGATCTCGACACCATGGCGCGCAATTTCGGCGCCTGGCTCCAGTCGAAAGGGCTGCCGAAGGGCGCGCGCGTGGCGATCATGATGCCGAATTGCCTGCAGTATCCGATCGCGATGTTCGGAACGCTGCGCGCGGGCTGCGTCGTAGTGAACGTCAATCCGCTGTATACGGCGCGGGAGCTCGAGCACCAGATCAAGGACGCGGGCGCCGAAGTCATCGTCATCCTGGAGAACTTCGCGTCGGTCCTGGAACAGGTGCGCGCGAAGACGCCGCTCAAACACATCATCGTCACCTCGCTGGGCGAGATGCTCGGCCTGAAGGGGCTGCTGGTGAACCTCGTGGTGCGCAAGGTGAAGAAGATGGTGCCGGCGTACGACCTGCCGGGTGCCTTGTCGTTCAAGCAGGTTCTCGCCGAGGGCGCCGGCGCCAAGCTGGTCACGCCGGCCCTCGGTCACGACGATATCGCCTTCCTGCAGTACACGGGCGGCACCACGGGCGTATCGAAGGGCGCGATGCTCCTGCACCGCAACGTCATTGCGGCGCTGTTGCAATACCGGTCCTGGCTGGCGCCGGCCATTGGCGCGGAGCGGCCGGTGATCGTTACCGCGCTGCCGCTTTATCACATCTTCTCGCTCACCGTAAACTGCCTGAACATGATGGTCGTCGGCGGCGAGAACATCCTGATCACCAATCCGCGCGACATTCCGGGCTTTGTCAAGGAGCTCGCGAAGCACAAGTACACGATGATCAGCGGCGTCAATACTCTCTTCAATGCGCTGCTCAATCACCCGGATTTCGCCAAGCTGGATTTCTCGAACCTCAAGCTGGCCGTCGGTGGCGGCATGGCAGTGCAAAAGGCGGTCGCCGAGCGCTGGAAGCAAGTGACCGGCACGACGCTCATCGAAGGCTATGGGCTCACCGAGACCGCGCCGGCGGCAACCGCCAATCCGCTGGATCTCGCGGAATACAGCGGCTCGATCGGCGTGCCCATGCCCTCGACGGACATCGAGCTTCGTGACGACGGCGACCGCGCGGTGGCGCTCGGCGAGGCCGGCGAGATCTGCATCAAGGGGCCGCAGGTCATGGCAGGCTACTGGCAACAGCCGGAGGAGACGGCGAAAGTACTCGGCCCGGATGGATACCTGCACACCGGCGATATCGGCGTAATGGACGCCAAGGGATTCATCCGCATCGTCGACCGAAAGAAGGACATGATCGTCGTCTCGGGCTTCAAGGTGTTCCCGAACGAGATTGAGCAGGTCGTCGCGATGCTTCCGGGCGTGCTCGAGTGCGCGGTGGTCGGCGTGCCGGACGCGCATTCCGGCGAGGTGCCCAAGGTCTATGTCGTCAAGAAGGACCCGCAGCTCACCGAGCAGGACGTCCTCGAGCACTGCAAGCGCGAGCTCACCGGTTACAAGCGTCCCAAGTCGGTCGAGTTCCGCTCCGAGCTGCCGAAGACCAACGTCGGCAAGATCCTGCGCCGCGCGCTGCGCGAGGAAAAGAAAGCCGCCTAGAAAAAATGGGGACGTACCCTATTTTTCAAAAAATAGGGTACGTCCCCATTTTCGACTC
>DATLDY010000208.1:0-7431 GCA_035525655.1 Burkholderiales bacterium
CGCTGGACAAGTTGCCAAGCCTTATTAACGTGTTACAGTGCGGTCCGCAGGATCTCAAAGCGCAGTGAACGCCGACCCTACAACCGCCACAAGCGGTGTCCAGTGCCAGTCGATTCCTCCCTTGAACATCGTGCCCGCTAGCGAAGCTCGGACAGCCTCGCGCAAAGTTAGGAATGAATAGACATGGCTACAGGTACCGTTAAGTGGTTCAACGACTCGAAGGGTTTCGGATTCATCACGCCGGATGACGGCGGCAAGGATCTCTTCGCCCACCACAGCTCGATCCAGGGATCGGGCTACAAGTCGCTCAAGGAAGGCCAGAAGGTCTCCTTCGATGTGACGCAGGGCCAGAAGGGCCCCGCCGCGGCGAACGTAAAGCCGCTGTAAGAGTCCTTCGCATCAGAGAAAGCCGGCCTCGTGCCGGCTTTTTTTATTTCTGCAGCGCTTGTGCGGCCCAGTGCGCCCAGCCAAGGAGCGCCGTGTCGGAATCGAAGGCGCCGATGAGCTGCACCGCCAATGGCAAGCCTTTCGGTCCTTTTCGATACGGCACGGTCAGGCACGGAACGCCGAGGATCGTCCACGCGCGGTTGAACACCGCATCGCCGGTGCTTTGAAGCGAGGCCGGCGCCTCGCTCGGCGCGCTCGGCGTGAGGAGGAAGTCGATTTCGCGCATCGAATCCGCCAGGGCCCGCCGGCAGCGGCGCGAGTGCTCGCGCAGCTCGTCGTACTCCGCGCGCGTGACCTTCCAGCCTTCGTCGAGCCGCGGCTTCAGCGTGGCGCTGATCTTCTCGCCATGGTTGAAGTACTCCCACGCGAGCGCGCGCGAGGTCTCGTAGCCCATGATCACCTTGTGCCGGTCGAAGAGCTGGTCGCTGCCCGCGGGCAGCTCGAAATCCGAGACTTTGGCGCCCGCATCCGCAAGCCGGCGCGCCGCGGCTTCCACCGCACCCTGTGTCGCGGCATCGGCGACTGTCCAGCGCGGCGTGCGGCAAAGGCCGACGCGCGGCCTGCTGCTCTTGGAAAAGTTCGGCGCAGCCCTGCCCGTAAGCACCTCGAGGATGAGCGCGAGGTCCTCGACCGAGCGGCCGAACGGGCCGATGGTGTCCAACGACTCGGCGTCGAACTTCATCCCGCCGCGGTTGATTGAGCCGAAGCTCGGCTTGCTGGCGTACGTGCCGCAGTAGGCGGCCGGGCGGATGACCGAGCCGCCGGTCTGGGTGCCGAGGGCGAGCGGCACCATGAAGTCCGCCACCGCGGCGGCCGAGCCGCTCGAGGAGCCGCCCGGCGTGTGCGCCGCGTTGTGCGGATTGCGCGTTTGCGCGGGATGGTTGTTCGCGAACTCCGTGGTGACTGTCTTGCCGAGGATCACCGCCCCCGCCGCGCGCAGCATCGCCACGCACGACGCATCGGCCTTGGGCCGGTGGCCGCGGTAGATGGGCGAGTTGTATTCGGTCGGCAGGTCCGCGGTATCGATCACGTCCTTGATGCCGACCGGCACGCCGTGCAGCCGGCTGCGGCGCGGCGCGCGGTCGAGGGCGCGCGCCTGCGACAGGGCGAGATCCCGGTCGATGTACGCCCAGGCGCGCACGGCCTCGTCGCGCTCGCCGATGCGCTCGAGGCACGCAGCGACCAAAGCTTCCGAGGTGATATCGCCCGCCTCGATCCGCCGCGCCGCCTCGGCGGCGGAAAGCTCATTCAGCTTGTTCATGGTGTCCGCCTGTTGTCTTGCACGATTTTTGCATCGGAGCGGCGGGGGTGGCCAGAAAAACGAAAAAGGACCTCATGAACCGCTCAATCGCTACCGCATTTAGTGCGCTCGCCGCGTGCGCGCTCTTTTTCTGTGCATGCGCCGTGCTCGCGGGTTAGTTCAGCTTGATGCCGACCTCCCGGATCACGCGCCCCCACTTCTCCTGCTCGGCCCTCATGTAGGCGGCGGCGCGCTCCGGCGTTCCCCCTAGCGGCTCGGCGCCGAGCTCGGCGAACTTCGCCACCATCGCGGGCTTGGCGACCATCTTGTTGAGCTCGTCGTTGAGCCCCCGGACGATCTGCGGCGGCGTCTTCGCCGGCGCTAGGAGCGCGAACCAGCCGAGCACCTCGAAGCCTTCCAGGCCCATGCCGGTCTCCGCGACCGTCGGCACCTCGGGCATGAGGTGAGTGCGCTTCAGCGAAGACACGCCGAGCGGGCGCAGCGTGCCTTTGCGGATGTGCGGCGTCATCACCGCCAGGTTCTCGAACATCATCGGCACGCGGCCCGAGAGGAGATCGGGCATCACCGCACCGGTCCCCTTGTACGCGACGTGCACCATGTCCACGCCGGCCAACTTCTTCACCAGCTCGCCGCCCAGGTGCTGCGAAGTCCCGGGGCTCGTCGACGCATAGTTGTACTTCCCCGGATTGGCCTTCAGCAGTGCGACGAGCTCGCCGAACGTTTTCACCGGCAGGTCCGGATGCACGACGAAGACGTACGGCGTGCTCGCCACAAGGCCGCACACCGCGAAGTCCGACTCCTCGTACGGCAGCGACGCATACAAGGCGCGCGCCGTGCCATGCGTGCTCGGCACGAGGAGCAACGTGTGCCCATCCGCCGCACCCTTCGCCACCTGCCCCGCCGCAATGGTCCCGCTCGCGCCGCCGCGGTTGTCGACCACGAAGGGCTTGCCGAGCTGCTCGGAGAGCTCGTTGGCGACCAGTCGTCCAACGACGTCAGTGGTGCCGCCCGGCGGAAATCCCACCACGACGCGCACCGGCTGCATGGGCCACGACTGTGCGAACGCGCACGATGCAAAGGCGACGAGCGCCAATACGGCTGCTTTTTCCTTAAGTGTTCTCATGGTCCTCCCCACCGTAGCCGAGCGAGGGACAAAACGACGCTCGGTGGCAACTATATTCCTACGCGCGCCGCCGCATTAGATTGGCGCCGCTGCTTCGCAGCACATTACAACCAGACAGCCAGCGAGGTTCCAAATGCAGCAGCAGAATCGGTTCGTCGATCTCTATCAAACCGGCGTCAAGACGGCGGCGGACGTCGCCAAGATGTCCCTCGAAAACAGTATCCGCCTGCAGGAGAAGCAGTTCGAGATTGTCCGCGGCGCCCTGGACGAGCAGGCGCGTGCGGTAGGCGAGCTCGCGGGGGCGAAAAGCATGGAAGAGATGCTCGCCCTCCAGTCGCGTATGGCGAGCGCCCAGCTCGGACGCGCAGTGGAGTTCTGGTCGAGCCTATGGCAGGCGGCGGCGGAGAACCACTCGCAGGGTCTGCGTGATCTGCAATCGGTCACCACGCGCACCTCCGAAGACGTGGTGCGCGCAGCATCCAGCCAAATCGCGCGCGCGGCCGGAACGGTCCAAAGCGGCAACGCTGCGAACGGCGAGCGTAAGGCCGACGGGCAGCGCAAGAGCGCTTAAGCGCGCGAGCGCAGCTTCATCCGCAGTCCGACCGGCGCCATGGTGAACGCCATGAGTTCGCGCGGCTCGCCGCCGTCTGCGGTCCCGACGCTCTCGAGGTCGAAGCCGGCGAGCAGCATCGCGATCGCCATCTTCATCTCGAGCATCGCGAGGTAGCGTCCGGGGCAAAGGCGCGGGCCGGCGCCGAAGGGCATGGCCACGCGCTTCGCCGATGCCGCGCTCTTATCAAGCCAGCGTGCCGGGTCGAAAGTCTGTGGATCCGGGAAGTGTCGCTCGTCCACCGCCGGCGGGCGCATCAGGCACATCACGATCTGCCCGGCGGGAATTTCGAGCCCCGCGACGACCGTGTCGCGGATGGTCTCGACGATGAGGAGCGGGGCGACGGGCTTGAGCCGCATCGTCTCGTTCGCGCACGCCTCGACGAAAGGCATCGCGGCCAGCTGCTCGTACTGCATCGGCAGCGGCTGCCCGCCCAGCGCGGCCAGCACTTCCTTGCGCGCGCGCTCCAGCGCCGGCGGATTCCGGCTCAGCAGCCAGATCATCCACGCGAGCGTATTGGCCGTCGTGTCCTCGCCGGCGAGGAGCATCGTGAGCACGTTGCCCGCCACGTCGGCGTCGTCCACACCGCTGCCCTCGGTATCGCGCGCGGCGATCATCGCCTCGATGAGGTTCGACGGATTGGCTCGCCGCTCCGGCTCCGCGTCCATGCGCTTTCTCGCCGCGGTGATGAACCCGTTCACCGCGCGGTGCAGCTCCTCAAGGTGGTGGACGAGCGCACGGTCCGCGGGCAGCTTGAAGTAGCGCCAGTAGTCGAACGGTGCCATCAGCCGGCGGAAGAGCGACGGCAGCACCTTGTCGAGGTGCGTCTGGATCACTTCGGTGTCGGACTCGATGGTGTTGATGTCGGCGCCGAACGCGAGGCCCGCGGTGACGTCGACCGTGTAGCGCATCAGGTCGGCCTGGAGGTCGATCGCCGTGCCCGCCGCCGCGGCGCGCTGCCAGCGCCCCGCGAATCGCTGCGTCACTTTTACCAGGGCGGGGAAATACGTCTTCACGTGCGCTGGATCGAGGCCCGCCATTACCATCGGCCGCTGGCGGCGCCACCGGTCGCCGTTGGCGGTGAACACGCCGTTGAATCCCATGCCGTTGGCGATCCGGCTCATGCGCTGTGTGCGCTGGAAGCCCTCCGGACGGTCGCGCAGGATCGTGCCGATCGCCTCCGCATCCGAAATCACCAGGACCTCCCGGCGCGCGTTGCGGAACCGGTAGAAATCGCCGTACTTGCGCCGCCACCCCTCGGCCGTGAGGTGCAGGCGCTCGACGTCGAGCTGCAGCAGGTTACCGATCAGCGGCAGCCCGGGCGGCGCCGGCAGGTCGCGGATGCGGCGGGTGGTGGGGGAGGCGGCGAGCGACGGGTTCTTCACCCGCCGGAGGATAACGCTACTTGAACGGGTGCCGGCTACGCCCCTCGCGCACGTAGTGCGTGGCGATGGAGGCGAGGAATAGGCCCAGGAAAACGAAGAAAGCGATGAGGGCGGCAGGGCTGGCCGCGATGAGCCCGAAGATCCCCGCGACGATGGCGAAGAGCAGGAACACGATCGCGAGCGTGAGCATGCTTTGGCCTATGCATTCGCCATGCCTGCCCGCCCCTGCCGCAGCACTGATCTTTTCGTCCGACCACAAGAGCGAAGCGACGGACGCGCGGATAACGCGCTGCGCGCGCGCTGCGAAATAAAGCAAATCAATTTGTTATGTTTTCCAGGGAACTCAGCTAACGTGCAAATAAAACTCGCGTAGCTGCAGTCGCCGTCTAAAGGGGAGGGCGAGTGAGGGAAGCGGCGCTGTCCCGGCAGGATTTCGTCTGGCTGATCGGCAGCCTTTGCCAGGTCAATCGTCTTGCGTTTGATCCTGCGCTTCTGGTGCAGCGCTTCCCCGCGCCGCATTCGCTGCGCCAGCTCATCGAAGCATTGCAATCATTCGGTTTCCGCACGGGTGAGGCCGATCTTGCGAAGGCGGCATTTCCCTGCGTTGCATTCCTCAAGGGCGAGGCGCCGCGCCCTGTCCTCATCGTGAAGCGCGACGAGAAGCAGGTCCTCTACTTCGAAGCCGGCAGCCAGACGCCTGCCACCTGCGAGGACCTCGAGCGCTTCGAGCGCCACGCGCTGCTCGCACGGCACGAGCAGGCGCAAAACGTAGAGGGAGAAGACCCGCCGGGCCGCTTCGGCTTCCGGTGGTTCTGGAACGAGCTCGTCAAGCACAAGCCGGTCTGGCGCGACGTGCTGCTCGCCTCGCTCTTCATCCAGCTGATCGGCCTGACCACGCCCCTCTTCACGCAGGTCATCATCGACAAGGTCGTGGTGCACCAGACCGGCAGCACGCTGATCGCGATCGCGGCCGGCTTGGTGATGTTTCTCCTCTTCAACGCCGCAATGACCTGGCTGCGGCAGTACCTCGTGCTGCATACCGGCAACCGCGTCGATGCCGTGCTCGGCAGCCAGGTGTTCCGACATTTGCTGCGGCTTCATCTTCCCTATTTCGAGCACCGCCCCACCGGCACGCTGATCGCGCGCGTGCACGCGGTGGAGACGATCCGCGAGTTCATGGCGGGCGCTGCGGTCTCGCTGATCCTCGACTTCCCGTTCCTCCTGATCTTCGTCGCGGTGATGTTCGCGTACAGCTGGCAGCTCACGCTGATCGCGCTGGGCATCCTGGCGCTCGTCGCCGGTGTGTCGATCGCCGTGGTGCCGGTGCTGCGCACGCGGATCAACAAGCAGTTCCTGCTCGGGGCGCGCAACCAGGCGTTCCTCACCGAATACGTGGCCGGCATGGAGACGGTGAAGTCGCTGCAGATGGAGCCGCGCCTCGAGGGTCGCTACGACGAAATGCTGGCGACCTACCTATCCGCCGGCTTCGCCACGCGCCAGCTCTCGAATACCTACAACGTCATCGCCAACGCGCTCGAGCAGGTGATGACGCTCGCCATCCTGTGCGTCGGCGCTCTTCTCGTGATGAAGAACGACGGCTTCACCATCGGCATGCTGGTGGCCTTCCAGATGTTCGCCAGCCGCATGTCGCAGCCGATGCTGCGCCTCGCCGGCCTGTGGCAGGAGTTCCAGCAGGCATCGATCGCGGTCAAGCGCCTCGGCGACATCATGGATGCGCCCGCGGAGCCGTATGCCCTCACGCCTTCGCGCACGGCCGAGGGCAAGGGGCACATCGAGATCGCCGATGTCTCGTTCCGCTATTCACCCGAGCATCCCTTGCTCTACCGGAACCTGAATCTCGGGCTGAAGCCCGGCAAGCTGAGCGTGCTCACCGGCCCGTCCGGCTCGGGCAAGAGCACGCTCGCCAAGCTCCTGCTCGGCTTCTATCAGCCCACCGACGGCCGCATCAGCATCGATGGCCGCGACCTGCGCCACCTCTCGGCGAACGAGCTGCGCCAATACTTCGGCGTCGTGCCGCAGGAGACCTACCTCTTCTCGGGCTCGATCTACGAGAACCTGCTGGCGGCGAATCCGAACGCCACGTTCGAGCACGTCGTGCAGGCCTGCAAGATCGCCGAGATCCACGAGTTCATCGACAAGCTGCCGCAGGGCTACGAGACCGAGCTCGGCGAGCACGGCGTCGGCCTCTCGGGCGGCCAGAAGCAGCGCCTCGCCATCGCGCGCGCCGTCCTCAAGCGCCCGCGCGTGCTGATCTTCGACGAGGCCGCGAGCAACCTCGACGCGCAGACCGCCGAGCGCTTCGCGCAGACGGTGAACCAGCTCAAGGGCAAGGTGACGATCCTCTACATCGCCCACCAGCTGCCGCGCGGGCTTCAGGTCGACGAGGTTTTTACGCTGAACAGCGAGAAGGCGACGCAGATGCGCGTGGTGGATGAGGTGCAGACATGACTCGCCGCTGCTCACCACTCGCAACGTCGCTGGTTGCACTCGCCGCGGCCTGTGGTACCGCCAGCTGCGGAGGCGAAGAGATCAAGTGGACCGAGGAAGTGCGCGTGCACGACGGCAGGCTGATCCAAGTGAAGCG
>DATLDY010000222.1:0-2640 GCA_035525655.1 Burkholderiales bacterium
ATCCAGCGCGGCGTCATCTCGACGGCCGACCTGGGGCGAAAAATGGAAGAGGTTCAGAAGCGTGCAGGCCCAGTTCGAGACTGACTACCCCGCTGTTGCCGCCATTTTTGATATGGGCGATCGCGTGCGTGTTCGTAAGACCGCGCCCCTCGGCCACATCCGCACGCCTTTCTATATCCGCGGCCACGTCGGCGTGATCGAGCGCTTCTGCGGCAGCTTTCCGAACCCCGAGGAGCTAGCGCAGATGCGTAATGGCTTGCCGGCGCAGCCGCTTTATCGGGTGCGGTTCAGGCAGAAGGATGTGTGGCCGGATTACAAGGGGCCGGATTCCGACGTCGTCGAGATCGAGATTTTTCAGCATTGGCTGGAGAAAGCATGACCAAGCGGGTTTTTAAATGGTGACTGTCACCAATTTATGAGCGACCAGGGGCGCTATCAACCCTTCAGCTACTACCAGCTGATGGAAACCAGCCTGCGCGAGCTGCTGGTGGAGAAGGGGATCGTGACCGATGCGCAGGTCAACGCCGAGGTCGTGGCGATGCGCAATCGCACGCCGGAGCGGGGCGCGCGGGTCGTGGCCAAGGCGTGGCTCGACGATGCTTTCCGTCAGAGATTATTGAAAAACGGCACAGCCGCGTGCGAAGAGCTGGGGCTGGAGATCCCCGGCCTGCGGCTGGTGGCGGTGGAGAACACGCCGCAGGTGCATAACGCGATCGTGTGCACGCTGTGCTCCTGCTACCCGCGCGTGCTCCTCGGCATTCCGCCCGACTGGTACAAGTCGCGCAATTACCGCTCGCGCATGGTGCGCGAGCCGCGCACGGTGCTGAAGGAATTCGGATTGAGCATTCCAGAGGCCGTGCAGATCCGCGTGCATGATTCGACCGCCGACATGCGCTACATCGTGCTGCCGATGCGGCCCAAGGGCACCGACGGCTGGGACGAGGAGCGCCTGGCGGCAATCGTCTCGCGCGACTCGATGATCGGCGTCGCAGTGCCGCAGGCGAAATAAGGGTTGGCCAAGCTCGCGCCGCTCGGCGCCGTCCCGCTGGGAGATTGCGCGGTCTACGTCGAGTTCTCGAAGACGCTCGACCTCGACGTCAATTCGGCGGTGCAGCGGCTCGCGACCATGATCCACGGCCGCGCGCTGCCCTGGATCCGCGACGTCGTCCCGGCCCTTGGCGGGCTCGCGATCCATTTCGACCCGGACGATGCGACCGTGCACGGCGATGCGCTCGCCGCGTCGCTCAACCTGGTGAGCGATTGCCTGAAGGAAGGCCTGCCGAAGGCGGGCGACGTGCTGCGCACGATCGAGGTGCCGGTGTGCTACGAGCCGGAATTCGCGCCCGATCTCGCCGAGGTCGCGGCGCTTGCGAAGGTCACGACGGAGGAAGCGATCGCGCTGCATTCCGCGAGCGACTTTCGCGTGCTGATGATCGGCTTCGCGCCCGGTCACGCCTACATGGGCGGGCTTAGCCCCAAGCTCGCCGTGCCGCGCCGCGCGACGCCGCGCGCCATCGTGCCGGCGGGCTCCGTGGCGATCGCGAACGACCAGACCGTCGTCTACCCGTACGCCATCTCCGGCGGCTGGAGCATCATCGGCCGCACGCCGCTCGCGGTGTTCGACGCCGAGCGGCAGGAGCCGAGCCTGTTCGCCTCCGGCGATCGCGTGCGCTTCAAGCCGATCTCGCGCGCCGAGTTTTTGAAGAACGGCAAATGAGCATCACCGTGGTGCGCCCCGGGTTGCTGATGACGGTGCAGGACCTCGGCCGCCACGGCCACCAACACGTCGGGCTGTGTCCCGGCGGCGCGATGGATCCGCTCGCGCTGCAGCTCGCCAACGCGCTCGTCAAGAACGAGCCTTCGGCGGCGGCGCTCGAGCTCACCGTGCTTGGGCCGGATCTGCACTTCGAGCGCGATACGCTGATCGCGCTCGTCGGGGCGGAGTTCGAGGCGGATTTCCCGATCAACCGCCCGGTGCTGGTCGCCAAGGGCTCGCGCGTGTCGATTACGCGTGCGGCGCGCGGTGCGCGCGCTTATCTCGCCGTGGCCGGCGGCATCGCGGTAGAGCCGGTGCTCGGCAGCCGCAGCACCTATCTGCCGGGCGAATTCGGCGGCATCGAGGGCCGCATGCTGAAGCGCGGCGACAAGATCCCGCTCGCAGCCGAGTCCGCGCAAGTCTCGCGCGAGCGCTTCGATGCGCTGAAGCACAAGCGCGGCTCGAGCGTGCGCTGGTCCGTGCCGCCGCTCACGGTGCCCGACCGCGAGCCGATCGTGCTGCACGCGCTCGAAGGCGAGCATTTCGGCGATTTCGACGCCAACATGCAACGCGCCTTCTTCGATGCGGTCTGGCGCGTCACGCCGGACTCCAACCGCATGGGGTATCGGCTTGCCGGCCCGCCCCTCACGCGTGCGAAGCCCGGCGAGATCCTCTCCGGCCCGACCTGCCTCGGGAGCGTGCAGGTGCCGGCGAACGGCGTGCCCATCGCGCTGATGGCCGATCACCAGACGACCGGCGGCTATCCGCGCATCGCGGAGATCGCTTCGGCCGATGTGCCGCGCCTCGCGCAGATCGCCCCCGGCGGCACCGTCCACTTCGCCCGCTGCGGCCTCGACATCGCCGCCGAGCTGCGCAAGGATTCC
>DATLDY010000227.1:0-12473 GCA_035525655.1 Burkholderiales bacterium
GGTCGAGGCGAGCCAGGAGCAGGCGCGCATCAAGACGATGAAGGCCGAGCTCGAATGGGTGCGGCAGAACCCGAAGGGCCGGCAGGCGAAGTCGAAAGCGCGTCTTGCCCGCTTCGACGAGCTATCGTCGCAGGAGCACCAGTCACGCAATGAGACGCAGGAGATCTTCATCCCGGTGGCGGAGCGGCTGGGGAACGAAGTCATCGAGTTCAAGAACGTCTCGAAGGGCTACGGCGAGCGCCTGCTGATCGACAAGCTGTCGTTCCAGGTGCCGCCGGGGGCGATCGTCGGCATCATCGGCCCGAACGGCGCCGGCAAGTCGACGCTCTTTCGCATGATCACCGCAGGCGAGAAGCCCGACAGCGGCAAGATCAGCGTCGGCAAGACCGTGAAGCTCGCGCACGTCGACCAGTTCCGCGACGAGCTGCAGGGCGACAAGACCGTTTTCGAGGACATCTCGGGCGGCCTCGACACCATTACCGTCGGCAAGGTGCAGATGCCGTCGCGCTCGTACCTCGCGCGCTTCAACTTCCGCGGCGCCGACCAGCAGAAGCCGGTCGGCCAGCTCTCCGGCGGCGAGCGCGGGCGGCTGCACCTCGCGAAGATGCTGCGCTCAGGCGCCAACGTGCTCCTCCTCGACGAGCCGTCCAACGACCTGGATGTGGAGACGCTGCGGGCGCTGGAAGAGGCGCTGCTCGAGTTCGCCGGCTCGGTGATGGTGATCTCGCACGACCGCTGGTTCCTCGATCGCATCGCCACCCACATCCTCGCCGCCGAGGACGAGTCGCAGTGGCTGTTCTTCGCCGGCAACTACCAGGAATACGAGGCCGACAAGAAGAAGCGCCTGGGCGAGGAGGCCGCCAGGCCCCACCGCATGCGCTTCAAGGCCCTGAAGTAGTCCTGCGCAGGGCGGGCTGCAGGGCGGGCCGCCCGGGAGAGCGCCGCGCGCGCGTATCGCCGTTCTCGCGTGCCGAAAGCATCACGAGCTCGATGAGCAAGGCGCAATGCACGATCTCCTGGCCGCACGAGTTGCAGGCGAGGACCGAGCGGTAGCGCAGCGCCGCACCCGGCGAGCGTCGGACAAATTCGACCGCGTCGCAGCTCGCGCAGCGCGCGCGAAGCTGGTGCACGTGAAACGTAAGAACCGCTTCCGCAGGCGCCGGCTCGCTGGGTTCATCGGGCAGACGCGCCTCGTGCGTCGCCACGATATCCATCAGCCGGACGAATGCCCGCACCGGCATCATTGCGCGGCCGGCTATCCATCTCAGCAAGGTTCCTTCAGGTACGCGCAGCAGGCTCGCCAGTCCCTGCGTGCTGCCCTCGATTTCGACCGCGGCGTTCAGTGCGCGGGTAAATATTGTGTCGGCCATCTATGCATTATTCCGTGGTGGCTTCGCCGCTTCTGTGCGCAAGCGGACATACAGGCCGGATTTCGCTTGCTGGCGTTCCAGTCCGCGCCGGATGCGTGCATCGGACGCCGCGATGGCGCGCTGACCACGGCGAAGCATCCGATTGCTCTCGGTCAATAACCGGCGCCCGTCCTGCGTCATATCGGCCAGGGTGCGAGCGCATGGCGCGGCAGCGCGATCGCGAACACGCATCCCGCGCCGGGGAGGTTGCGAACCGTCAGGGCGCCGTCGTTCGCCTCTACGCTGCGCTTGCAGATCGACAGCCCCAGGCCCAGCCCGGACAGGTCCTCTCCCAGGTGCGTGAAGGGCACCATCATTCGCTCGGCGTCGCCGGGGTGCAGACCGCCGCACTGGTCCTCGACCTCGATGAAGATGCGATCTGCGCTCGCGTGCGCGCGCAATGTCACTTCGCTACGGGGCCGCGTGTATTTGAACGCGTTGTCCAGCAGGTTGCCTACGGCCGAGGAAAGCAGATCCCGGTCGCCGAGCACCGCGAGGGCCGGGTCAACCGAGGCGACGGTGAGGCTGCATTGGCGCGCCTGGGCCTCGAGGCAGGCCGAAATCTTCGTCTCCGCGATGAACTCGGCCAGGGGGATCTCTTCCTGGCGCGGCGGCAGGCCCGCCTTGACGCGTACGTCGGCGAGCGAGCGGTCGACGAGCGTGCGCAGACCGATGAGGCTGCGATCGAGCACGGCACCCGTCGCCCCGGCCAGGCCGACATTGCCGACCTTGATGGCGGTCAGCGCCAGCGTGGCCGTCTGGATCAGGTTGCGCAGCTCATGGGCGAAGAAGCCAAGCCGCTCGTTCAGCGTCTGGGCGTCCCGATCCGCGATCAACGCGTCGCGCTCGGCCCCGAATCCGTTCACGGCGTCGGCTATGGCGTTGTCGAGGCAGCGGTTCAAAGTGCGGAACTCGTCGACCTCGATCGAGGTTTCGGCGCCGAAGGCCGAATCCGTGATGGCCTGGCACAGGTCGCCATAGACGTGCACGACCTGGTCGGCGGTGAACCCGTGCAGCAGCAACTCCCGCCCGTGGAGCGCCGCGGTGTCGCCGATCTCGGCACGCTCGCCGCCGCCTGCGCGCCCGGAGATGGCGCGGCTTAGCGGCATGTCGCGGGCTTCTTCGCTGCGCAGCGTACGGATGAGCTGGTCGAGGAACAGCGGGATGCCGTGCTCGAGTTCCTCGGCGCTGGGGCGTGGCGCCCGGCGCTGGGCGACCATGTCCCGGCACCGAACGATCAGCGCGCCGCGATTTTTGGCAAGGAATTCATGCAGCATGGGCGGTCAGGCTCGTGATTCGGCGGTGCGTCGCGGCTGCGCGGGTTGCGCTCCGGCGGAGCTCGACAACCATTCGACGGCTGCGCTTTTCTCTTCGAACAGCCGGGTCGGAATGTCCAGAATCTCCAGGTCGCGCACCAGAAAGGCGAACATCCGCTGAAGCGACGGGACGTTGGTGACCAGCGCGAGCCGGAAGCCGGGGGGAATGCCGGCCAGGACCATCGTCGTCAAGGCGTCGCGCAGACCGTGGTGGTTTTCGGGGTCGGAGTCGAGTGCGTCCAGCAGCACGCACTTCACCTGCGTCTCCAGGCATTCGACGGCCAGGTCGCGGTAGAGCTGCGACAGCTCGCGCTGCGCCGCGGCGCTGCAATGCACCGCCAAGTACCCGGGGTGACGCTCGAGACGGGTGACTTGCATAGCCTGTTGTACCGAGCGCCCGACCTGCGGTCTGTCCGTCAGCGCACATTAAAGGGCGGCGCCTTTAGCCCCGGCCAAATGGTCCTACTCGTAGCCATTGCGCGACTGGTGCGCTCTGTGCTCTAACGTACACAGCCTAGATGCACCTCCCTGCGCTCCAGAATCAGCTCCTCGCTGCGTTGCCGCCCGAGGACTACGTGCGCTTGGCGCCGCGACTGGAGCTAGTACGCATGAAGCTCGGTCATCCCGTATACGAGTCGGGAGGGGCCCTACAGCACGTTTACTTTCCCGTAAGCGGCATCGTCTCGATGCTGTTCGTGACGAAGGCGGGGGCTTCGGCCGAGCTCGCCGTCATCGGCCGCGAAGGAATCGTCGGCGTCTCGCTTTTCATGGGGGGCGAGACCACGCCGAACCGCTGTGTCGTGCAGAGCGCCTGCGAGGCGTATCGCTTGCCCGCGCTTGCGCTCAGGGAGGAATTCGCGCGCGGCGGTCCGGTCCAGCTCCAGCTCCTCAAGTACACGCAGGCGCTGATCACACAGATCTTTCAGACCGCGGTGTGCAACCGGCACCACGGCGTGGAGCAGCAGCTTTGCCGCTGGCTGCTCCTCAGCCTCGACCGCCTGGCGGGCAACCAGCTGAAAATGACCCAGGAGCTGATCGCCAACATGCTCGGCGTGCGGCGCCAGGGAGTGACCGAGGCTGCGCGCGACCTGGAGAAAGCCGGCTTGATCCACCATGCGCGCGGCACGATCACCGTGCTCGATCGCCCCGGCCTCGAAGCGCGCGTTTGCGAGTGCTACGCGGTCGTGCGGCGCGAGTACGACCGGATTTTGCCTGCGTTAGTCCAGGCGGCGCACCAGAGCGGATAGAGGGCAGGGCCGGCCCCCGGTAAAACGACGGGCTAGTCATGAAACCCGTCATCCAGGTCGTGCAGGACCGGCAGTCCCTCGAGGACATCGTCCCCGCGTGGGAGAAGCTGGCGCAGCACGCCTGCGAGGCCAACCCGTTCTACGAGCCCTGGATGCTGCTGCCTGCGCTGCGCGCGCAAGGCGAGGGCGAGGACTTTCGCTGCGCGCTGCTGTGGCACGACCATCGCCTGGTCGGCCTGTTCCCGTTCCGGCGCATCCCTCGCTTCAAGCACCTGCCGGCGCCGACGCTCACCTCCTGGCGCCATAGCGCGTTCCTGCTTTGCACGCCGCTCGTGCGAGCCGAGTGCGCGGTCGACTGCCTGCGTGCCGTGCTGTGGTGGGGCGCCGCGAACGCGTCGTTGATCGAATTGCGCTATATCCCCCGCCAAGGGCCGTTCGATGCCGCGCTGGAGGAAGCGCTCATCGGACAGGACTGCCGCGTGCTGCCGGTCGCGCAGTTCACGCGCGCGCTCCTTTGCAAGGCGGAAAGCGCCGAGGCGTACATGGAAAGCGCGATGTCGGGGCAATTGCGCCGGCACCTGCGGCGCAGCGAGAAGAAGCTGCGCGAGCAGCACGAAGTGCGCTACATCAGCATCCGGCCGGGCGACCCGATCGGCGACGAGATCGACAAGTTCATCGCGCTCGAGGCGAGCGGCTGGAAGGGCCAGGCGGGCGGCGCGCTCGGCGCCAGCGCGGAAAACGAGCGCTTTGGCCGCGAGATCCTCGAGGAGGCCCATCGCCGCGGGCGCCTCAACATGGTGGGCATCGATTGCGACGGCAAGCCGATTGCGCGCCGCTGCAGCCTGCTCGCCGGCGAAGGCTCCTACGCCTTTCGCACCGCCTACGACGAGGCCTTCGCCGCCTATTCGCCCGGCGTGCTCGCCGAGGCGCACAGCCTGCGCGAATTCCACGGCCTTCCCGACGTGCAGTGGATGGATTCGTACACCGACCCGGACAACGCCACGGTCAACCGCATGTGGAAGGACCGGCGCCCGATGCAGACCCTCGCCGTGGGCCTGGGCGCGTGGGGCAACTTCTGGCTCGGCATCTACTCCCGGTTGCGCTCGTCCATCTCGTCGGCGCGCCAGAACCTCTCCATCTCCAGGTAGGTAAACGAAGCCGACCAGGTGATGAGCACGAAGCCGCTGAGGGCTTCCGTGCCGCACAGGAACCGGATCGCGCCGACCGGGGCGATATCGCCGAAGCCGACGGTGGAGAAGGTCGCCGCCGACAGGTAGACGCATTCGAAGAAATCGATCGCCTCGGGCCCGGACAGGCTGCCGGTCGCCGGCCATTGCAGCAGCAGCCAGATGGTGGCGCCGAAGATCCAGATCTCGACCACATGCAGCGTGATGATCGAGGCGATGGCGTAGAGCACCTTGACGCGCCGGTGGCCGCGGTGGCGCGAGATCCACTTCCAGGTCAGCACCAGCGCCTCGTACTGCACCAGCACGCAGACGCCCAGCGTGGCGAAGGTGGCTATCACGACGGCAGCCTGGGCGATCACAGGAACGGGGCGAAGAGGCGCGCCACGCCGTCGCGCAGCTTGACGGGGAACGGCCGCGCCTTCATGTCGGCAAGCGAAATCCGCCGCGCCTGCGCGATGCGCGCCTGGACGAGGCCGTCCATGTGCGCGCCGAGCTCCACGCTATAGCACTCGACGTTGATCTCGAAATTGAGGCGCAGGCTCCTCGCGTCCCAATTGGCCGAGCCGATGAGCGTCCACGCGCCATCCACCAGCATCAGCTTCGAATGGTCGAACGGCCCGGGCCGGATCCACACGCGGCAGCCGTGGTTGAGCACCTGCCAGAGCTGGCCGTACATTGCCCAGTGCACGTGGGGCAGGTCGCTTCTCTCCGGGATGAGGATGTCGACTTCCACGCCGCGCAGCGCCGCGGCGTCGAGCGCCGAAATGAGCGCCGGGTCCGGGAGGAAATAGGGCGACAGGATGCGGATCGAGCGTTGCGCGGCATTCAGGCCGCCGAGGATCGCCCAGCGCACGCGCTCGATCCCCTCGTCGGGACCCGCTTCGATGCCGCGTGCGAGCACCGTCCCGTGCTCGCCCTGGACCGGGAACCAGCGCGCCCCGCGCAGCGCTTCTTCGGTCGTGAAGTGCCAGTCGTCGGCGAACACTTCCATGAGGTGCGCGACCACGGGGCCCCGCAGGCGGAAGTGGATGTCGCGGAATGCCTGGTCCGGTGCCTCGGGCTTCCAGTACCGGCAATCGACGTTCATGCCGCCGGTGAATCCGATCGTCCCGTCGACCACCAGGATCTTGCGATGGTTGCGCAGGTTCATCGCATGCAGCCGCGCGGGCACGAGCGGGGGGTTGAACACCGCCACATTGATGCCCGCGGCGCGCAGCGGCTTGACGCCCGACGACTTCGAGAAGCGCGCCGCGACGTCGTCGATCAGCACCCGCACCTCGACGCCGCGCTCCTTCGCCGCCGCAAGGGCGCGCACGAATTCTGCGCCGATGCCGTCGCCGTCGAAGATGTATGAAGCGAGCGCAATGGAGCTCTGCGCGCCGTTGATCGCCTCGAGGAGCGCCGGGAAGGCGTTCACGCCGTCGACCAGCGGCTCGACCGAATTGCCGGGCAGCAGGCGCCGCTCGCCCACCTGGCCGACGAGGCGCGCGAGCGGCATGAAATGCGTGCCGGGCTCGCTCGGCGGGAACTGCGCGTCGGAGCGGTGTCGCACCATGCGCCGGCGCAGGCGGGCCGCGCGGCGCTCCACGCGGTTCACGCCGAGCACCATGTAGGACAGCGCGCCCACGGCCGGCAGGAGCCACACGAGGAGCACCCAGATCGCAGCCGAGCGCGAGTCGCGCTTGTAGATCACGGCGTGGCCCGATGCGATGGCCGCGGCGAGCACCGCCGACACCGCGAAGGCCAGGTCTATGGCGTCTTTCATCCGGCCGCTTTCATCGCCCGCGAGCATGCCTGAACTCGCCGCGGCCGTATTGGTCAGGTTTACATGCGCGCCATCACGCTCGCCCCCGGACAGCAGGAGTCGCTGCGCCTCGACGACGTTCCCGAGCCGCCCGAGGCCGCCGGCCCGCTCCTCGTGCGCGCGCTCGCTGTAGGCGTGTGCGGTACCGACCGCGAGCTGATCGCAGGCCTCTACGGCGAGCCGCGCCCGGGCGCCGAGCGCCTGGTGCTCGGCCATGAGTCTCTCGGCAGGGTGATGAGCGCGCCTAGG
Organism: Burkholderiales bacterium; assembly: GCA_035525655.1. Taxonomy (GTDB): domain Bacteria; phylum Pseudomonadota; class Gammaproteobacteria; order Burkholderiales; family SG8-39; genus SCGC-AG-212-J23. The sequence goes on from DATLDY010000227.1 coordinate 7,213, forward strand.
GGCAGCGGCTTCGGCGTCGGCGACCTGGTGGTGGGCATCGTGCGCCATCCCGATCCCGTGCCGTGCGTGAACTGCGCGCTCGGCGAATGGGACATGTGCAGGAACGGCCGCTTCACCGAGCGCGGCATCAAGCAGGCCGACGGCTTCTGCGCCGAGCGCTGGCGCGCGGACCCGGCGTTCGCGGTGAAGGTGAGCCCGGTGCTCGGCCTTGCCGGCGTGCTTCTCGAGCCGGCCAGCGTGCTCGCCAAGGCGTGGGAGCACATCGAGCGCATCGGCAGGCGCTCGCGCTGGGCGCCGCAGCGCGTGCTGATCACCGGCGCGGGGCCGGTCGGCCTGATGGGGGCGCTGATGGGCATGCAGCGCGGCCTCGAAGTCCACGTAATGGACCACAACGAGAACGGCCCCAAGCCCGATCTCGTGCACGAGCTCGGCGCGACTTACCATCGAAAATTCCCGCCGCTCGAGTTCGACATCGTCATCGAGTCCACCGGCTCGCCCGCAGTGATCGTGCAGGCGGTGAGCGGCAGCGCGCCGGGCAGCATCGTGTGCCTCACGGGCCTCGGCGGCGGGAAGGGCGACGCCTCCTTCGACATCGCGAAGCTGAACCAGTCGATGGTGCTCGAGAACCGCGTAGTCTTCGGCACCGTGAACGCGAACCTTCGCCACTACCACGCAGCCGCCGAGGCCCTCTCCCGCGCCAGCCGCCCCTGGCTCAACCACATCATCACGCGCCGCGTCCCCCTCGATCACTGGCACGAGGCCTACGAAAAGCGCGCGGGCGACGTCAAGACGGTCCTGCTATTCGATGACTGATCCAATTCCGTACCCGGTACGTAATTATTTCGTCAGCATCGACGGGCGGCTCACCTTTCAAAATAATTACGTACCGGGTACGGAATGAGGATTGAAGATTACGCACTGATCGGCGATTGCCAGAGCGCGGCGCTCGTCGGGCGCGACGGCTCGATCGACTGGCTGTGCTGGCCGCGGTTCGATTCGGCGGCGTGCTTTGCGGCGCTGCTCGGCACGCGCGAGAACGGGCGCTGGCGCATCGCGCCCGAGGGAGAGTTCACCACCACGCGCCGCTATCGCGAAGGCACGATGATCCTCGAGACGGACTTCGAGACCGCGGAGGGCGCCGTGACGCTGATCGACTTCATGCCGGTGCGCACGCAGAATCCGGACGTCGTGCGGATCGTCGTCGGCCGCCGCGGGCGCGTGCGCATGGCGATGGATTACGTCGTGCGCTTCGACTACGGCTCGGCGATCCCGTGGGTCACGCGCCTGGCTGGGAACCGCGGCATCCGCGCCATCGCGGGTCCCGACAAGGTGCTGCTGCGCTCGCCCGTCCCGCTGCGCGGCAAGGACCTCGCGACGGCGTCGAGCTTCGACGTTTCCGAAGGCGACACGCTGCCGTTCGTCGCCACGTATTGCCTTTCCCATTTCAAGGACCCGCAGTCGATCGATCCGCAGCGCTCGCTGGCGGAGACCGACGCGTACTGGAAGGCCTGGGCCGAGCGCTGCACCGTCGAAGGCGAATGGACCCCGTTCGTGGTGCGCTCGCTGATGACGCTGAAGGCGCTCACGTACGCACCCACCGGCGGGATGGTGGCGGCGCCGACCACTTCGCTGCCCGAAAAGATCGGCGGCGTGCGCAACTGGGATTACCGCTATTGCTGGCTGCGCGACGCGACCCTCACGCTGCTCGCGCTCATGAACGGCGGCTATAGCGACGAAGCGGTGGCGTGGCGCGAATGGCTTGCGCGCACGGTGGCCGGCAGCCCCGATCAGATGCAGATCATGTACGGCATCGCCGGCGAGCGGCGGCTCGACGAATGGACGCTCGACTGGCTGCCGGGGTACGAGAGCTCGGCGCCGGTGCGGGTCGGCAATGCGGCGTCGGGCCAGCTCCAGCTCGACGTGTACGGCGAGGTGATGGACGTGCTGCACGTCGGGCGCAAATCGGGCCTCGCCACGCATGAGCCGGTCTGGGACATCCAGCGCGGGCTGCTCGGGCACCTGGAGAAGATATGGACCCAGCCGGATTCGGGTTTGTGGGAAGTGCGCGGCCCTCCGCGCCACTTCACCTACTCGAAGGTCATGGCGTGGGTCGCGTTCGACCGCGCAGTCAAAGCCGTTGAACAGTTCGGACGCGATGGTCCGGTGGAGCATTGGCGCGAGCTGCGCCAGCGCATCCATGACGACGTCTGCCAGAACGGCTGGAACGCTAAGCGCGGCTCCTTCGTCCAGAGCTACGGCTCGGAGGAGCTCGACGCGAGCCTCCTGCTGCTGCCGATCACCGGCTTCCTGCCGTGCAGCGATCCGCGCATCCAGAGCACGATCGAGGCCATCCAGCGCGAGCTCACGCACGACGGCTTCGTGCTGCGCTATCGCACGCAGGAATCGCTCGATGGCCTGCCGCCGGGGGAGGGCGTGTTCCTCGCCTGCAGCTTCTGGCTCGCCGACTGCCTGATCCTCCTCGGCCGCCGCGACGAAGCGCGCGCGCTCTTCGAGCGCCTGTGCCACCTCGCCAACGACGTGGGCCTCCTCGCCGAGGAATACGACCCGCACTCCGGCCGCCAGCTCGGCAACTTCCCGCAGGCTTTCTCGCACGTCGCCCTGACCAACACCGCGATGAACCTCTCGCGCGAATCAAAGCCCGTCGAGCAGCGCGCCGAAAAGAAAGCCGCGTAATTCCGTACCCGGTACGTAATTTCCATGCAAGCTTCCACGACCCAGCGAGAAATAGTAGAGCTCGAAGAGCGGCTCCGGCAGGCGGAGCTCGGCCCGCATCCCGAAGTGTTCCAGGAGTTGCTCGCCGATGACGCAGTGCTAGTCGATCAGAGCGGCGCGCCCGCCTTGGCCAAATCGAAGGTCGTCGAGGCGCATCGTCCGGGCCGGGGCCCGAAGTTCACCGACGTCGCAATTCGCGACCTGCAAATCGTCGACCACGGTAATGCGGCCGTCGTGACCTGCACCGGCCACTTCAAGGGTCCGCAGTTCACCGGCACGCTGAAGTTCATGCGCGTGTGGCTGAAGAAGGCCGGGCGCTGGCAGATCGTCGCCGGCTCGATCCACGTGTGACTTCTAAGCCAAGCTTTCAGAATAATTACGTACCGGGTACGGAATTACGTCGGCTTCGATCGGTAGGGGCGCGGTGTTGCGCGAGACGACCCAGTCGGGCCGCGTCTCGGGGGTGAACTTCGGCGCGTTGGCGCATGAATTGAACGAGATGTAGATGTGCCAGCGATCCTCGGGCGAGAGGTTGTGGCCCGAGCCGTGCAGGAGGTTGCAGTGGAAGAGCACGCACGTGCCGGCGGGTCCGGTGATCGGCACCGGCGTGGGGGAGCTCTTCAGGACATCGATCATCGCCTGCTTCGGCACCGCCCAGAATTTGTACGACGTGCTCTCGTCGTAGTACGGCTCGATGCGGCCGCGCTTGTGGCTGCCGGGCACGACGTAGAGCGCGCCGTTCATCTCGGTCGAGTCGGTCATCATCACGGCAAAGGTGCCCATGTCCGCGCGCGGGCAGCCGTCGCGCTGCCACGAGCCGTAGTCCTGGTGCCACATCCACACCGTGCCCTCGATCGCCGGCTTGGTGTTGATCTTGGTGTGATAGATGTAGACCTCGTCGGTGCCCAGTGCCTGCCGCGTCGGCTCGAGCACGCGCGGGGTGCGTACGAGCGCCCGGAAGCCGGCGGAGCGCGTGGCGCCGTCGGCCTCATGCACGCGGAAGATCGAGCGCACGCCGCCGGTGCGCTCGCGAATCACGGTGTCGGCCTGCACGGCCGAAAGGCGGGCGGTCTCGGCGCGCAGCAGCGCGATTTCCGCGGGTGAAAAAAGCGACGGGAAGATGATGTAGCCGTCGCGCCGGTATTGCTCGAGCTGCACATCGGTCATGCGCATGGCCGATGCTAGCATCGGCGCCGAGGAGGAGTTCACCATGGCGCGGTTCTTCATCGCTCTCCTGGCGGCGCTCGCCGCCATTCCCGCTGCAGCGCAATATCCGGCTCAGTTTCCTGATAGGCCCGTAACGCTGCTCGCCGGCTACCCGCCGGGCGGACTGGTCGATCTCGTCGCGCGCCTCGTCGCCGAGGGCATGAAGTCGAAGCTTCCGAAGGGGCTCAACGTGGTGAACCGTCCGGGCGCGGCGGGCGCGCTCGCGGTGGCGGAGATGACGCGCAGCCAGCCCGACGGCTACACCGTCGTGCTCACGCCGCATTCCGCGCTCGTGATCGCCGCCCAGATGCAGGACCTCGCGTACAAGACGCCGGACGACTACGACCCGTTCGTCAACCTGGTGTCCTACTACCCGATGATCGCGGTGCGCACCGAGTCGGAGTACAAGACGATCAACGACCTCGTGGCCGATGCGAAGGGGAATCCCGGCAAGCTGCGCGTCGGCTCGCCCGGCGAAGGCACCTCGAGCCACCTCAACCTCGAGGAATTCATGCACCACACGGGGACGAAGATGGTCCACGTGCCGTTCCAGGGATGGGCGCAGTCCAGCGCCGCGGTGCTCGGCGGCCACATCGACGCGGTCGTCGCGCAGCCGGGCGAGCTGAGGGGCGCCGTGGACGGGAAGCGCGTGCGCGTGCTGGTGAATTTCCGCCCGGCGCGGCTCAACAGCTTCGCGGACGTGCCGACGGCCAAGGAGCTGGGCTGGGATGTCGCGAACGGCGTCTGGTACATGCTGCTCGCGCCGAAAGGCACGCCGGCCGCCGTCACCCGGTACCTGCACGATGCGGCGAAGGCTGCGGTCGAGGATCCCAAGTTCGCCGCCGACATGGCGAACCGGGGCATCGATGTCGACTACCGCCCGGGCCCCACTCTGCGCAACGATCTCTGGCGCGAGTACAAGGTGCACACGGACATCCTGCGCCGCATCGGCATGCTCAAGAAATAATTCGGGGACGGAGCCCGAATTAATTCGGGCTCCGTCCCCGAATTAAATCGTTGACGGTTTCGGGCGCTTCGATCTGCGGCACGTGCCCGAGACCGGGCAGCGATACGTATCGGCTGCGCGGAAAGGCCTGCGCTATGGCCTTGCAGCCGGCTTCTGGCGTGATCACGTCTTCGGTGCCGCAGGCCACCAGCACCTTCTTTTGAAACCGCGGCGCATCCTCGATCAAGTGGCCTTGCGCGAGGCAGTGCAGGGCCTGGCGAAAGCCTTGCGGCCGGATGCGGCGCTGGCTCCAGCGCACCAGCTCGAGCGCGATCGGCGGCGAGGCTTTCGCCAGCAGCGTCGGCGATCGCCGTTC
>DATLDY010000228.1:0-19386 GCA_035525655.1 Burkholderiales bacterium
GGCGATGCACCTTGTGCATCATGCGCAGCTCCATCACGGCGTCCTCGTCGTCGTTGATGGTCTTGTCGTCCAGCCCCATCGCGACCGTGACGCCGGCCTTGCGCATCTGCATCACCGGCGTGATGCCGTTCCTCATGATGAAGTTGCAGCTCGGATGGTTGGTGACCGACGCGCCGCACCGGCCCATGAGGTCGATGTCTTCCTGCGTGACGTGGATGGCGTGGCCGTAGGTGACGTTCTTCGCCACCAGGCCGACTCCGTCCAGCCATTGCATCGTCGGCCTGCCGTGCCGGCGCAGGCCGTAGGCCTTCTGCACCGGCGACTGCAGCGTGTGCATGTGGATCTGCGTCCGGCCCGCCGCGGTGTCGACGATTCGCCGGGCGAACTTCTCCGTCAGGCCGTGCGCCCACGACGGCGAGAGCAGGATGCGCGTGTCGCCGCCGTCGTAGCGGGAATGCAGCTCGGCGAAGAGTGAGAAGTAATCCGCCTCGAGCTGCGCCTTGTCGTAGTGCACGCGGGGCTTCGCCCACTCCCTGAGATCCGCCGGCAGCGTCTCGAAAAACGCGAACTCGTCGAGCGCGAGCTTCGACTCGTCGCGCACCCCCGGCGAAAAGGCGAGGCGGATGCCGGAGTCGAGGTACACCTTGATCGCCTGGTGCGCGCGCGTGCGGCCGATGGCGCCGTCGTCGTCGAAGCCGTTGTGGTGCAAAAGCGTGCTGCCGCTGCGGATGTGGTGGTACGCGGTCATGCCTGCGCACAGCTCTGCCGGCAGCGCGTGCATGTATGCCCAGTCGAAGAGCGCGTTCTCGAGGAAATCGTTCTTCACGCCCTTCTGGATCGGCGACATGCCGCGGCCATGGCTGTGCGCGTCGACCAGGCCGGGGATCAGGAGCTGGGTGCCGTCGCCGAGAACACGCGCGCCTGGGTACTTCTTATTTAACGTTGAAGAATCACCGACTGCAGCAATGCGATCGCCCTCGATGGCGATCGCGCCATCGCGCAGCACGCCCTTTTCCTTTTTGCGCGGATCGGTGAGGACATGCTTGCCGCGCAACAATAGCGTCTGGCTCATCGCCTGATTTTAGCCGGCCAGCAGTACGCCGCCGACCGTGCCGCCGGCGCCGAGGATCCAGAGCGGATTCAGCTTGGTCATGAGCGACGCGGTTGCGCTCGCCGCGGCGATGGCCCAAAGGCGCCAGTCCGGCGTGGAAGGCGTGCACAGGACGTAGCCCCCGGCGAGCGTGAGGCCGACGACGAGGGGCGCGATGGCGCGCTGGATGGCCAGGCGCCACGGCGAGTCCTTGAAGCGCTCCCACAGATCGGCGACCCACCACGAGACGACGGCCGCCGGCGCGCAGACGGCGAGAAGCGCGGCGACCGAGCCCACCGGGCCGGCGGCCTTCCAGCCGATCAGGCTGACGATGAGGACGTTGGGACCGGGCGCGGCCTGGGCGATGGCGAAGAGCTGGATGAACTCCTTCTCGGTCGTCCATGCGTGCACGTCGACGACGAGGCGCTGCATTTCCGGCATCACCGCCGGCATGCCGCCGAAGGCGACAAGCGAGAGCACGGCGAACGTGACGACGAGCTCGACGAGGATCACAGCCAGCCCCGGCGCGCCGCCCATACGCCGATGGCGGCGCCGATCGGCATCACGAGGAGCATCGACACGCGACCCACGCCCACGCAGAGGAAGCAGCCGGCGACCAGCGCGAGCGCTGCGGGCTTGCGCACGATGGCGCGGCCGAGCTTGATCGCCGTGGCCATGAAGAGTCCCGCGCCGGTGGCGCCGACACCGGTGACGACCGCGCGCACGACAGGATTCGTGGCCCACTCGAGGTACAGGATGCCGAGCGCCATCACCCAGAAGAACGGCAGCGCGAAGAGGCCCAGGAACGCGACGATGGATCCTCTGACGCCGAACCAGCGCTTGCCCAGGACGATCGAGGCGTTGCCGATGTTGGGTCCCGGGAGGAACTGGCACAGGCCGATGGTCTCGGCGAAATCGGCCTGCGTCATCCAGCGCCTTTCCTCGACCATCGTGCGGTGCGCCCAGGGCAGCACGCCGCCGAACGAGCGCGCGCCGATGGCGAGGAAGCCGAAGAACAGCTCGCGCAGCGACCCGGGCGGCGTGACCTCGATTTTTTCTTGCACAATGCATCTTATGCGGATCGCCCTCGCCCTGCTGTTGTGGATCTCGGTGCCGGCACGGGCGCAGGAGTTGCCGATCTTCGATGCGCACATGCATTACAGCCACGATGCGTGGGACACGGTGCCGGTGAAGGATGTGCTCGCGCTCCTGCGCAAGGCGGGCATCCGGCGCGCGCTGATCTCGAGCTCGGGCGACGACGGCCAGCAGCGGCTCTACGCCGCGGCGCCCGACCTGATCATCCCGGAGCTGCGGCCTTATCGCAGCCGCGCCGATACCGGAAGCTGGTTCCGCGACGAAACGGTGATTCCCTATCTCGAGGAACGGCTGCGCCGCTACCGCTATGCGGGCATCGGCGAATTCCACCTCTACGGCGCGGACACCGACCTGCCGGTACCGCGGCGCATGGTGCAGCTCGCAAGGCAGTACAACCTTTTCCTGCATGCGCATTCCGACGCCGACGGCGTCGAGCGGCTTTTCCGGCAGTGGCCACAGGCGCGCATCCTGTGGGCGCACGCCGGCTTCGAGCGCCCCGAGCGCGTGGCGGAAATGCTGCGCAAGCATCGCACTCTCTGGGCGGACCTCGCCTTTCGCACCGACCACGGCTCGGGCGGCAAGGTCGACGCGGCGTGGCGCAAGGTGTTCATGGAGCTGCCCGATCGCTTCATGGTCGGCACCGACACCTACACGCCCGAGCGCTGGCACTACGTGCCGGAGCACGCCACCTGGTCGCGCGCCTGGCTGTCGGACCTGCCGCGCGAAGTCGCTGAGCAAATCGCATGGAAAAACGGCGAACGGCTCTTCAGCTCGTCTCTGCGCTCGGACTGATCGCGCCGCTCGCCGCCCTGGCGTGCGAGCCGGCGGTCAAGGGCACGAGGGTCGAGACGGCGCGCTACGCGCTCGCCTATCGCCTGTCCGAGGTCGCGGTGAGCCGCCACTTCACGGTGGAAGTGGGCGCCTGCGCGAAAAGCGGGCCCCCGCCCGAGACGCTGAAGATCGATGCGCAGATGCCCGAGCACCGGCACGGCATGAATTACCGGCCGCAGGTGAAGCGCGTGGGGAGCGGCCACTGGCGCGCCGAGGGCCTGATGTTCCACATGCCGGGCAAATGGGAGCTCGTCTTCGAGCTCGACGGCGAGCGGCTGGCCTCCGAGATGGTGGTGTTCTCGCAGGAGGAGAAGGCGCGCATCCTGTCGCACGGGCCGTGGCCGCCCAAGCCGCGCCGCGACCCGAGCAACCGTGTATCCGGCAAGCCCGAAGCCATCGCGCTTGGCGAGCGCCTGTTCTTCGAGCCGCGCCTTTCGAGCACCGGCTCCGTGCTGTGCGCAACCTGCCATGCCCCGTTCCGCGCCTTCCAGGACGCCCGCGCGCGCGGCTTCGGGCTCGAGGAGGTCGATCGCAATACGCCGAGCCTGGTCAACGTCGGCTCGTACCGCTGGTACGGCTGGGACGGCGCGCACGACAGCCTGTGGGCGCAGAGCCTGCGGCCGCTCCTCGACCCGCGCGAGATGCACGCCACGCCGGGGCATGTCGCCGCGGTTCTTAAAAATTTCTATCAGGCGGACTATCAGCGGGCATTCGGCAGGCCGGTGCCCGAAGCCGAAGAAGCGCTGGTCGATGTCGGCAAGGCACTTGCCGCCTACCAGGAGACCCTGGTTAGCGCGCGCACGCCGTTCGACCAGTTCCGCGATGCGCTCGAGCGCGATGACGCCGAGGGCATGAGCCGCTATCCGCTGGCGGCGCAGCGCGGCCTCGCGCTCTTCGTCGGCAAGGGCAATTGCAGCGTGTGCCACTTCGGGCCGCACTTCACGAACGGCGAATTCGCCGATGCCGGCGTGGGCTTCTTCGCCGGACCTGGCCGCGTCGATCCCGGCCGGCACGACGGCATCAAGAAGCTCAAAGCCAACCCGCACAACCTGCTCGGCCGCTTCAATGACGATGCCACGCAGGCCAACGCGATCGGCACGCAGCACGTCGAATTGCAGCACCGCAACTTCGGCGAGTTCCGCGTGCCCGGCCTGCGCAACGTCGAGCTCACCGCGCCTTACATGCACAACGGCAGCCTCGCCACCTTGCGCGATGTCGTGCGGCATTACTCGGAGCTGAACGAGCAGCGCCTGCACGCCGACGGCGAGCGCATCCTGCGCAAGTTGAGCCTCTCCGCGCGCGAAAGCGAAGACCTGGTCCTCTTCCTCCAGTCGCTGACTAGTCCATAAGGACCACGCGGCGTGTGGCCTGCGGCGCGGCGCGTGCGTTTACGATGCGCGCAACAAAAAGAACTGGAGGACCCCTTGAACAAACGCCTGATCGCGACGGTCGTCGCCGTCGTCATGCTCGTGCTCGGCTGGGTCGCCGGGGTGCAAATGGCCACGGCGCAAACCTTTAAATGGGGTCAGACCCCGTTTTTCTCATTGGCCCGCTGAGCTCTTAAGCTTGCCGTAGGAGATCTCTCAGCTTCCCGCAAGCCGTGGCGCGCATGCTGTGCCATGGCGATCCGCAGTCCGAAGTGGCTGGTCATCGCGACGCTCGTGGCGCTCGCCCCGGATACCCCGGGCGTGTTCGAGCTCTGGGACAACGACGAAGTGGTCTACGTCGGCAGCACGCGCAAGAAGGACGCCACGCTGCGCACCGAGCTTGCGCGTGAACTCGAGCGTTCAGGCGAGGCGACGCATTTCAGCTGGGAGATCACCTACGACGCCGCCCGGCGCGAGCAGGAGCTCCTCGCCGAGTTCGAGGATCAGCACCACCGCCCGCCGCGCCTCAACTCGCGCGGCTGACGAAGCGCTCGCGCAGGAGAAACAGCGCCGCGGCCGCGATGGCGACCAGGCCGGCGAGCGAGAGCCACGCGCCTTCCCATCCCGCCGCCTTGCTGATGAGGCCGCTCAGCATGAGCGCGCTGCCCATGCTGAGCGAAGCGATCAGCGTCCAGCTTCCCTGGTACGCGCCGCGCCGACCTTCCGGCGCAAGGCGGGCGACCGCCGTGGGAACGGCGGAGCTGAAAATGACCTCGCCGAAGCTGAACACGATGGTGCCGACGAGGAGCGCAGCCGCCGGGCCCGGGATGAGGCCGTAGCAGGCGTGGGCCATTGCAACGATGGCGGCGGCGGCGCCGAGCATGCGGAACGGGCCCATCGGCTCGATGCGCGAGGCCACCGGTAAAGCGAGCAGCGCAACAAGGATGCTATTCCCGCCGAGCACGAGCCCGATGTAGCCCTCCCCCAGGCCACGGTCGGCGCCGAAGAGCGGGGACACGGTGACGATCATCCCCATGCTGAGCGGAAACACGAAGGCGATCGCGGCGAAAAGCGCGAAGCGCCGATCGACGAAGGCCGACAAGGTATCGCGCACCACACCCGATTCCGCCGGACGCTTCTCCAGGGGCAACGGCCCGCGCAACGCGCCGGCGTAGAGGAGCGCGACGAGCACGTAGCCCGCGGCGCTGATCGCCGCGAGGAGGCCATAGCCCCGCTCCGCCACATAGCCGGCCGGCATCACGCCGAGCGTGTAGGCCACGCTCATCGCCGTGTAGTTCAGCGCGAGCACCGACTGGCGCCGTTCGGCCGGCGCGAGATCGAGCAGCAAGGCGCCGGCTACCGGCATGTTGATGGCGCCGGTGGTGCCGAGGGCCACGCTCCACAGGATCAAGGTGAGCGGGCTGGTCACCAGCAGGAAACATGGCAGCACCACGGCGGTAGCCAGCGACGACGCCAGGAGGAGCGTGCGCCGACCCATGCGGTCCGACAGCGCGCCGAACATCGGCGCTAGAAGCCCGCGCGCGAGGTTCTCGCACAGGAACGCGACACCGACCGTAGCGACGTCGATGCCCGCCTTCTGCACGAAATAGATGCCGAGGAAGGTGACCAGGCTCATGCGCGCCGCGACAGCGAGGAAGTTCGCCGCCACTACAACGCGGATGCGTCGGTCGAGCTCTAGAAGCCCCAGTAATCGAGCCCTTCCGGAAGCGGCTCGCCCAGGGTGAGGGAGGCGAGTTTGGCGTACTGGCCGTCCGAGTAAAGCAGCGGCTTGCCCTTTGGTCCGATCAGGATCTGCTCGACCTCGCCGAGGAAGATGGTGTGCGTGCCGTGCACGAGCCTCTTCACCACGCGGCAATCGAACGACACCAATGAGTCGATGAGCACAGGCGAGCCCGTCGCAAGGCGCGTCCAGTTGCGGCTCTTGAAGCGCGCCTCGCCGGCCTGCCCGCCGCTGAAAGTGGTGGAGAGCTCCCAGTCCTCGGCGCGCAGCACGTTGACGCAGAACACCTTGCTCTTCGACACCGCACCATACGTCGTGGCGAGCTTGTTGATGCACACCAGCACGGTCGGCGGCTCCGCGGTCGCCGAGCACACTGCGGTCGCCGTCATGCCGTAGCGATGACCCGAATGCATGCTCGTGATGATGTTGACGGCGCCGGCGAGGGTGCGCATGCCAATCTTGAACTGGCCCGCATCCACAGGAGCCGCCTTTTGTTCCATGCGAACATTCTAACCATGGACACCGACAGCTTCCTTCACCAGGCGCTGGTGTACCTCGGCGCCGGCATCATCGCCGTGCCGATCTTCAAGCGACTCGGCGCGGGCGCGGTGCTCGGCTATCTCGTCGCCGGCATCGCCATCGGGCCTTCGGGCCTCGCGCTCATCACCGAGCCGCAAACGGTGCTGCACTTCGCCGAGATCGGCATCGTGCTGCTGCTGTTTCTCGTCGGCCTCGAGCTCAACGCATCGCGCGTGTGGGCGCTGCGCCGCTCGATCTTCGGCCTCGGCGGCGTGCAGGTCGCGGTCACGGTCGCGGCCATCGCGGCGATCGCGGTCGCGCTCGGACAGCCGCTCGCCCTCGGCCTGATCGCGGGCATGGGCTTCGCGCAATCGTCCACCGCGATCGGTCTCGCCACGCTCACGGAAAAAAACCTCCTGCCCACGCCCGGCGGGCAGGCCTCGTTCGCGGTGCTCCTGTTCCAGGACCTCGCGGTGATTCCGCTCCTCCTCGCCATCGCGTTCCTCGGCGGCGAGCAGGAGGCGTTCCAGTGGACCGACGCCGTGCGCGCGCTCGCCTTCATCGGCGCGCTCATCCTCTCCGGGCGCCTTCTCGTGCGCCCGGTGCTGCGCTACATCGCCGAGACGCGCATGCGCGAAGTGTTCGTCGGCTTCTCGCTGTTCCTCGTGCTGGGCGCCGCGGCCTTGTCGGACTGGGTAGGATTGTCGATGGCGCTTGGCGCGTTTCTCGCCGGCGTGATGCTCGCGGAGAGCGAGTACCGGCACGAGCTCGAGCTCGACATCGACCCGTTCAAGGGATTGCTGCTCGGCCTCTTTTTCATCGCCGTGGGCATGTCGGTGGATCTCAGCCTGTTCGCCCGCATCCCGCACGTGATCCTTGCCATCGCGCTGGGGCTGGTCGCGCTGAAGATGGTGGTGCTGTTCTTCACCGCGCGGCTCTTCGGCTATTGCCGCAGCGCGGATGCGGCGCTCTTCGCGGTCGCGCTATCGCAGGCCGGCGAATTCGCGTTCGTCCTCTTCACCGCCGCGGCGACGCTCGTCCCGCCCGAGACGCTCGGCGTGCTCAACGCCGCGGTCGCCACGTCGATGCTGACGACGCCGCTCCTGATGATGCTCTATGGGCGCTACATGGTGCGCGCGGACAAGAAGGCCGAGCGCGCGGCCGACGCGATCCGCGAATCGAACGCCGTGATCGTAGCCGGCTTCGGCCGCTTCGGGCAGGTGGTGGTGCGCGTGCTGCGCGGGCTCGGCATAGCGGCCACGGTCATCGATCACGATCCGGAGCAGATCGACACCGTGCGCCGCTTCGGCTTTAAGGCGTATTACGGCGATGCGACGCGCATGGATCTGCTCGAATCGGCGGGCGCGGCGAAGGCCAGGCTGCTTCTCGTCGCCATCGACGACCCCGATGCCGCGATGCGCATGGTGAAGCGCGTGCGCGCGCGCTTCCCCGGCCTCGAGCTCATCGTGCGGGCCCGCAGCCGGACCGATGCCTTCGAGTACGCCGAGATCGGCGTGCCGGCGGTGCGCGAAGTGTTCGGCTCGGCCCTCGACGCGACCACGCGCCTGCTCTTCAAGCTCGGCTACAGCGAGCAGAACGCGCGGCAGATCGTCGAGCGCTTTCGCGAGTACGACGAGCGCCAGATCGCCGAGGCGGCGCCCTTTCGCAACGACATGACCAAGCTCATCGCGCTCAGCGAGCAGGGCCGTCGCGACATCGCCCAGCTCCTCGCGACGGAAACCACCTCGTTTTCCAATTTATCGCCGCAGGTTGACCAGCACGATGCCCGCGCCGATCAGCAGCGCGGCGACAACGAAGGTGCCGGTCAGCGGCTCTCGTAGGAAGACGACCCCGCACAGCACGCCGAACATCGGCGTCAGGAACGACAGCACGCTCAGGCGCCCCGCGAGGTACCGCGTGAGGAGCCAGAACCAGACGAGGTAGGTCGCAAAGGCGACGATCACGCCCTGGAAGGCGAGCGATGCGATGGCGGTGGCGCTGAGCGAGATCACGCCCGGCTCGCCGAGCGCGAGCGAGGCAAGCGGCAGGACGAGGGCCGAGACGCCAAGCTGGTAGAAGAGCGTCTTCGTCGCCGTCGCGTTGCTGAGCCGCGTCGAGCGGATGAGGACGGTGGTCGATGCCCACAGCAGCGCCGCCATCAGACCGCAAAGGTCGCCCACCCAGGTGTGCCGGCCCGAGAAGAAGCCTTCGGCAAAAGCGATGCACAGCCCGGCAAAGGCGAGCAGCACGCCGCTCCATTGCAGCGCGGAAAGACGCTCGCCGCGCACCCGGAAATGCAGCCCGAGCGCCGTCAGCGCGGGCGTGAGATAGATGAACACCGACATGCGCGACACGTTGGTGTAGCCGAGGCCGGCGTAGATCAGGACGAACTCGCCCGCGAAGAGCAGCCCCGCGCCGGTTCCTGACAGCAGCGTGCCGTCGCGGCCGAAGAGCGGGATGCCGCGCACGCGGGCCCAGGCGAAAAGGAGCAGCGTCGCGAGGATGGAGCGGATCGCGGCCTGCATCACCAGCGACACTTCGCCCGCGATCCACTTGATCGTGACCTGGTGGAATCCCCACAGCGCGGTGAGGAGCAGCATCAGCGCGTATGCGTTGGCGTCGAGTGCTTTCCGGTCTTGCACCATCGCGCGGATTTTGGCGTAGGATGCACTCATGCCGCGGAAGAGCAACGCTCCCGGTTCGAAAAAGGCGCAGGGCGAGCCGCCGCTCGATGATCGCGTGATCGAGCGCCCCGACGGCTTCTACTGGGAGTCGAAGCAGGCCGGCGGCGAGGCCCACGGCCCCTTCCCCACTCTCGCCGAGGCCGAAGCCGACATGCTCTCCGGCGGCGCCTCCGCCGCCGACGACCTCGAAGCCGAAGGACTGCAGGAAGCCGAGTCCGAGCTCGGCATCAACGAGTGGATCGACCCCGACACCGGCGGCCCCGCCGAGGACAACGTCCCGCGCATCGAAGACCACTGAATAATTCCGTACCGGGTACGGAATTATTTGTGCCGACTACTTGCGGGCGAGGTCTGCTAGCAGGATGTTCAGCGTGTGCGGGTCGACGGGCTTCGTGAGGTGATGGTCGAAGCCGGCGTCGGAGGCGCGGCGGCGGTCGGCTTCCTGTCCCCAGCCGGTGAGCGCTACCAGGGTGACTTCGCGCCCGTGGCGCGTGCGAAGCGCGCGAGCGACGTCATAGCCGTCGGTGCCGGGCATGCCGATGTCGAGGATCGCGACGCGAGGGCGGAACTCGTGGCCGACGTTCACCGCCGAATCGCCGTCGTAGGCGACGCGCACCTCGTGTCCCGATAAGGCGAGCAGCCGCTGCAGGGAGTCGGCGGCGTCGCGGTTGTCGTCGGCGACGAGCACACGCAGCGACCGTTCGGGCTTCATGTCATACGCGGCGCGCACGTTTTCCGCCGCGCGCGGCTCGCCATGCGACAGCGGCAAGCGCACCACCACCTCGGTGCCATGGCCGCCGGGGCCGGTGCGGAAGTCGATGATGCCGTCGTGCAGCGCGAGGATGCCGCGCACGAGCGTGATGCCGACGCCCGGCTCCGCATCGGGCTGCATGCCGACGCCGCTGTCCTCGATGGTGACGCGCACGGAACCGCTCTCCACCTCGGCGGTCAGGTTGATCGAGCCGCGCGAGCGCATGTAGCGCGCCGCGTTCTTGAGGAGCGTGGCAAAGGCCTGCGCAAGGCGTGGCCCGTCGGCCTCGATCACCACGCGCTCGCTCGGCAGGAGCACCGACAAATGATGGCCGGCGGCGTTGATCTGCGGCCGGCTCGCCTCGAGCGCCATGTCGATCACCACCTCCAGCGCGACATGGTCCTTGCGCAGCGTGAACTTGCCGCGCGAGATGCGCTCGATGTCGAGCAGGTCGTCGATCAGCCGCGAGAGCTGGTCGATCTGCCGCTCGATCACCGTCTGGCTCCACGCCACCTCCGGATCCTGCGAGCCCTTGCGCGCGAGGATCGCCACGGCGTTGCGGATCGGGGCGAGCGGATTGCGCAGCTCGTGCGCGAGCGTGGCGAGGAACTCTTCCTTGCGGCGATTCGCGTCCTTGGCTTCCTGGATGTCCATGCCGGTCGCCACCCAGCCGTCGACGCGGCCCGCGGCATCGATGGTGGGCGTGTAGGCCCATTTCACCCAGCGCCGCCCGAGTCCCGGCAGCTCGACCTGGCGCTCGTACTGGACCGGCTCGGCGTGGAGGATCCGATCGACGAAAGGCTGGATCTCGCGCATGGCGTGCGCGCCCATGATGTCGACGATGCGCAGGCCGATGATGTCCTTCGCCGGCCGGCCAGCCCACTTCGCGTAGGTCGGGTTCACCCAGAGGAAGCGGCCGTCGCGGGCGCAGCGCACCGCGGCCACCGGCATGGTGTCCGTGACGACGCGGAGCTCCCCGGAATCGTTGGGATTCTTTTCCATGCAGCGGGCAGCGGCATGGTAACGAACGGTGGCGCGGGCCCGATATCGCCTTTTCAACTACACCCTGAGCTCCGCACAGGTTTTCACGATCAGCTCGTGGATCGCTTGCGGATCCGCCGGCTTGGTGAGGTGATGGTCGAAGCCGGCGGTGAGCGCGCGGCTGCGATCCTGCTCCTGCCCCCAGCCGGTGAGAGCGATCAGCCGCAAGCGCGCGCCACGCTCCTCGCGCAGGCGCTGCGCCACCTCGTAGCCATCGGCGCCCGGCATGCCGATATCCAGCACGGCTACATGCGGCTCGAACTGCGCGCACAGCGTAAGCGCGCCGACGCCGTCGTATGCCACGCGCACTTCGTGCCCGTACGTGGAAAGGATGTGGCAAAGCGTGTCCGCGGCGTCGCGGTTGTCGTCCGCGACGATCACCCTGAAGCCGCCGCCGGGCGCAACCGCCTGCGCAGGCGCAACTTCGGAGCGCGGCGCGTGCTCTGCGGCGGGCAGGCGAACGCTGAAGCGGCTTCCCTTGCCGGGACCGGCGCTGCTCGCTTCCACGCTGCCGCCGTGCAGGCCCACGATGCCGCGCACGAGTGCGAGGCCGATGCCCAGGCCCCCGGTCGCCTGGCCGTCGGCCTGCCACTGCGAGAACGGCTCGAAGATGAGATCGGTGAGCTCCGGCGGGAAGCCGCGCCCGGTGTCCTCGATGCTGATCACGACGTCGCCGCCGTCCTTGCGCGTGGCGAGCGCGATCGAGCCGCCGCGCGGGGTGTACTTCGCCGCGTTGTTGAGGAGGTTCGAGAACACCTGCGCGAGACGCGTGCGGTCGCCGTGCAGCCACGCATCGCCCGCCGCGAAGCGCACGCTGAGGTGGTGCTGCGCGGCATCGATATGCGGGCGGCTCGTCTCGAGCGCGAGGTCGATCACCGCCGCGAGCGCGACGCGCTCGCGCCGCAGCAGCAGCTTGCCGCTCGTAATGCGGGCGATGTCCAGCAGGTCCTCGATGAGGCGGGTCATCTGGTCGACCTGCCGGTCGATCACCGAGCGCGCCCACTGGCTCTCGCTGCTCAGGTTCTGCTCGCGCGCGAGCAGCGTGACGGCGTTGCGGATCGGCGCGAGCGGATTGCGCAGCTCGTGCGCGAGCATCGCGAGGAATTCGTCCTTGCGCCGGTCCGATTCGCGCAACGCCTCCTGCGCCTGCTTGCGCTCATGGATGTCGGAGACCACCGCGACCCAGCCGTTCGGCCGGCCGGTGCCGTCGAAGGTCGGCTCGGCGACCGAGTAGATCCAGCGCAGGCCGAGGCCGGCGAAATGCGCGAGCCGCTCGTACTCGACGCGGCGCCCGGCCAGCAGCTCCTCCACATGCGGCTGCAAAGCGCGCAAGCCGTCCTTGCCGATCACATCGACGATCGGCCGGCCGATGATCTCGCGCGCCGTCATGCCCGCCCAATCGGCAAACACACGGTTGACCCACAAATAATGCAGGTCCGCCGACACGCGCACCATGCCGGCCGACATCGTGTCGGTGACGAGCTGGAGCTGCTCCTCGCTGCGCCGCTGCTCCGTGACGTCGATGGTGACCGCGCCGACGTAACGCCGCCCCTCGGCATCGCGCAGCGGGAACTTGGTGCTGTGGAAGCGCCGCTCGCCCGCCGGGCCGGGCATGCGCAGGTCGAACGTCGCCGGGCCGTCGTTCTCGAGCACATGGCGGTCGTTCGCCCGCACGCGTTGCGCGATCGCCTCGGGCAGCATCTGGGCATCGGTCTTTCCAATCCAGTCGGCATCGAGCAGCGCCGCGCCGGCGTGGTTGGCGAAGAGGTACCGCCCCTCCTCGTCCTTGAGGAACACGAGCGTCGGCGAATTCTCCATGAAGCTGCGGAAGCGCCGCTCGCTGGTCTCGATCCGCGCGCGCGCCTTCTGCATCGCGCCGCCCAGCGCGGCGATGAGCGCCGTCGACAACAGGTAGGCGAGCGCCTCGACGATCTGGCCGAAACCGCGGTAGGCAAGCAAGCCGATGGGTGCGATGAAGAAATACTCGGCGCCGATCCAGCCGGCGAATGCGGCGACAAAGGCCGGCGCGGCGCCGCCGTACCACGCAGCGACGATGACCGCGCCGAAGAGCGTGATGTAAGGGACGCGATCACCCAGCCACGGCGTAAGCGCCCAGCGCAGGGCGAGCGCGGCGACGGCGGCGAGGAAAGCGACGAGGTAAGCGGTCCAGCGCGGGCGCAAGCCCGTCGATTTTAAGCGGCTTTGCGTTCCGTTCGAAGGCTGGCGCCCTGCTTGACCAGCTCGCGCTGTACGTCCTCGACGGCGATGCTGCGCGGCGTGACACCGCGGCGCGCGGCGAGCGCGCCGCAGACGCCGGCGGCCTGCCCGGTGGCCATGACGATCGGCATCACGCGGTACGAGGAATGCGCCTCGTGGGTGCCGGACAGGCAGCGGCCGGCGACGAGCAGGCCATCGACATTCTTCGGCATCAGGCAGCGCAGCGGGATGTCGTAGGCTTCGCCGGGCGGCAGGCGTTTGAGCACGGTGCCGGTCCCGGTCGGATTGTGGATGTCGATCGGATACGCGCCGCGCGCGATGGCGTCATCGAACTTGCGCGCGCTCAGCACGTCGTCGGCGGTCAGCTGGTAGTCGCCCAGCACGCGCCGCGTCTCGCGCACGCCGACCTGCACGCCGCTCTGCGCGACGTAGGACTTCTCGAACCCCGGCACGTAGCGGCGCAGGAATTCGGCAATCTGGCGCATCTGCTTGCGGCTCGCCGCCTCGGCATAGCTCAAGTCCCAGACATCCGTGCCGAGCACCCGCGTGACGCGCGTGCTGTTCACGCTCACCTCTTCGTCGTGCGGCGTGGCGAAGAACAGGATGTCCTCGCGCGGCAGCCTGAGCTCGCCCGCCTCGGTGGCCTCGCGCACGAGGTCCCACAGGCCGTGCACGCCGCGCCACTGGTTCGGGTTCTGCGTGACGTAGGACTCGAACTGCGAGCGGTGGAATTCGACGACGCGGAACATCAGCGTCATCGGCTGCACCAGCCCGTCGGCGCGGCCGACCTCCGATGGCGCACCGGCCTGCACCGCCACGTCGCCGTCGCCGGTGCAGTCGATCGTAACTTTCGCGCGCACGGCGAGCGGCCCGGACTTGGTCTCGAGCACCACGCCTTCAACGCCATCCTTGCCTAGCACGCCGCTCGCAAAGGAGTGGAACAGGAACTGCACGCCCGCGTCGTCGAGCAGCTCGAGCGCTATCAGCTTGAACCACTCGGGATCGAACGGCACGACGTAGCCGGTGGCGAGCGAGGGCGCGATGGCGCCGCCGGCTTTGACCAAACGTTCGAGCAGGGTTTTCAAAGCGCCAGCAATGATGGCCTCGCCCGGCCCGTGATCCGTCGGCAGGAGCGTGGTCGCGCCCTTCTTCTCCTTCGTCGGCGTCGCGGTATGGAACGACATGAGCGGCATCACGAGCGCGGCCGTGGCATTGCCGCCGAGGAAGCCATAGCGTTCGGCAAGCACCACGCGCGCACCGGCTTGCGCGGCGCCGAGCGCGGCGCCCAGGCCGGCCGGGCCGCCGCCGACCACGAGCACGTCGGTGTCCGCGGCGAGGATGGCGCGCCGCGGCGGCAGCTCGATCCGGGTCAGGCCCTCAGCCAGGCCCTCAGGCCGCTTTAGGGAGGGCATCGATCTTCTTCGCGCCGTTGAGGACCTCGAGCGCGATTTTGATCGTCTGGCGCGAGCGCTCCTGCAGCAGCGGCACATTCTTGGCGAGCGTCGCCTTGACCGCGCGGCGCTCGTCCCAGGATGCGTCGAGGTGGGCGCAAAGCCGCCCGGGGTTCACCAGGTTGATCGGCGGCGCGGGCATCTTCAGGTCCTCGAGGAAGCCGCCCACCTTGCCCGCATAGGGCAGCGCGACGAAGGGCACGCCGCGCAGCGCGGCGAAGATGAGGAAGTGCAGCCGCATGCCGACCGCGAAGTCGAGCCGGCTCATGAGCGACAGGATCTGCGCCGAGCCGTACTCTCCATTCAGGACCCGCGCGCGTTGCGCCCGCAGCATCTCGGCGATGACCGCGTGGCTGTGCTGGAGGTCGAGCACCGATTGCTCCATCGGCACGAAGACGATATCCGCGTCGAAGCGATCGACCATGAAGTCCGCCGCGTTCGCGAGGAGCGCATGGTATTTTTTCGGGTCGAGGTCGGGCGCCGCCACGCCGGGCTCGCGCACCGACATGCCGATCAGTTTCTTGCGCCCTTCGAGGCCCTCGATCTTCATCAGGTTGCGGGGCAGCGGGTCGGGCTTGAGGAGCAGCGCCGGATCGGCGGTCACGATCACGTCCTGGTGCACGCCGCATTCCTCGAGGCACTGCTGGGCGCTGCGCTCGCGCACGGTGATGGCGGCCACGCCATCGAGCGCTTCGCGCACCGCGACCTGCACCGCCGGGTCCTTGAGCGGGCCGGCGCCTACCGCGAACAACATTACGGGGACACCATGCTCCTTCGCGACCTGCACCTCGCGCAGGTAGATGCGCGCGTCGGCATCGTAAAGAATGCCGCCGCCGCCAAAGAGCAGCAGGTCGAGGCGCTCGATCTCGGGCGCGACTTCGGCCCGGGAGAGCTTGCGCACCGGAACGGCGCGCTCGACCTTGTGGCGGCGCTTGGTGTCCTCGGCGTTGCGCGAGAACACCGTGATCTCGGCGCCCGGCATCTCGCGCCGGATCTGCTCGATCATCGATTGCAGGATCGCCTCGTCGCCGAGGTTCATGCCGCCATAGGAGCCGGTAATGCCGACTTTGGGTCCGCTCATGACCAGGGGCTGCTTGCAAATTCCGCGCCCGGTTGTGTAACCCTGATCCGGTAGGATGGTCGAGGCATGGAAAACAAGGGCAACCGTGAGCCGAAGGAAGTGGAATCCACGCTGGCGCACGACCTCAACAACTACCTGCAGGTCGTGATGGGGAACCTCGAGATCCTGCGCCGGCGCGGCGTGTTCATGCCGGAGCTCGTCAACGCAGCGCTCAATGCCACGCGCAACGCCGCGCACCTGGCCGACCGCCTGGTGGCGATGGGGCGCCTGCAGCACCATGATCCGCGCACGCTGGATCTCAACCGCGCGCTCACCGACCTTAACGAGATGCTCGGCCGCATCCTGGGCGACGGTGTGCGCGTCGAGATGGACCTCGCGGAGGGACTGGCGCCCGTGCTCGCCGACGCGCGTTGCCTGCAGCTCGCGCTCCTCGAGATCGCCACCAACGCACGCGACGCGATGCCGACCGGCGGGCGCATGAGCATCCGCACGGCGAGCGCCGAGCGCGGCCTGGTCAGCATCGCGCTGACCGACACCGGGGCCGGCATGGCGGCCGATGCGATCCCGCACGCCTTCAATCCCGTGTTCTCGACCGGGGACGGCGTCAAGCCGGCGCGGCTCGGGCTGCACATCGTGGATTGCTGCATGCGCCAGGCGGGCGGGCGCGTCGAGCTGTCTTCCCAACCTTCCCGCGGCACCACCGTGACTCTCTATCTTCCGACGGCATGAACTATCAAGAGCGCCTGCGCGCGCACCTCGTGAAGTACAAGTTCCGCGTGCTCGGCGTCCTCGCCGGCGGCGCCTGGAAAGGGCCGCGCACCGGCGCGGTCTCCGAGCAGCCGCACATCCTGCGCGCGGAGCACGCGCGCCTCAACATCCTCGCGCCTTATCGCGAGCGCTTCTGGCTGGAGTTCGAAGGCACCGGCAACGGCGACGCGCAACCGCTCGTGCTGCACCGCGACTTCGCGCACCTGAATTCCTCGCAGGCGATGTGCTTCAACCTCTTCTATCCGATGGTCGTCGACCGCGGATGGGCCGCCACCTTCGTGCAGAGCGCGCTCGGCCTGAAGGACGGCGTGAAATCGCTCGCCTTCGAGTATGTCGACGACCCGGAGGAGAACACCCATTTCGATTTCTTCGCGCAGATGGAGTCCGGCGCGAAGATCTACTTCGAGACCCGCCTCGCGGAGCTCGGCCTTGGCACCGGCGAGCTCGCCGAGGGGCATCGCGACAAGCTCGCGCGGTTATATGCGCCGCGGCTCGCGGGCCTCGTCGATGAGAAGTGGCTCGACCCCGAGGCGTTTTTCCGCCGCTACCAGCTGATGCGCAACCTGTGCTACCTCGATAAGCCGGCGAACCTCCTGTACCTCGTCGTGCCGCGCGCGAACGAGTCGCTGCAGCAGGCGCTGCGCATCCTGCCGGAGATCACGGACGGCCCGTTGAAGGACCGCGTGCGGGTGCTGTATCTGGAGGAGCTGCTCGACCGGCTGAAGCCGCTCCTGCGGGGACGCGAAGAAGGGCTGAAGGCGCACTACCGCGAGTTCCGCGAGAAGTACCTGCCCGAATGAACGAGGTGCGCCGGCGCCTGCTCGAGCTGCACAAGGCGCTGGTCGATGTCGAGCGCGACGGCTACGAGCGCACGCGCGGGCGCATGCCCGACGGCGATTTCCTCAAGGCGCTGATCGACGATCCCGCCTTTGCGTGGCTCGCGCCGCTCACCGCGCTGATCGTGCGCCTCGATGAGGTCGAAGGCGAGGCGCTGCCGACGGAATATGTGGCCGAGATCAAGCGGCTTCTCAAGCCCGACGACCTCGGCCTCGCGTTCCAGCGGCGCTATTACGAGATGCTGCAGAAGAGCCCCGACGCGCTGGTGGCGCACGGGGCGGTGATGCAAAGCCTCAGTCGATACGCGCGCCCGAAGTCCTGACGACGCGCGCCATCTTGGCGAAATCCGCGCGCAAGAGCTCGCCGAAGTCTTCCGGCGTCATCGCCTGGGGCGCCACGCCCTGCTTCTCGAGGCGCTCGAGGATCACCGGGTCTTTCAGCAACTTTGCGACCGCCGCATTGATCGCTTCCAGCGTGGGGCGCGGGATACCGGCGGGCCCGAGGATGCCCATCCACGAATCGAACGCATAACCGGGCACACCGCCCTCGTCGACGGTCGGCAGATCCGGCAGGAACTTCGAGCGCTTGTTACCGGTCGAGGCCAGCATGCGCACGCGAGCATCCTTCCCATAGGGAATGGCGCCGATGCTGGCCGCGATCACCGCGTGCGAGCGCCCGGACAAGACCTCGTTGACCGCCTCGCCGGTCGCCTTGAAAGGCACGTGCACCATCTCGATACCCGCAAGGCCGGCGAAATAAGCCATCGAGAGGTGCGTCGCCGAGCCGTTGCCTGCGCTCGCATAGTTCAGCTTGCCGGGATTCGCCTTGCCGTACGCCACGAACTCGGCCACCGTCTTCGCCGGCACGCTGGCGCTCGACATGAGGACGTAGTCGACATTGCCCAGGTGCGCGATCGGCGTGAAATCCTTCAGCGGGTCGTAGGGCAGCTTGGCGTAAAGCGATCCCGCGATCGTGTGGCTCGCCGCGGAGAGGATCAGCGTCTGGCCGTCCGGCGCCGCCTTGGCGACATACCCGGTGCCGATGGTGCCGCCGGCACCGGCGCGGTTCTCGACGATCACGCTGCGTCCGAGCGCGGCGCCGAGCTCGGCGTTCAGCGAGCGCGCCAGGATGTCCTGCACTGCGCCGGGGGCGAAGGGGACGACGAGGCGCGTGACTGGCTGGGCATGTACGGTCCAGCTTAGAAACAGCAGCAGGAGGAACTTCACGCCTTGCACCAGTCCTTGATCAGCGCCTCATACAGCGCGACGGATTGGCGGATGCGCTCCATGCTGCACCACTCGTCGGTCTGGTGCGCGAGCTGCGGCTCGCCGGGACCGAGGATCACGGTCGGCGCGCCTGAATACACTTTGAGCAGGTTCGCCGCGTCGGTCATGTAGGTCGCGGTGCGCGCCTGCGGGCGAGAGCCCAGCTGCGTCCGGCAAACCTCGAATACGCGCTCGATCCATTCGTTCTGCGGCGCGGTCCATACCGGCGGCAGGTTGGAGAACACGTCCATCTGCGCATCCTCGCCGAGCAGCTTGCGCAGGCGCTCGAGGAGCGCGGCGTGGTCCATCCCCGGCACGGTGCGGATGTCGACGCCGAGCGTGGCGGTGTCGGGCACCATGTTCACGCCGCTGCCGCCGTTCATGGTGCCGACGTTCATCGTCGGGGCGCCCATCATCGGGTGCGGCGTGGCGCCGAAATCGAACTTCTCCAGCCTGGAGACGGCGTGCGCGGCCTTGTAGATGGCGTTCACGCCCAGGTGCGGCATCGAGCCGTGCGCGGAGACGCCCTTGAAGCTGGCGTGGAACTTCACCGATCCCTTGTGGCCGATGTAGGGCTCGTTGGACGTCGGCTCGCCGACGATCATCGCGCCCGCCTTGCCCAGGAGCTCGGTGCGCGCGAGGTGCGCG
>DATLDY010000255.1:0-19759 GCA_035525655.1 Burkholderiales bacterium
GGTCGAGGAATGGCGCGCGGTGATCGACGTGCACCTGAACGGCTCGTTCTACGTGTCGCGCGCTGCCGCCACGCACTTCAAGACCCAGCAATCGGGCTGCTACGTGCACATGACCTCGACCTCCGGCCTGGTCGGCAACCTGGGTCAGGCGAACTACTCGGCCGCCAAGCTGGGCATCGCCGGCCTGTCGAAATCGATCGCGCTCGACATGGCGAAGTACCAGGTGCGCTCGAACTGCATTTCGCCCTTCGCCTGGAGCCGCATGATCGGCTCGATCCCGACCGAGACCGAGGATCAGAAGGCGCGCGTGGAAAAGCTGAAATTCATGGAAACGGCCAAGATCGCGCCCCTGGCGGTGTTCCTCGCCTCTGATCAGGCAAAGGACGTAACCGGGCAGATCTTCGCGGTGCGCGCGAACGAGATCTTCCTCATGTCACAGAGCCGCCCGCTGCGCTCGGTGCATCGCTCAGAGGGCTGGACGGCGGAATCGATCGCCGCGCACGCCATCCCCTCGCTGCGCGACCACTTCTATCGCCTCGACCGCTCGCAGGACGTGTTCTCGTGGGATCCGCTCTGAAGCGCGTCCTCCTTACCGACACCATCGCTCCCGCCGGCGAAGAGGCGCTGCGCCGGGAGGTTGAAGTCGTAAAGGCGCCGGATAGCGATGTCGCCACCCTGAGAAAGTGGGCGCACGACGTGGACGGCGTCCTCACGCGCAGCAAGCTGCCGGACGACCTGTTCGAAGCTGCGCCGCGCGTACGCGGCGTGGTGGTGCACGGCACCGGCACCGATCTCGTGCCCGTGGCTGCCGCCACCGCGCGGGGCGTGATGGTGGCCAACCTGCCGGGCATCAATGCGCAGTCGGTCGCCGAATACTGCGCCATGGCGATGCTGATGTTGTCGCGCAAGATTGTTTCGATCACGAGCACATTGAGGTCGAAAACGTGGGATGAAGCGCGTGTGCTCGGCGCCGGCGCGCGTGAGCTGGCCGGCATGACGCTCGGCATCGTCGGTGTGGGCGAGATCGGCGGCCGCCTGGCCAGGATCGCTCGCAGCGGCTTCGGCGTGAAGGTGCTCGGCCACCAGCGTCGCCTGGACCGGCTGCCGCCGGGCGCGCAACCCGCGTCACTCGAAGAGCTGCTTTCCAGCAGCGATTTCGTGGTGCTCGCCTGCCCTTTGACGCCGCAAACGCGCCATCTCATCAACAAACAAAGCATTTCATTGATGAAGTCCGCGGCGTGGCTGATCAACATCGGGCGCGGCGCGGTGGTGCAAGAAGAAGCTTTGATTGAGGCGCTGCGCGCGAAGCGCATCGCTGGGGCCATGCTGGACGTCTACGAGCACTACCGCCTCGAGCCCGGCCACCCGCTGTTCGCGCTGGACAACGTGATCCTCACGCCGCACCTAGCGGCGGTCACGCAGGAGTCGCGCGCCCGCGCGAGCGTGGCGGCCGCCGACGAGATGCTGCGCATCCTGCGCGGCGAGCGACCGCGCAACCTGGTCAATCCCGAAGTGCTGGAGTCGGCGAGCGGCCGATGAAGATCGCCGAGGTCAAGGCTTACCCCATATCCTTTCCGATTCCCCAGCAGAACCGCGTAGCGCTGGGTATCGGCACCGCCGTGAAACGCGATGCAGTCGTGGTGAAGGTAACCACGGACGAAGGCATCACCGGCTGGGGTGAAGCGCACCACGGGCGCGCGCACACCGCCGTGGCGAAGCTGATCGAGACGACCTTGAGGCAGCTCGTGCTCGGCATGGATGCCCTTGCGACCAACGCAGTCTGGGAAAAGCTCTACCGCGCTCAGCTCGCGAGCCACGGCATGGGCGCCGGCGCCTGCCTCGCCATCAGCGGCATCGACATGGCGCTCTGGGACATCCGCGGCAAGGCGCTGAAAATTCCTCTATTCCGTCTTCTGGGAGGAACTCTCAGGGCAATACCGGCTTATGCCGGTGGCGTCTCCCTGGGCTATCAGCCCGAAGCTGAGCTGGTCGCCGAGGCGAGGAAAAGCCTGGAACAGGGTTACAAGGCAATCAAGCTGCGCCTCGGCGACAGCCCGGCGCGCGATATCGCACGCCTGCGCGCGGCCAGGAAAGCCTTCGGCGACGACCTCGTGATCCTCACCGACGCCTATATCGGCTATCAACGGGAGGACGTGCGCCGTGTCATGCCGGCGCTGGACGACATCCGCGCCGGCTGGCTGGAAGAACCCTTCCCCGCCCACGACTATCGCAGCTACCGCGAGGCGAAGCTCCTCGGGCGCACGCCGCTCGCCGCGGGCGAGAACCACTACACGCGCTTCGAGTTCAACCGCGTGATCGAAGACGGCGCCATCACCATCCTGCAGCCCGACCTCTCCAAGTGCGGCGGCATCACGGAAGCCCTGCGCATCGCCGCCCTCGCCTCGAGCTGGAAGCTGCCGATCCATCCGCACAGCTCGATGACCGGCCTCAACCACGCCGCGACCATCCACTTCCTGGCAGCGATCGACAACGGCGGCTACTTCGAAGGCGACGTGTCGCGCGCGAACCGGTTTCGCGACGAGCTCGTCTCCAACCCGGGCGAAATCGATCGCGATGGCAATGTGTGGCCGCTCGAAGCGCCGGGCCTCGGTCTCGAAGTGAACGAAGAGTTTCTCTGCGCGCACCCGGCGATCGAAGGGCCCGGCTATATTTGACGGCATGAGAAGACTGCTCCCGATCCTGCTGCTCTGCGCCACGTCGGCCTGGGCGCAGCAATGGCCTTCGAAGCCGTTGCGCTACATCGTTCCTTTCCCGCCCGGCGCCTTCAACGACACGCTGGCGCGCACGCTATCCGCCGAGCTGCCGAAGACGCTGGGACAGCCCGTCGTCGTGGAGAACCGTCCCGGCGGCAACACCATCATCGGCACCGAGGCCGCGGCAAAGTCTGCGCCGGACGGCTACACGCTCTTCGGCGCCGCCCTTCCCTTCTCCGTCATCCAGTCGCTCTACAAAACGTCCTTCGATGTCACGAAGGACTTTGCACCCATCACGCTCGCCGGCGTAACGCCCAACCTGCTGGTTGCGAATACCGACATGCCGTTCAGCGATGTGAAGGGGCTCATCGCCTATGCGAAAGCGAACCCCGGCAAACTGAATTACGCGAGCGCCGGCAACGGTAGCTCCAACCACCTCTCTTTCGAGCTGTTCAAGATGATGACGGGCACCCGCCTTACGCACGTGCCGTACAAGGGCAGCGCGCCGGCGGTCACCGATCTCATCGCCGGCCAAGTCCACGTAATGTTCGACAACACGCCGAATGTGCTGCCGCAGGTGAAAGGTGGCAGGCTGAAGGCGCTTGCGGTCTCCTCGAAGACGCGCAGCAGCCAGTCGCCGGAGACCCCGACCGTCGACGAGGCCGGCGTACCCGGCTACGACGTCGGCGTGTGGTTCGGCGTTCTGACCGCAGCCGGAACGCCGCGCGACATCGTGCAGCGGCTCAATACGGAGATGGTCCGCATCCTCGCCTCTGCGGACGTCAAGGAACGCTTCGCCAAGATGGGCGTCGATGTTGTTGCCGGCACGCCGGAGCAGTTCTCGCAATTCCTCAAGAGCGAAGTAACGCGCTGGGCGAAAGTCGTCCACGACGCGGAAATCAAGGCGGATTAATGGCGCGAAAATCGCTTAAGTCGGATCTCGGCTGGTCGACTGTCGACCGCATCACCGTGCGCGGCAAGGATCTTCCCAGCGAGATCCTCGGCCATCTCAACCTCGGGGACATGGCCTTCCTCGAGCTCACCGGCCGCGCGCCGAACGCCAAGGAATCGAAGGTCTTCAACGCGATGGTGGTCACGCTGGTCGAGCACGGCGTGACGCCCAGCGCCATCGTTGCGCGCCTCACCTACCTCGGTGCGCCGGAGGCGCTGCAAGGTGCCGTGGCCGCGGGGCTCCTGGGGCTGGGAAGCGTGTTCGTCGGCTCGATGGAAGGCGTGGCGCGCATCCTTTCGGAAGCCGTGGCGAGCGGCAAGGATGCGAAGACGGTTCTGGCCGAGAACAAGCGCATGCCCGGCATCGGCCATCCGATCCACCGGCCGATCGATCCGCGCACCGTCCGCCTCTTCGAGATCGCGCGCGAGACCGGCCACTATGGCAAATACTGCCGCCTGATGGAAGAGATCGCCCAGATGCGCGGTATCACGTTGAACGCCACGGGCGCGATCGGCGCCCTCGCGTGCGAGCTTGGTCTCGACTGGAAGATCGTGAAAGGACTCGGCGTCATGGCGCGCGCCGTGGGCCTAGTGGGCCACATCCTCGAGGAGACGCGCGATCCGATGGCCGAAGAGATCTGGAACCGGGTCGACGAGGAAGCCTCGGCGCATCTCAAGCCGAAAAAATGAATCTCGGCCGCGACAATTACCCCGAGCTGCGCGATGCAGTGCGCGCGCTCTGCAGCCAGTTCGACTCGCAGTACTGGCAGAAGATCGACGAGCAGCGCGCTTACCCCGAAGCATTCGTCGACGCGCTGACCAAGGCCGGCTGGATGTCGGCGCTCATCCCGGAGGAATACGGCGGCTCGGGCCTCTCGCTCACCGAGGCGAGCGTGATCATGGAGGAAGTGACGCGCTCGGGCGGCAACGCGGGCTGCTGCCACGGGCAGATGTACAACATGAACACGCTCCTGCGGCACGGCTCGGAAGCTCAAAAGCGCCGCTATCTGCCGAAGATCGCCGCGGGCGAGCTGCGCCTGCAGGCGATGGGCGTCACCGAGCCGGGCGCCGGGACCGATACCACCAAGATCAAGACCGTCGCCGTAAAGAAAGGCGACCGCTACATTGTGAATGGCCAGAAGGTCTGGACCTCGCGCCTGCAGCACTCGGAGGTCATGATCCTGCTCGCGCGCACGACCCCGCTGCCCGAGGTCAAGCGCAAGAGCGAGGGCATGACGATTTTCCTCGTCGATACCAGGAGCAAGGGCATCGACATGCGGCCCATCCGCAACATGGTGAACCACGAGACCAACCAGGTCTTCATCGACAACCTCGAGATCCCGGTCGACAACATGATCGGCGAGGAAGGCAAAGGCTTCCGCTACATCCTCGATGGCCTGAACGCGGAGCGCATCCTGATCGCCGCCGAATGCATCGGCGACGGCTACTGGTTCACCGAGAAAGCCACGAAGTACGCGAACGAGCGCGTGGTGTTCGACCGCCCGATCGGCCAGAACCAGGGTATCCAGTTCCCGATCGCCGAGAGCTACATGGAGATCGAGGCCGCCAACCTCATGCGCTACAAGGCGACGGGTCTTTACGACGAGAAAAAGCCCTGCGGGGCGGAAGCCAACATGGCGAAGCACCTCGCCGCGAAGGCGTCGTGGGAGGCGGCGAACGTCTGCCTGCAGACGCACGGCGGCTTCGGCTTTGCGGCGGAGTACGACGTCGAGCGCAAGTTCCGCGAGACCCGGCTGTACCTCGTCGCACCGATCTCGACGAACCTGATCCTCTCGTACCTCGCCGAGCACGTGCTCGGCCTGCCCCGCTCCTTCTAAGCCCTGGCGAGGGCTGCCTTGACCCGCTCGGGGCTGAGCGGCGCCGTGCGCATCCGCACGCCGGTCGCGTCGAATACGGCATTCGCCACCGCCGCCGGAATCACCCGGATGCTCGGCTCTCCTGCTCCGCTGGGCGCAATCTCCGGGCGGTTGATGAGCGTGATGTCGATCGATTCGGGCGCGTCGCCCATCTCGAGGATCGGGTAGCTCGCCCAGTCGACGCTCGTCACCGAGTCGCGATCGAAGCGCACTTCCTCGAACAGCGTGCGCGACAGCCCTTGGACAACGTTCCCCTCGATCGTGGTGCGCAGGATCCCCGGGCTGATGATCAGGCCGCAGTCGTGGGCCACCCAGAAGCGGCGCGCCCATACGCGGCCCGTCGCGCGATCCACTTCGACCTGAGCCACGACGGCGACCGCCGTGCCGTTGCGTTCGGCAAAGGCGATGCCCTTGCCTTTACCGAGCGAGGCCCAGCCCGATTTCTCCGCAACCGCCTTCACCACGGCGGCATGGCGCGAATCGCCGAGGTAGCGCAGGCGGAATGCGACGGAATCCTCGCCCGCGGCGCGCGCCACTTCGTCGATGAACTGCTCCGAGCCGAAATGGATCTCCGGCCCGACGGGGTCGCGCAGGTGCGAGGTGCGTAGCGGCGAGCAATGGTCGACGAACTGCGCGATGGTTTCCCAGCCGAGCAGCTTGTTGTCGAAACCGTAGGACTCCGCCGGGATGCCGAAGATCTGGTTCGGCTTTGGCGCCACGCCCATCGCCTGACCGATCAGGCTGTCCGCGGGCTGCGATTCGTTCGTCGCGATGTGCTGTCGAGAGAACCCCTTCGAGATGAATTCGTACGCCACCACCTTGCCCGAAGCATCGAGCGCGGCGCGCGCGCGATGCACGCACGCCGGGCCTTTGGGGTCCCAGGCGGTGCCGTCCACGCGCATGCCCTGTACGCGAACAGGTTTTCCGGTGACCTTGGACAGATAGGCCGCATCCATGGCCGCATCACCGGCATCGTTGCGGCCGTAGGAGCCGGGACCTGTCACCCAGATCGCGCGCACTTTCTCGTCGGGCAGACCGAGCAGCCGCGCGACGCCATCGCGCACGAAGTGCGGCTTCTGGGAGCCGGTCCACACCGTGCAGGTGCCGTCCTTCACCTCCGCGACGGCGCAGGCCGGTCCCATGCTGGCGTGTGACTGGAACGGCCATTCGTATTGCGCCTCGACGACTTTCACGCCCGGCGCATTGAAGGCGGCTGCGACATCGCCCTTCTTCAGCTCGTCCTGGCGCTTGACCACCTTTGCGCCGCGGATGTGCTGATACAGCTCTGCCATGGGAGGAAAGGGAGCGTCGAGCGTTTGCCAGTCGACCTTGAGCGTTTGCGCCGCCCGCACCGCGTCCCACTCCTTCGGTGCGACGACCGCGACGAAATCCTTCTCGCGTATCACGCGCACGCCGCCGATGCCCTTGATCGAGCTTTCATCGACGCTGCGGATCTTGCTCGCGGCGCGCGGAGGACGAATGACCCTCGCGTGCAGCATGCCGGGCCGGCGCACATCGGTGACGAAGTCCCCCGTGCCGAACACCTTCCACGCCACGTCGCGACGCGGTACAGGCTTGCCCACGACCTTGTAATCCGCCGGCGCCTTGGGCTTGGCCGGCACGCTGATGTCCATCGGATTGCCGACCTGCTTGTTCCACTCGACCTTATGGTGGAAATAGCGCCCGCCGACGAGCTCGGCATAGCTCGTCTTCCCTTGCGCGCCGATGACGATGCCGTCCTCCACGCGCAGCTGCGCTGCGGGCGTGCCCAGTTTCTCTGCGGCCCGGCCGAGGAGCACGCGCCGTGCCTCGGCAGCGGCACGACGCAGGAGGCGCGCCCCATTCGACACGCCAGTGCTGCCCGAAGCGCCGCCCTGGTTGCACGAGGTGCCCGTATCGCCCATGAGCACCGCTACGCGGTCGAAGCCGACGTCCAGCTCCTCGGCGACGATCTGCGCGACAGCGACGTCGAGTCCCTGCCCCATGTCCATCTTGCCGAAGAACGCCTGCACGTTGCCATTGGGCAACACGGCGATCCAGGAGTCGAGCTCGCCCGGGACGAGTGCGGGCTTGCCTGCCTGGGCGATTACATCGGGCGCGGCGAAGGAAACAACCAGAGCCCCCGAGGTCTTGAAAAATTCGCGACGGTCCATGGCGTGTCTCCTAGACCATGCTCGATTGCGCACGCTTGATGGCGCGCATGATGGCAGCGTGCGTGCCGCAGCGGCACTTGAGGCCGGCCAGCGCATCGCGCAACTCGGCATCGCTCGCCTTGGGATTCTTGTCGAGGACCGCCGCCGCGGTCATCACCCAACCGTTGATGCAATAGCCGCACTGCGGCACGCCTTCGGCGACATACGCTGCCTGCAACGGATGCGGCTTGTCCGGTGTACCGAGGCCGGCGATCGTCCTGACCGTTTTGCCTGCTGCGGCCGATACGGGAAGGACGCACGAGCGCACCGGCTCGCCGTTCACCTGCACGGTGCAGGCGCCGCATTGCGCCAGGCCGCAGCCGAAATGGGGATTGTCGAGCTTCAGGTCATCGCGTAGCGCGTAGAGCAGCGGCATCTCGGGTTGCGCATCCACGGATAGGCGCTTGCCATCGACGGTGAATCGATACGTCGCCATCGGTCCTCCTCCTCACGAAATTTGCAGCACGATCTTACCCTTGCCGTGCCCCCCTTCGGACGCCGCATAAGCTTCCGCGGCGTGCTCCAGCGGAAAGATTTGCGTGACCTGCGGCTTCAGCTTTCCTTTCACCGCGCTGTCGAAAATCCGCTCCAGGCGCTCGCGCGTGGCCTGGATTTGCGGCTTCTCCACGCGCACATCGGGCCGAGGCGCATGCGCAGGTATCGGCGCCGCGGCCAATGCGACCAGCACGCCGCCGGAACGCAGCGCTTTCAGTGAGCGCACGTGGGCATCGCCGCCCAGGGTATCGAGCACGACATCGAACGGCCCGGCGTCGGCAAAGCTTTCGGTTCGGTAATCAATCACCTGCTGCGCGCCGAGTTGCGTGCAGTAGTCGCGCTGTGTCGAGGTCGTAACCACCGTGGCGCCCAAGCCGCGCGCGACCTGGATCGCGAGGCTGCCGACGCCGCCGGCGCCGCCATGGATGAGCACGCGCATCCCGCTCGCTACTCTCGCCGTCTCGACGAGCGGAATCCAAGCGGACAAGCCGGCCACGCACAGGCTCGCTGCCGCCGCCGCGTCCAAACCTGCCGGGACCGGCGCGGTCGCGGTCGCTGGGAGGAGCGCATATTCGGCGTGCGTGCCCTCGCCGCGCGGATCGACCACGCCGGCGATCAGCTTGCCGTCGGCCTCGCCGGCGCAATCGCGACCGAGGGTTCGCGGAAACGTGAGCGGAAATATCGCCGCCAGCATGCCGCGCCTGATCTTCCAGTCGATCGGATTGACCGACGCGGCGCGCACCCGGACCAGCAACTGGCCTGCGCCCGCCGCGGGCGTGGGCACATTTTCGAGGCGCATGACTTCCGGCCCGCCGTAGCCATGAATCCGAAGCGCACGCATCAGTGGCTGATCTTAGGCAGCCAGGTGGCGAGCGGTGGAAACACGATCACCAGCCCGATGAGCAGGAACACGCACGCGATGAACGGCATGCCGGCGAGGTAGATGTCGCGCATTGTGGTGCCCGGAGGCGAGACGCCCTTCATGACGAACAGGAGCAGTCCGAAAGGCGGCGTCGTATAGCCGATCTCGAGCGCGAGCAGCATGATCAGGCCGAACCACGTGAGGTCGAAGCCGAGTGTCTTGGCGAGCGGGAAGAAGATCGGCGCGGTGAGCAGCATCTTGGACAGCGGGTCCATGAAGCTGCCCAGGAAAATGATCACGCCGATCATGATGAACAGCATGCCGATCGGCGTGACGTCGAAGCTGATCGCCCAGTTCATGAGCCCGCTCGAGGCGCCGGTAAAGGCGAGCACCTGCGCGAAAGTGGCGGAGCCCAGGATGACGAGGAACGCCATCACCGTCACGCGCAGCGTGCCGTCGAGCGACTTCACGAACGCTTTCCAGGTCATGTCGCGGTAGCAGACCGCGAGCACGATGACCGAGACGGCGCCGAGCGCCGCGGCTTCCGTCGGCGTGGACCAGCCGGTGACCATCACCAGCACCGAGAAAACGATGATCACGATCATCGGCACGACGTCGACGAAGAAAAGGCGCCACTTCTCGCGCGTGCTCACCTGCTCGGCGTTGTACATCGGTGCGGCGTCGGGATCGATCACCGTCCACGCCCAGATGAGCACGCCGTACATGGTCGCCAGCACCAGTCCGGGAATGACGCCAGCGACGAGCAGGTCGCCGACATCGGTGCGACCCAGGGTCGCGAGCAGTACCGTGAGGGCCGAGGGCGGGATGATCACCGCCAGGCCGCCCACGCCCATGATCGGTCCGAGCGACAGGTACTTGCTGTACCCGCGCTTCATCATGTCGGGCACCATCAGGCGTCCGAGCAATGCGCACGCGCCCATCGACGAGCCGGCGGGGCCCGCATACGCCGTGCCGCCGATCAGGGTGACGTAGGCAAGGCGCCCGCGGATGTTGCCGAGGAGCTTGTCGGCGGCGTTGAAACATCGCGTCGCGAGTCCCGTGTGATAGAAGAGCTCGCCCATGAAAAGGAACATGGGAATCGGCACCAGCGCGAAATTCGTCATCGCGCCGAAACCATTGTTCACGATCTGCTGGATGCCGATCGGGCCGCCCATGAAGAGCATCGCGGCAATTACATTGGTGATGAAGAACCCGACCGCCACCGGAATGCCGAGCATCATCATGCCGAGCGCGGAGCCGAACAGGATCAACGCGACCCAGTACCAGGCCACTAGGCCCCCAGGCTTTCGACTACCGAGGCGAGGAAGTCCTCGCCTCGGATCAGGAACCGCGCGAACTCGATGGCCATCATGAGGAACGCGAGCGGGATCCAGCCGACGATCATCCAGCGCGGCATGTCCAGGGAGCGCACGTCCTTCTCGTTGGTGCGGAAGTCGGAGATGGTGATGCCGAAGCCGTACCACGCGATCACCAGGCAAACGGCGACGCAGGCGACGCCGATGCCCCGCATCAGCCACCTCCGCGTGCGCGGCGAGAGGTGCATCAGGAGGATCTCGACGTAGATGTGCCCCTTCTCACGCACTAGCCAGGGCGCCCCCATGCACGGCACGAGGAGCAGCGCGTACTCGGTGAAGGTAAAGAGGTGCGAGGAGCTCTGGTAGCCGAAGTTGCGCACCACCACGTCGAAGGTGATGGTCAGCATCATGGCGGCGATCAGCAATGCCGCCAGCCCCGCCATGCCGTACAGCAGGGCGTCGTAGGCCTTCGCTACAGGACGCAAGACCAGGGACCGCGAGGGAAACGTGGTCTGTCCCTGATTACGCAGTTACTTCGGCAACGGCCCCGGCGTGAAGAGCTGGACGATCTTCTCGAAGTTCTCCATGCCGCCCGCCTTCTCCATGCGCTCCTTCATGCGCGCAAGACTCGCCGAGCGCGCGCCTTCGACGAAGCGCTTCGACGCCTCCGGCGACTGCTCGATGGTCTTGATGCCGCGCTTCTTGAGCTCGACTTCCTCTTCCTTCCACAGCTTCTGCAGCGCCACCACGCTGTCGGTCTCGTGCTGGATGGCAACGCGCTGCAGGATCTCGCGCGTCTTCGGCGAGAGCGCCTGCCACTTCTTGAGGTTGACGAGGATATGCAGGTCGGTGGAGAAAAACTCCGGCAGGATGCGGTACTTCAGGTACCGGTCCCAGTTCAGGTCCATCAGGCCGATCTGCGTCCAGGCGCTCATTTCGACAGTGCCGCGCTCGAGCGCGGTATACAGGTCCGGCGAATTGACGTTGATGATCTGCGCGCCGAGGTAGTTCGTCAGGAAGGCGTTGTAGATCGGATGGCCGCGGACCTTGAAGCCCTTGATGTCGATGTGCCCGCTCGAATCCAGCTTGGGCTCCTTCGTCGACCAGAGGTTGAAGCGAATCCCGCTATCGACCCAGCCAAGGTTGTAGACCCCGGCGCGCTTCTGGTGGATCTGGTTGAGGAGCTCCATGCCGCCGTTCTTGCGCGCGGTCGGGCCATCGATCGTCGAAGCGGCGACCGCATCGCACTCTGGGACGACCGCGGCGTAGAAGGCGCACGGCGTGTAGACCATGTCGACGAAGCCGCTGCGCACCGCGCCGGGCTGCTCCATGAAGGGAATCGCCTCGGGGCCGCCGCGCACCTGGATGGTGAATTCGCCCTTGCCGGCTTCATTCGCCTTCTTGACGTATTCGATGAAGCTGCGCGAATAGATCTGCGAGGCCGGGAAAACATGGGTCGCGCTGATGGTGTCGGCGGCGGATACGAAGCCGGCGAAACCGGCAATGACTGTGGCGGTCGCCGCGATGAAATACGTTGCCTTCATTCCCTCTCCCGTTGTCTGAATGGCGCGGGGCATCTTACCATCCTGTCCGGTGACGACGGTCTTCACGGCGTTCGAGCAAACCGCCCGCGCGCACGGCGCGAAGCCATTCCTGCAGGTGTATCCGGAGAAGCTCGAGCTCACCTACGCAGGGGCGGGCGAGCGCGTCGGCGAGATCGCCAGAGTCTATGCGCGCAAGGGCTATCGGCCCGGCCATCGCGTCGCGCTGAAGCTGCCCAACTGCGCGGATTTCCTGCTGCATTTCCTCGCGCTCAACTCGCTCGGCGTCGCCGTCGTGCCGGTGAACCCGGATTACCACCGCGCGGAGCTCGACTACGTTCTGGAGCACAGCGAAGCGGCCCTTGTCGTCGATCAACCGCTCCTTGCGTCCTTCGACCCGCCGGCGGCAAAGGCGCCGGGCGATGCGACGGAATGTGCCCTCCTCTATACGTCGGGCACCACGGGCAAGCCGAAGGGATGCCTCCTCAGCGACCACTACTTCCTGAACGTCGGGCAGCGGTACGTGGACGAAGGCGGCCTTTGCTCGCTGATATTCGGTGAAGAGCGGCTCATCACGCCGCTTCCGCTGTTCCACATGAATGCGCTCGCCGTATCCACAACGGCGATGATCCTGACCGCCGGCTGCGTCGTGCAGCTCGACCGCTTCCATCCCAAGACCTGGTGGCGCGACGTCGTCGACTCGCGCGCCACCATCGTCCACTATCTGGGCGTCATGCCCGCGATACTGCTGCAGCTCGCGCCAAGTGCCGACGACCGCGGCCATCGCGTGCGCTTCGGTTACGGCGCCAACGCTAATCCCAAAGATCATGCCGCCTTCGAGCAGCGCTTCGGCTTTCCATTGATCGAAGCCTGGGCGATGACCGAGACCGGCGGCGGCGCTCTCATCGCGGCGAGTCGCGAACCGCGCCATGTCGGCACCCGCTGCATCGGCAAGCCGCGCGCCGGGCTCGATGTCCAGATCGCCGGCGAGACGCAGGAGCTGCTCGTGCGCCAGGTCGGTCCCGATCCGCGCCGCGGATTCTTCTCCGGCTACCTGAAGGACGACGCCGCCACGGCCGAAGCGTGGCGCGACGGCTGGTTCCATACCGGCGACTGCGTAAGCCGCGGCGCCGACGGCAGCCTGCATTTCGTCGATCGGCGCAAGAACATCATCCGCCGCGCGGGCGAGAACATCGCCGCCCTCGAGGTCGAGGCCGCGCTGGCCGGCCACGATGCGGTGGCGCAGGTCGCGGTGATTGCCGCGCCGGACAGCGTGCGCGATGAAGAAGTCATGGCCTGCGTGATCCTCAAGCCGGGCGCAGCGGCGAGCCGGGAGACGGCGCTCTCGATCCAGGACTGGTGCCTCGAGCGGCTCGCGTATTTCAAGGCGCCGGGGCACGTCGCATTCCTGCGCGAGCTGCCGGTCACGTCGACGAACAAGGTGCAGAAGGCGAAGCTCGCCGACTTCGCGGTGAATCCGAGCAATTCCTTCGACCTGCGCGAGCGCAAGCGCCGCAAATGACTCGTCGTGGCTACGAAGGCGTTGCGGTCGCAGTCCCCGTGACCGTGCCCTATGTGCGCTACTCCATCCGCTCGGCCCACTGGTGGCTCGCCCGCTGCCTTGGCGACCTGTTGAAGCAGGCGAAGCTGCGCAAGGACGACATCGACGGACTGTCGGTGTCCAGCTTTACCCTGTCGCCGGACACGGCCATCGGTCTCACGCAGCACATGGGCCTGTCGCCGCGCTGGCTCGACCACGTCCCTTTCGGCGGCGCAAGCGGCGTCGTTGCGCTGCGCCGCGCGGCGCGAGCGGTGCAGGCGGGCGATGCAGAGGTTGTGGCCTGCCTCTCGGGGGATACGAACCATGTCGATTCGTTCCGCCTGACTCTCGCCAACTTCAGCCAGTTCGCGCGCGATGCCGTGTATCCCTATGGGGCCGGCGGCCCGAACGCCAGCTTCGCGTTCCTCACCGCGTATTACATGCGAGTGTATGGTGCAACGCGCGAGGACTTCGGCAAGCTGTGCGTTGCGCAACGCACGAATGCGCTTAAGTTTCCCCACGCGCTTTTCAAGAAACCGCTGACGCTGGCGGAATACCTGTCCGCGCGCCCGGTTGCCGAGCCTTTGCATCTTTTCGATTGCGTGATGCCTTGCGCCGGCGCCGATGGCTTTCTCGTCATGAGCGACGCGCGGGCAAAGCGCCTCGGCATTCCGTACGCGAGGCTGCTTGGGACCATCGAGCGCCATAACGCATTCGCGTCGGATCCTGTGCAGATGCGTGCCGGGTGGGCGCTCGACCAGGCCGACCTCTATGAGCAGGCGGGCACCGGTCCGCGCGACATGGATTTCCTCCAGACATACGACGATTACCCGGTGATCTCCGTCATGCAGCTCGAAGACCTCGGCTTCTGCGCCAAAGGCGAGGCGCCGGCGTTCATCCGCGAGCACAGCTTTACGTGGGAGGGCTCGTTCCCGTTCAACACCTCGGGCGGGCAGCTCTCGGTCGGCCAGGCGGGCGCCGCCGGCGGCTTTCTCGGCATGGTGGAAGCGCTGCGCCAGCTCACGCGCCAGGCGCAGGGCCGGCAAGTGAAGGATGCGAAACTTGGACTGGTGAGCGGGTTTGGGATGATCAACTTCGACCGCGGGCTCGGTTCCGGCGCGGCAATCCTGGCGTGCTAGAGCGACCCAAGCGCAAGAATCCCGTCCTGCGCACGCGGCTGCCGACGCTGCCGCCGGCAGCGCGCAGCCGAGTCGCGCTTGGACTGACCGCCGCGGCGGCCCTCGGCCGCTTCGAGCTGCAGCAATGCCGCGACTGCGCCGCCGTGCAATATCCGCCGCGCGAGGCGTGCCAGGCCTGCCTTTCGATCCGCCTCGACTGGAAGCCGCAACCGACGGAAGGCGAGCTACTTTCCGCGACGGTGCTCCACCATAGCAACGACCTTTTTTTTCGCGAGCGCCTGCCCTGGCGTTTGGGCCTCGTTAAGCTCGACTGCGGCCCGACCGTGGTCGCGCATTTGCATGAAGGCGTCGCCCAAGCGCCCAGCCGGATCGTCGTCGCTGCGAAGCTCGACCGCGCCGGCCAGGCGGTGCTGGTCGCGCTTCCGCACAAGGAGAGCAACATGTCTGAGGACAAACAGCTTCGCGAATTCACCTGCGACCCGAAATTCCGCAAGGTGCTCGTCACCGACGGCAAGACGGCGCTCGGACAGGCGATGGTCAAAGGCCTCGCCGCGGCGGGCGCCGATTTGATCTGGGTCGGGCACTCCGAGCCGTGGAAGAAATTCGCCGGCTTCGATGAACTGAAGGCCATTCCCCAGGTCACGCTTCTTCCGCTCGACGTGACCGACTCGAAGAACGTGCGCGAGGTCGCAGCCGAGATCGGCGGCAAGGTCGACATCCTCATCAACACGGCCGAGCACCACCGGACATACGGCATCGGCAATCGTGCAGGCGTAGACACGGCGCGAGCCGAGATGGACGTCAATTATTTCGGCTTGCTCCGCCTCGCCCAGGAATTCGGCCCCGCGATGCGTGCTCGCGGCGCCGACGGCCAGTCGAGCGCCGTCGCCTGGGTGAATGTCCTTTCCATCTACGCGCTCGCCAATTTCCCGCCACACGGCACCTTCTCCGCGTCCAAGGCCGCCGCACATTCGCTCTCGCAATGCCTGCGCGCCGAGATGCGTCCCGCAGGAGTACGGGTAATCAACGTCTTCCCGGGCCCCATCGACGACGAATGGAACCAGCTCCTTCCGCCGCCGAAGGTCACGCCGGCCGCGCTAGCGAACGCGATGGTCAAGGCGCTGCGCGAAGGCGTTGAGGATGTGTATCCGGGCGACGTCGCTCAGGAATGGCTCGCGCGTTGGCGCGACAATCCGAAGGCATTGGAAAAGGAGTTGTCCACGTGAACGGCAGTTCTCCTGAAAACCAACCCCCCACTGCGCCTGCGGCTCATACCCCCCTTAACAGGGGGGCGAGGCGATGAGCGCGCTGGCTCAGCTTGCCGAAGGATTGGTGACGGGAAAAATCAAAGTCATCGATCTCACCGAAACGCTGTCTCCGGAATTTCCGTACATCTCATTACCGCCGGAAATGGGCCAGGCCTGGCCGTTTCGCATCGAGGAGGTCTCGCACTACGACGAGCGCGGGCCGGCGTGGTACTGGAACAATTTTTCCTGCGGCGAGCACACCGGTACGCATTTTGACGCGCCGATCCACTGGGTGTCGGGAAAGGACCTGCCGAACAACTCGGTGGACACGATTCCCGCCGAGCGCTTCGTCGGGCCGGCGTTCGTCGTGGATTGCAGCAAGGAGTCGGCGGCGAATGCAGACTTTCTGTTGACCAAACCGTTTCTCCTCGACTGGGAGAAGCGCCATGGCCGCATCTCGGCGCGCTCCTGGGTGCTGATGCGCACCGACTGGTCGAAGAAAAGCGGCGATCCCGCTGCGTACCAGAATTACGACGAGACCGGTCAGCACACACCGGGGCCGGATACCGATGCGGTCCGCTTCCTCGTCGAGGAGCGCGACATCGTCGGCTTCGGCACCGAATCGATCGGCACCGATGCCGGCCAGGCGTACCACCTGCGCCCGCCTTATCCCTGCCACTATTACATGCACGGCGCCGGCCGCTACGGTTTGCAGTGCTTGAAGAATTTGGATCAGCTGCCGCCCACCGGCGCCGTGGTGGTGGCTGCTCCGCTCAAGATCCGCAATGGCAGCGGCAGCCCGCTGCGCGTGCTCGCACTCGTGGAGAATCGATGAGCAAATACAAGATCTGGTTCCAGGGCGCGACCGATCGCGTCCACATGGCGCCTTACATCAGCAAGGTCGAGGCGCACCTCAAGGCGATCCTCGAGCCAAATTTCTCGGCGACGTTCAACAGCACCTCCCCGCCTGCCACCACGACCCATGCGATCACCGAATTCCGCATCGCGCGGGCGCTGATCAAGAACGCGGTGGAGGCCGAGCGCCAGGGGTTTTCTGCCATGGTGATCAACCATTTCCAGGATGCGGGCCTCGCGGAGGTGAAGTCGGTGGTCGACATTCCCGTGCTCGGATTGGGCGAGACCACCCTCCTCCACGCGTGCACGCTCGGGCGCAAGCTCGGCCTCGTCACGATCAATCCGGTATTCATTCCGTGGCACGAGGACCAGGTGATCCGCTACGGCCTGCAGAGCCGCGTCGTCGGCGTGCGCGCCGTGCAGGCGACGGTGGCCGATTTCATCGAGTCCTTCGCGAGCGAAGACGCGAAGAAGAAGCTCGCGCCGAAGTGGGAGCGCGAATGCCGCGCTCTACTCGACGCCGGCGCGGATGTCATCGTGCCCGCGGGCGGATTGCCGATGATGCTCTTCGGGATGGAGCGCGGCGCGAACATCGACGGCGCCCCGATCGTCAATGGCGTCACGCTGACGGCCAAGGCTGCCGAGATGGCCATCAAGCTGCGCGAGATGGCCGGCATGGCCGCGGTGAGCCGCCGTTCGAATCTGGTCAAACCGCCGGAGAAGGCGCTGAAAGAATTCCTGGAACAGGGGTGAAGCAGACGCTCGCCCAGAAGCTGGTCGCCCGCGCCGCCGGCCGCGCGAGCGTGACGCCGGGCGAGATCGTCACGTGCAAGGTCGACCTCGCGATGGTGCACGACTCGAGCGGCGCGCGGCGCCTGAAGCCGATGCTCGATCGCCTGGGGGCGAAAGTCTGGGATCCGTCGAAGGTCGTCGTCATCACCGACCACTACCTCCCCGAGTACGACGACGACAGCCGCAAGATCCTGCGCATCACGCGCGACTGGGTGCGCGAGGTCGGGATCGATAACTTCTACGACGCGCAAGGCATCTGCCATGTCGTGCTGCCGGAGCGCGGCCACCTCAAGCCCGGCATGTTCGCCGTGGGCGGCGACAGCCACTCGCCCACCGGCGGCGCCTTCGGCGCTTACATGTTCGGCATCGGCGCGACCGAGATGCTCGGCGTCATGGTTACGGGCGAAATCTGGCTCAAGGTGCCGCACACCATTGCAATGCAGTTCGACGGCGCCTTTG
Source organism: Burkholderiales bacterium (assembly GCA_035525655.1). Lineage (GTDB taxonomy): Bacteria > Pseudomonadota > Gammaproteobacteria > Burkholderiales > SG8-39 > SCGC-AG-212-J23. The sequence goes on from DATLDY010000255.1 coordinate 17,981, forward strand.
CACCCGGCGTGTCTGCGAAAGACGTGATGCTGTTCCTGATCGGCCGCTTCGGGATGGACGGCGGCCAATACCAGGCGGTGGAATATCGCGGGGCGGCAATCCGCAGCCTGCCGATGCAGGAGCGCATGACTCTCTGCAACATGACCGCCGAGCTTGGCGGGCAGACCGGACTGATCGCCTCCGACAACGTGACGAGCGACTACCTCAAGGCCGACATCGAGCCCTGGGCGAGCGATGCCGATGCACCGACGCTCGCGCAGCACGGTTTTGATGCCAGTGAATTGCCCCCGCAGGTGGCGGCGCCGCACAGCCCGGCCAACACGCGGCCGGTCGGCGAGTTCGCCGCGCAAAAGGTGGACCTGGCGTACATCGGAGCCTGCACCGGCGCGAAGCTGGCAGATCTGCGCATGGCTGCCAGTGTGTTGCGGGGGAGAAAAGCGAAAACCAGGCTGATCGTCGCACCGGCCAGCCTGCGCGACCAGCAAGCCGCGGAGCGCGAAGGCACGCTGAAAACATTGCTCGACTCGGGCGCCGAGCTCCTGGCGAATTCCTGCGGCATGTGCGCCGGCTACGGCCCGGAACAGCTCGGCGAGAACACCGTCGCCATCTCCACAACCGCGCGCAACTTCAAAGGTCGCATGGGGGCTGCGTCGGCGCAGGTTTATCTGGCGTCGCCTTACACGGTGGCGGCGTCGGCGCTCGCCGGACGCATCGCTGATCCGAGGAACCTGCTCGCGTGAAGGCCTGGGTCTTCGGCGACAACGTGGACACCGACGCGATCACGCCCGGCCGGTATCTGAAGTCAGACATCGCCGAGATCGCGCGCCATTGCATGGAGCCGATCGATCCCGACTTCGCCTCCACGGTGCGCAGAGGCGACATAGTCGTCGGCGGCCGCAACTTCGGCACGGGCTCCTCGCGCGAGCAGGCACCCGAGGCACTCAAGCACCTGGGAGTCGCGGCGTTGATCGCGCCGTCATTCGCGGGGCTCTTTTACCGCAATGCCATCAACCTCGGCCTGCCGGCTCTCGTCTGCGCCCAGGCAAAGCGCATCCGGCCAGGTGACGAGGTCCGCGTGGATCCGGCAGCCGGTACCATCTCGATCCTCACCACCGGCGAAACACTGGGCGCGGAGCCCATCCCAGCATTTCTAATGCAGATCGTGAACGACGGCGGCCTGCTACCTCACCTGGAGAGACGGCTACGTACGACCTCCTGATCAAGAACGTTCGCATCGTCCGCCCGGGCGAAAACGCGCCGCGCGAAGCGGACATCGGCATCACCGGCGAAAAATTCACGCGCATAGCGCCCGGCCTCGCCGCCGAGGCGAAAACGATCTATGACGGCAAAGGCCGCCTCGCCTTTCCGGGCGTGGTCGACGCCCATATGCACACCGGCATTTATTCGCCGCTCGCCGAAGATGCGGTGAGCGAAAGCCGCGCCGCCGCGCAGGGCGGTGTGACCTCGAGCCTGAACTACTTCCGCACGGGCCAGTACTACCTCAACAAAGGCGGGTCCTACCTGCATTTCTTCCCCGAGGTGCTGGAGGTTTCCCAGGGCCGGTTTCACGTGGACTATGGATACCACCTCGCGCCGATGGACTCCACGCACATCCGCGAAATTCCGGAGCTCGTGCGAAATTTCGGCGTCGCGTCGTTCAAGATTTTCATGTTCTATGGCTCGCACGGCCTGCACGGCCGCTCCGATGCGCAGCGCGACTTCCTGATGATCGGCCCGGAGGAGCGCTATGACTACGCGCACTTCGAGTTCGTCATGCGC
>DATLDY010000263.1:0-5616 GCA_035525655.1 Burkholderiales bacterium
GATGGTCCCGGCATTCGCCGCGGTCGAGCGGCGGCCTTCCTCGTCGCTGAGGAATTCGATCGGACCATCGAGCTGCGTGGCCTGTATCTGGAGACGCGCGTTCATCTCGGTGTAGATGGCGCGGAAGGTCACCTCGGGGACGGTTGCGCCGACGACCGTCATGCCGTGGCCGCGCATCAGGACGCAGTTGCATTTGCCGAGAGCGCCCGCGAGCGCTTCGCCGAGCGGGCGGTCGCGCACCAGCAAATCGTTCTCCTCGCGCACCTTGCGGATGTCCCATACCGGCGCACCGGACCAGAGGAACGAGCCCATGTGGTAGATCGGGCGCAGCTTGGTGCGCGTCACGCCGAACGGGATCACCGAAGGGGAATGGCTGTGCACGACGGCCATCACTTCCGGCCGCGCGCGGTAGATCTCGCCGTGGATGTATCTCTCGATAAAGCCCTTGCGCTTGTCGCCGGTCGCCGCTTCGCTGTCGGGTCCCCACTCCACCAGGTCCGCTGCGGTAACCAGCGCGGGCGCGCGCGAGCGCGACATGATGAAGTTCGCAGGGCGCTTGTCGCTGCGCGCGCTCACGTGGCCGTAGGCGTCGAGCACGCCGTGCTCCGCCAGTATCCGGCTGGCGGCGACGAGGTCCTCGATCAGCGCCTTGCTGGCTGCAATCTTTTTCATCGGGTACGCATCTCCCTAATTTGCGGTGAAACCATGTAGAGGGTGGCGATCGCGAGGATGGTGACCGTCGCAAGTCCCGCCGAGGCGCCGCGCACGCCCACCAGATCCGACAGCGGCCCCGCGAGGAACGCCCCGGCCGAGATCATCGCCGGATAGAGCATCGTGAGGCTGGCGACGCGCCCGCGCATCGCTTCCGGCGCCGTCATCTGCATCGTCGCCATGTTGCTTGCCGTGTGCGCCATTTCCGCTAGGCCGCCGATGAAGCTGAAGACGACCGCGACGGCAAGCGTCGGGCTCGCCGAGACGCCGACGATGGCGAGCGCCATGACCACGATCCACATCGCCTGGATGCGGGCCTGCCGCTCCGCGCGTGCGAGCGCATTCGCGATGAAGCTGCCCACCGTGCCGCCGAGCCCGACCGCGGTCAGCAGAACGCCGAGCCCTTGCGGGCCGGCGGCGAATACATCCTTCGCGTAGATCGGGAACAACGTGCCGAACATCGGCACCAGCAAGAGGTACGGCAGGGTGCCAAGCGCGATGAGCGCGCGCATCCTCGGATCGCTCGCGGCGAAGCGCAGGCCTTCGAGCATGTCGGCGATTGCCGGGCGGCTCGGATGCGTGCGCGGCGGAAATACGACGGCGAACACGACCAGGCCGGAGACGGCGTATAGGGCACCCTGGATGAAGAAGCTCCCCGCGGCGCCGAACCACGCGATGAGATATCCCGCCGCGGCGGGCCCGATCACGCGCATCAGCGAGAAGCCGATCGTATTGAGCGCCACCGCTTTCATTGCCGCGTCGCGCGGTACGAGGTCGAAGGCCGTCGTCATGCGCGCCGGCCGGTCGGTGACGTTGGAGGCGCCCATCAGCAGCGTGAAGGCGAAAAGCATCCACACGTTCACCATGCCGAGCGCGAGCGCCGCGCCGACAGCGAACGACACCACGGCCGCAAGCGCCTGGCTCACCTGCATCAGGCGCCGGCGGTTGTAGCGGTCGGCGGCCACGCCGGAAATCGGCGCGAGCAGCAGGAGCGGAATCACGCGAACGCCGAGCACGGCGCCCAGGAGCGCGCCGGAGCCGGTCACCTCATAGACGACCCACCCCATCGCCGCGTGCTGGATCCACTGCGCGGCCCACGAGCAAATCGAGCTCGTCCACAGCCAGCGGAACTGCGGATAGGCGAGCGCCGAGGGCAGTTAACGTCTCGCTGCCGAGGGCGGCGGCGTCCCGCCCATGGCGGCGTCGTAGCCGGGCAGCACGCGCACGTCGACCACGCACACCGCGCCCTTCTTCACGTGGCCGATCGCCTGCTCGAGCGCGGGCTTCAGCTCGGAGAGCTGCTTCACCGGCCCGATGCCGATCGCGCCCTGGGAGCGCGCCATCATCGCGATGTCGATGTCCGGCTCGTCGATGCGCTGGCCGATCCACTTGTTCTCCACGGGACGCCCGCGCTCCTTGGCCACGCGCTCCTGGTGCATCTCGTCGTTGTAGAACGAGCGATTGTTCGCCACGAGGAACAGGCACGGCAGCTTGTAATGCGCGGCCGTCCATACCGCGGTGTTGCCCATCAGGAAATCGCCGTCGCCGACGATGCCGACCACCATGCGGCTCGTGCCCTTTAGGGCGAGCGCCGCGCCGACCGTGAGGCCTGGTCCGGCACCCACGCCGCCGCCGCCGTCCGCACCGAGATAGTCGAGCGGATGGCGGAAATGGCGGTAAGCGCCGTTCCAGCCGAGCGGCAGCTTGGACAGGCATACATCCATGCCCGCGGTGAGCTCGTTGAACACGAGCGCTAGCGCGCGGATGGACACTTCCTTCGGCTGGGGGAACGTGGGCTCCTGCTTCGGCTGCACCGCGGCGGGACGCGAGCGCACGGCTTCGACGAGGAGCGGAACCACGGCATCGGGCTCGCACATCATGTACACGTCCGATGGCGGCAGGCCCTGGTAATCCGCGCTCCATCCGCGATGGATGTGCGCGTCGGGCGAGACGCGGATCACCTTCGCGCCGATCGGCGCATCGGCCCACGCGGCTTTCAGCGTGCCCGCGGTGTCGACCCAGTCGAGCGACAGGATCACGTCGCACTCGCGCAGCACCTTGCCATCCGGGAACGTGGCCGGCGGCGCGGCGTGCAGCACGTGGTCGGTCGGAAATGCCGCCGGCGTCTTGATGTCGGTGAACACCTTCGCCTGCAGCTTCTCGGCGAGCGCGACACGTGCCTTCCAGCCGGCCTCGCTGAGGCTCACGCGACCGACGAGGATCGCCGGGTTCTTCGCGCCCGAGAGCAACTGGGCTGCCGCCTTCACCGCCTCGGGCGCCGGTTGCACCGACGGCGGCGGCGCGAAGCGCGAGACGTCCGGCAGCGGCGGCACTGCGCCGATCTTCGATTCCTGCAGCGCGGCGTCGAGGTTGATGTAGGTGGGGCCGCGCGGCGCGGTGTTCGCCATCTGCACGGCGCGCATCAACGCCTCGTACGCTGCGGGCACGGAGCCCGGCTGGTTATCCCATTTCGTATAGTCGCGCACCAGCGCGCCCTGGTCGGACGCCGTGTGGATCCAGTCGATCCACGGACGGCGCCGCGCCGCGTCCCACGGGCCCGTAGCGCCGAGGATCAGCATCGGCACGCGGTCGCACCACGCGTTGAAGATCGCCATCGAGGCGTGCATCAGCCCGACGTTGGAATGCACCACCGCGCCCATCATCTTGCCGGACGCCTTGGCGTAGCCATGCGCGATGGCAATCGCCGATTCCTCGTGCAGGCAGAGCAGCATCTGCGGATGCTCATTGCCCAGATAGTTGACGATGCTGTCGTGCAGGCCGCGATAGCTCGCGCCCGGGTTCAGCGCCAGATAAGGGATGTCGAGCGCGCGAAGCATCGCCGCGATGGCATCGCTGCCCCAGTGCTCCTGCGCCTGCGGAACCGGCGCGGGAACGTCACGCAGAATTTCACGAGCCACCTTATTCTCCACGGATGTTCGCCTCCTTGATGACTTTGCCCCACTTCTCGTACTCGGCGCGAATGAACTTCGCGAAGTCCTCCGGCGAGTTCGTCACCAGCTCGATGCCCTGCGGCGCGAGCTTCGACTTCACCTCCGGCAGGGCGAGGATGCGCGCCACTTCGCCGTTCACCTTCTTCACGATATCGGACGGGACTTTCGCCGGCATGAAGAGCCCGAGCCACGGGTCCACGGAATAGCCCGATAGCGCTTCAGCGATGGCGGGCGTGTTGCCGAGGTTGGTAAAGCGTTGCGGGGCCGTGCTGCCGAGGAGTTTCAGCTTGCCGTCCTTGATGTGCGGCAGGAGGCTGTTCGCCGCGCCGAACCACACCTGGATGCGACCCGGAAGCAGGTCCTGTATCGCCGGTGCCGCACCCTTATAGGGCACATGGTTCATCTGCACGCCGCCCAGCAGCTGGAACAGGGCCGCGCTGAGATGCTGCGGGCTGCCGTTGCCCGATGAGCCGAAGTTGAGCTCGTTCGGACGCGCCTTGGCGTACGCGATCAATTCCTGCACGGAGTTGACCGGCAGCGTGGATGGCACGACCAGGAGGAACTGGATGCGCGCGACCTCCGTTACCGGCACGAGATCCACGAACGGGTCGTAGGTCGTGGCCTTGGCGATATACGGGTTTGTCACGTAGACGTTGTCCGGTGCGAGGAGCCAGGTGTAGCCGTCGGGTGCGCTTTTCGCCACGGCGTCGGAGCCGATGTTCTGGCTGCCGCCGGTGCGGTTCTCGACCACCACCGGCTGCTTCCAGGTCTCCTGCAGATTCGCGGCGAGCGTGCGGGCGATCGTGTCGGGCGAGCCGCCCGGGGGCAGCGGCACGATGATTTTCAACGCACGCTCGGGAAATCCCTGGGCAAAAGTTACCGAAGAAACGAGCGCGACAGCCGCCGCCACGATCCAGCGTTTCACTTTTCCTCCTCGTTTGTTGCAGCGCGCAGTTTACCTACGGAACGGCCCAGAATACGATGGTCTTTCACAGAGGAGGAGTACCCACCATGCTGACCCCGGAAGAACTGGCGCAGCTCGAAGGCGCCGAGTCGCTGTTCCCATCCCCGATCCCGGTGCAGTACGCGTCGAGCGACGAGTACATGCCGCCGCCGCAGTCGCCGCAGCAAAAGGAGTTCGAGGCGCGCATCAAGGAGATGGGCACGGATCTGTCCAAGAAGCTCGGCATTTCCCGCCGGCGATTCTTCCAGTCCGCGGGCGGCATGGCGGCTGCGTTCGTGGCGCTGAACGAGGTTTATGCGAAGTCCGGCCAGCCCGTCTACCAAGTGGAGAAGAACGAGCACCGCGACATGGAGCTCGCGCAGGCACGCGCGGACGCGCTCAAGGGCCAGTTCATCATGGACATGCACACGCACTTTTTGCGTGAGGGCACGCCGATCACCGCGTTCGTCAACCAGCGCGCCGCGGTCGGCAAGCTGGGCTGGAACCCGGCGCTCGCCGGCAAGGAGCAGACGATCCAGGACCTGATGTTCCCGAACTACGTGAAGGAGATATTCCTCGACAGCGACACCAAGGTCTCCTGCATCTCGGGCTCGTATTCGGAGGATCCGAAGTTTGACTTCCTCACCAACGACCAGAAGCGCGACGCGCGCGACAAAGTGAACAAGGAAGCCGGCACGCGGCGCATGTTTTCGCATGCCATCTTCACGCCCGGGCGGCCCGACAACTGGCTGGCGAAGGTCGAGGAAGAAGACGCGCGCCTCAAGCCCGACGCATGGAAGGGCTACACCATCGGCGACAACACCAACACGCATTTGTCGAAGCACCCGTGGCGTCTCGACGACGAGAAGCAGCTGTATCCGTTCTACGAGCGCCTGGTGAAGTGGTCGAAGCAGTACCCCGACCGGCCCGGACTGAAGAATGTGTGCGTCCACAAAGGACTGTTCTCGCCAGCGGTGGAGAAGCAGTTCCCTCACCTCGTCGGCTACTCCA
>DATLDY010000269.1:0-4123 GCA_035525655.1 Burkholderiales bacterium
CGGTCCGACGAACTTGTCCGGATTCCACCAGAACGACGGGCAGGCCGTCGAGCAGCAGGCGCACAGGATGCACTCGTACAGGCCGTTCAAGTGATCGCGGTCCTCGGGCGACTGCAGCCGCTCGCGCTCCGGCGGCGGGTCATCGTTGATGACGTACGGCTTGATCGAGTGGTACTGCTTGAAGAACTGCGTCATGTCGACGATCAAATCGCGGATCACCGGCATGCCGGGCAGCGGACGGATCGTCACGTGGTCGGGAAGCTCGGCGATCTTGGTGATGCACGCGAGGCGGTTCTTGCCGTTGATGTTCATCGCGTCGGAGCCGCACACGCCTTCGCGGCAGGAGCGGCGGAAAGCGATGGAGTCGTCCTGGGCCTTCACCTTCACCAGGGCGTCGAGCAGCATGCGATCGGCCTGGTCGAGCGCGACGTCGTAGTCCTTGTAATAGGGCTTCGCGTCCTTGTCCGGGTCGTAGCGATAGATGGTGAGTTTCATTAGTAGCTTCGCACCTTCGGCTCCATCGTCTGCACGGTGAGCGGCCGCTGGTGCACCGGCTTGTATTCGAGGCGATCGCCTTCCTTGTACCACAGCGTGTGCTTCATCCAGTTCTGGTCGTCGCGCTCGGGGAAATCGGCCCGCGCCTGCGCGCCGCGGCTCTCCTTGCGGGCCTCGGCGCAGACCATGGTCGAGACGGCGGTCTCGACCAGGTTGTCCAGCTCGAGCGCCTCGATGCGCGCGGTGTTGTAGACCTTCGACTTGTCCGCGATGAAGGTGCGCGCGGCGCGCTGGGCGATCTGCCTGATTTTCTCGACGCCCTTGTGCAGGTCGTCGGGGAAGCGGAACACGCCGCAATGCGCCTGCATCGTGCGGCGCAGGTCGTTGAGCACGTCAACCACCCGCTCGCCGCCGGTTGCCGTATCCAATCTATTCAAACGTGAACGTGTGGGCTCGCCGGCATCTTTGGGCAGGTTGCGATGCGGCGCCGGCTGCGTGCGCAGGTCCTTGATCACCTGCTCGCCGGAAGCCTTGCCGAACACCAGGAGATCGAGGAGCGAGTTGGTGCCGAGGCGATTCGCGCCGTGCACCGATACGCAGGCGCATTCGCCGGCGGCATAGAGCCCGGGGACGATCGCTTCCTTGCTATTACCCTCCGGCGCGACCACCTGGCCCATGTAATTGGTCGGGATGCCGCCCATCTGGTAATGCACCGTCGGCACCACCGGGATCGGCTCGCGGATCGGATCGACGTTGGCGAACTTGACGGCGATCTCGCGGATGCCCGGCAGGCGCTGGTTGATCACCTCTGGGCCGAGGTGGTCGAGCTTGAGCAGCAGGTGGTCGGCGTGCTCGCCGCAGCCCCGGCCTTCCTTGATCTCGGTCGTCATCGCGCGCGACACGACGTCGCGGCTGGCAAGGTCCTTGGCGTTCGGCGCGTAGCGCTCCATGAAGCGCTCGCCGTTCTTGTTGAGGAGGTAGCCGCCCTCCCCGCGCACGCCTTCGGTGATCAGCACCCCCGCGCCGGCGACGCCGGTCGGGTGGAACTGCCAGAACTCCATGTCCTGCAGCGGAAGCCCCGCGCGCGCGGCCATGCCGAGGCCGTCGCCGGTATTGATGAAGGCGTTGGTGCTCGCCCAGTAAATGCGCCCGGCGCCGCCGGTGGCGAGCACGACCGCCTTCGCCTGCATGATGCAAAGCTCGCCGGTCTCCATCTCTAGCGCGGTGACCCCGACGATGGCGCCGTCCTGGGGGTCGCGGATGAGATCGAGCGCCATCCACTCGACGAGGAATTGCGTATTGGAGCGCACGTTCTGCTGGTAGAGCGTGTGCAGCATCGCGTGCCCGGTCCGGTCCGCCGCCGCGCAGGAGCGCATCGCCATCTTGGCGCTGCCGTAGTCCTGCGTATGGCCGCCGAAGGGCCGCTGGTAGATCTTGCCGTTCTCGAGGCGATCGAACGGCATGCCCATGTGCTCGAGCTCCACGACCACCTCGACCGCGCGGCGGCACATGTACTCGATGGCGTCCTGGTCGCCGAGGTAGTCGGCGCCCTTGACGGTGTCGTACATGTGCCAGTGCCAGTTGTCTTCGGTGCTGTTGCCCAGCGGCGCCGCGACGCCGCCCTGCGCCGCCACGGTGTGCGAGCGCGTCGGGAACACCTTGGTGAGCACCGCGACCTTCAGGTTCCCGCGCGCGAGCTCCAGCGCCGCGCGCATCCCGGAGCCGCCGGCTCCGACCACGATTGCATCGAACTTCCGAACGGTCAGCGCCACAGGATTTGCACAGTCCAGCCGATATAGCCGAGAAGGAGGAGGATGGTAAGGACGTGGAGCGACAGGCGCAGGCTTTCCGGCCTGGCGTAGTCCATCACAATGTCGCGCACGCCGACCCAGGCGTGCCAGGCGACCGCGATGGCGAACATGAGCGTCGCGACCCGCATCCAGCCCTGCGTGAAAAGGTCTTTCAGCACGCCATAGCTGAGCGGGCGGCCGGTCATGAACATGACCAGCACGATCAGCGTGTAAATGACGATCACCACCGCCGTGATGCGCTGGGCGAGCCAGCTGCCCAGGCCGTAATGCGCCCCGGTGACGACCCGGTTCACCATATGCGCCACGCGAAGAGGAGGGTTGTAAGGACGCCGAGCACGATGACGGCATAGCCGCTCATGCGCGCTCGATGGATGTCTACGCCCTTGTTGAGGTCGAGGAGCAGGAACCGGATCCCGGCGAAGAAGTGGTGCGCGAAGGCCCAGATGAACACCACCAGGCCGAGCTTCGCCACGGGCATTCGCAGGTATTCCTGGACGTGGCGGAAGCCCTGCTCCGATGCGAGGCTGGTGTCGAGGAGGTAGAGCAGCCAAGCAATGAACGGCAGCACTAGGAGCGCGCCGGAGATGCGGTGCAGGCCCGAAGCCCACGCCGTGACCGGCAGGCGGATTTCGAACAGGAGCGCGGACAGGCTCAGGTACTTCGGTCTTGGTTTTTTCGCGGCCGCGCTGGACATTGGTGGCGCCGGACCCCGCTTCTCCGACCGAGGCTTCCAGCGCAACTCGATTATAGCGGCGCAGCGCAGCAAACCGCTGCGGTAAAATCGAAATCCACTCTCAGTCCCTTCCCCGGAGCTCTTGATGCCCAAAGCCCCCGTTCGCGTCGCCGTCACCGGCGCCGCAGGCCAGATCGGCTATTCCCTGCTGTTCAGGATCGCGAGCGGCGAGATGCTGGGCAAGGACCAGCCGGTGATCCTGCAGATGCTCGAGATCCCGGACGAGAAGGCGCAGAAGGCGCTGAAGGGCGTGATGATGGAGCTCGACGACTGCGCCTTTCCGTTGCTGGCGGGGATGGTGCCGGCGTCGGACCCGATGGTCGCCTTCAAGGATGTGGATGTCGCCCTCCTCGTCGGCGCGCGCCCGCGCGGTCCCGGCATGGAGCGCAAGGATTTGTTGGAGGCGAACGGCAAGATCTTCGGGCCCCAGGGCCAGGCCCTCGACCGCGTCGCCAGCCGGAACGTCAAGGTGCTCGTGGTCGGCAACCCGGCGAATACCAATTGCCTCATCGCCATGAAGAACGCGCCGAGCCTCAAGCCGTCGCAGTTCACCGGCATGATGCGGTTGGACCACAATCGCGCGACTTCGCAGCTCGCCACGAAAGTCGGCAAGCCCGTGTCAGCGGTGCGCAAGGTCACGGTGTGGGGAAACCACTCCGCCACCCAGTACCCCGACGTGTTCCAGGCCGAAGTCGATGGAAAAAAGCTTTGGCCGATGATCAACGACCAAGCCTGGCTCGAATCCACGTTCATCCCCACCGTGCAAAAGCGCGGTGCCGCCATCATCGAGGCGCGCGGCCTCTCCTCCGCCGCGAGCGCGGCCAACGCTGCAATCGACCATGTGCGCGACTGGGTCTCCGGCTCGCGCGATGGCGACTGGCTGACCATGGGCATTCCCTCCGACGGCAGCTACGGCATTCCGGAAGGCGTGATCTATGGCTACCCCGTGACCTGCCGCGGCGGCAGCTACCAGATCGTCAAGGGCATCGAGATCAGCGAGTTCAGCCGCAAGCGCATGGACGCCACGCTCAAGGAGCTGCACGAAGAGCGCGATGGCGTCAAACACCTGCTCGGTAAATGAGCG
>DATLDY010000293.1:0-3430 GCA_035525655.1 Burkholderiales bacterium
ATCATCTGCGAGAAGGGGATTGTCCTGAATCCCGACCGCGAGGGTATCCGGAAGCTGCTCGGCTAGGGCCGCACGGCGGGCGTTTCCAGCTTCATGCCGCGGGCGCGCCACATCAGGTAGAGCTCCAGCTCGACGAACTCCTGCGAGCCATAGGCATACGGCTCCGAGCGCACGCCGATCATGCAGTTCCGCAGGCGCCGCTGCAGGGAGCCGACGCTCTGCCACTCGAGCCGGTACAGCGGGTAGCCGGTGGGGTGCGCCTGCGGGATGGGAGTACCGGCGAGCTGCTTGCCCCAGTTGTCGTCGTGGCACTGGGCGCAGGCCAGGTTGAGCTGCCCTTGCCGGCGGTTGAAGGTGGCGCGGCCGGCGTCGATGTACTTGCGGTTCGCGTCCTCGAGCTTGATGTCGATCGGCAGGCCGCGCGACTGCCGCGCGACATACGTTGTCAGGGCGAGGAGCTCGCGGCTCTCATACGCCAGTGGTGCCGCCTTCTGCCGCTCGGTCCGGCAGGTGTTGATCTGCTGCTCGAGGTTGACGAGCTTTCCCTGCTTCACCGCCGGATAGCGCGCGGCGACGCCTTTAATGTCCGCGTGGCAGGTCTGGCAATTGCTCTTGAAAAGCGCCTCGCCTTCCATCAGCGAGAAGAGCGCCGGGCTCGTGGTGTCGTCGTCCTGCATGGCGCGCGTGTCGCGGCTCATGAACTCGTACCCGGAGCGGCGCTCGGCGAGCGGGATTTCGCCGGCCTGCACAAGCGCCGACGCTGCCGCAGCGAGCAGCAAGACGAACTTCAAGTGACGGTGATGGCGGCGGAGTGCGAGGCCGAGTAGCCGTTGTCGCCGGTCCACTTGAACTCGAGCGTGCCGCTCTCGGTCGCGACGGTGGTAAAGGCGACGAACGGGTTCGCCGCCATCGCCGGATGCAGCTCGGCGCGGAACACTTCCACGCCGTTGTAGGTGCAGACCACCTGCGTGATGATGTCGCGTGCGATGAGCTCGCCCATCTGTGTGCGGCGAAAGCCGTTCTCCATCACATGCGCGGCGAGCGTCTTGATCTCGATCACCTCGCCGCGCTTCGCCTGGGTGGGGACGGTGACAACGACCGGCGCCATCAGATGAGCCCGTCCTCGAGGCAAGCGGAAAGCGTCACGATTACCGACACCGCCTCGGACCAGAAAGAGCCGTCGCTCATTTGCGCGATGGCGATGACGTTGCCGGTGTCGGCCATGCGACAGCGCGCGGACAGGGTTGCGCGGCCCGCGCGAGGACCCAGATGCGCCGTCAGCACATGCGGCTGCGGATTCTTCTCGGTGAGGATGTGGATTGCCTTCACGTGGTCGGCGGCCGTCATCGGACTCTGCACCGTGACCGAGAGCGGTACGGTGTTGCCGTTGTCCACCAGGGGCGCCACGTCGAGCTTCACCCTGCCCTGGCGCAGCGGCGCGCCGCCGGTCACCTTGCGGATCGCTTCTTCCAGCGCAGCCTTGCGCTTCTGCGCGATGTTCGGATCGAGCTGCGCGAGTACCGGCGTCGTCGCCAGGGCGCCGCCCGTAAGGAAGAGGAACTGGCGTCGCGTCGTCATCTGAGCGTGGTTAGGTAGGCGACCACGTCCTCGATCTGCTCGGCACTGAGGAGCGTCTTGCCGCGGAACGCGGGAGCGACGCGCTCGAATCCTTCGGTGCGGTAGTAGGCAGGCATGATGGTTTGCGGGTTGAAGCGCGCGGGATCGACAAGGCGCAGGCGCAGCTGTCCTTCGCTAAGGCGCCCGGCCGTGCGCAGGTCGGGCGCCAGGTTTCCCTGGAATCGCTCCTCCGGAATCGGGCCGCTGTGGCAGAGAAGGCAAAGGCCGACCTGGCGGTTCGCGACGATCGCCCGGCCTCGCTGCGGATCGCCTTTGGCGCCCGTGAGCGAGGCCGGTATCTCGTCGTTCGCCTGCGCTGCCGACATGGCACACAGCAGCGCGAACGCCAGACGCTTCAAACCAGCTCGATACCCTGGTTCTTCAGCGGCACATCGCGGATGCGCTTGCCAGTCGCCCGGTAGAACGCGTTCAGCACGGCTGGCGCCGCGACGCAGATCGTCGGCTCGCCCACACCGCCCCACACGTCCCCGCCGGAGGCCTTGAGGATCGCCTCGACCTTCGGCATCTGCGCGATGCGCATCGAGTTGTAGTCGTGGAAGTTCGTCTGGACGATGCGCCCGTCCTTCACCGTGCACTCCTGGAAGAACAGCGCCGAAAGGCCGTAGACGAACGAGCCGGCGACCTGGCGATCGATCTGCGCCGGGTTGACCGCGTGGCCCGGATCGGTCGCACCGATGAGGCGCAGGACCTTCACCTTGTTGCCTCCGGTGACCTGGATCTCGGCCGCGCCTGCCACGTAGCTGTTGAACGCCTTCAGGTGCGCGAGGCCGCGATACACGCCCTTCGGCGCGGGCTTGCCCCAGCCAATGCGCTCGGCGACCGCATTCAGCACGCCTAGGGCGCGTGGGCTCTTGCCGAGGAGCTTGCGGCGGAACTCCAGCGCGTCCTGGCCGGCCGCTTCCGCCAGCTCGTCCATGAAGCACTCGAGGAAGATCGCGTTCTGGTTGATGTTCACGCCGCGCCAGAAGCCCGGCGGCACGTGAGTGTTGCGCATCGCATGGTCGACCAGCAGGTTCGGCACGTCGTACGTAAAGGCGTGCTCGCCGCTCTCGAAGACGCCCTGGAAGGCGTTCGGGTCGCGGCCTTTCTGCGCGTTGAGGATTTCCGGGCGCACCGCGGCCAGGATGGACTGGCCCGACAGGCGCATGTGCAGTCCGGTGAGGTTGCCGCTCGCATCGAGGCCGCCGACGAGCTTGCACTGCATCACCGGGTGATAGCGGCCCTGCACCATGTCTTCTTCGCGCGACCACAGCATCTTGATCGGCGTGCCGGGCATCTGCTTGGCGATCAGCACGGCCTGCGTCACGTAGTCGTTCGGGTACGCGCCGCGCCGGCCGAAGCCGCCGCCGAGCATGGTCTTGTAGACGTCGACCTTGTCCGGCGACAGGCCCGAGGCCGCGAGCGCCGCGGCATACGCGCCCTCGCCGTTCTGCGTCGGTCCCCAGAGCTCGCACTTTTCCGGCGTGTAGCGCGCCGTCATGTTCATCGGCTCCATGCAGACGTGGTTCTGGAAGGGATAGGCGTAGACCGCTTCGACCTTCTTCGTCGCGCCGGAGAGCGCATCCTTGGCATTGCCGTTCTGGTTGCCGACGAAAGCCTGCTCGGCATCGAGGCCGGCCTTCAGGATCTCGGCGATGCTTTCGCTCGACACCTTGGCGTTCTCGCCTTCGTCCCAGACGATCGGCAGCTTGTCGAGCGCGCTCTTCGCCTGCCACCAGGTCTCGGCGACGACGGCAACGGCGTTATCGCCGACCTGCACGACCTTCTTCACGCCTTTCATGCTGCCGACGGC
>DATLDY010000295.1:0-4076 GCA_035525655.1 Burkholderiales bacterium
GTAGAGGCGGTCGAACTGGTCGATGCCGCGGCGCAGCCATTCTTCCGACGGATGGTTCTGCAGCGCCATCATCGCGATGTCGTTCATCTCGACCGTATAAGGCACCGAAACGATGGGACCGTGCGTGGTCTCGATGCGGCACGGCTGGTCGTCGAGCACCCAGTCGGCGACATACTCGATACCGGCCTCGGCGAGCCAGTCGATCGTGTCGTAGGTTTCGGTGAGGCCGGGACTCTCCCAGCCACGCGGCGGCTTGCCGGTGAATTTCCGGATGGCGGCGACGGTATCGGCTATCGCCTTGCGCTGATCCTCGACATGGTGCATCGGCCGCTGAATCCAGCCGTGGCCCATGAATTCCCATCCGGCATCGCGTCCTGCTTCCGCCACCCTCGGATACGACGAGATGACGGAGCCATTGATGGCCAATGTCGCCTTGATGTTGAATTTCGCGAGCACCTCGACAAAACGCCAGAACCCGACGCGCATGCCGTACTCGTGCCACGCCCAGTTCGGCAGGTCGGGCTGCAGCGGCTGACCATAAGGTGGCGGCAGCACCGTGCGCGGCATGTTGCGCTCGATCGACCATTCCTCGACGTTGACGATGGTCCACACGGCGACGCGGCCGTCGTCGGGCAGCTTGAGCGGCGGCCGGTCGACGATCGCCGAATAAGGGACGCGGTCCTTGGGCAGTTTCATTGGCGGCCCGCCATCATAAGGTAGACTCGCGGCACTCTAGGAGGAGTGATCCATGCGTTTCAAAAAGTTGTTCGCCATCGCTATTTCCGCAGCTTCGACTGCCGCCGCGGCGCAGACGGTCGGCTTCGCCACGCTGCAGCCCGGGACGCTGCTCAACGCGCAGGCCTCGGTGATCGCGAAGGTGGTGCAGGACCATTCCAAGCTGCAGGTGCGCGTGATCGGGCACGGCGGCGACACCGGCATCATCGACGCCGTGAACTCCAAGCAGGCGGACTTCCTGCTGCTCGACGTTGGCGAGCCGGCCGAAGCCCAGAAGGGCGAGAACGTCTGGAAGGGAAACCCCAAGCCCAACATCCGCGCCGCGCTCACGCTATTCGGCTTCCAGATGGCGTTCTGGGTGCGCAAGGACTCGCCGGTGCAGAGCATCGCCGACCTGAAAGGCAAGAACATCCCGTCCGACTGGGTGCAGCAGACCAGCGTCATCACGCACCTCAACGCCCTGCTCGCCGCGGGCGGCGTCAGCATGAACGACGTGAAAAAGGTGCCGACGGTGAACGTGATCCGCGCCTCGGAGGACTTCAAGTCGAACAAGATCGACGTCTTCTTCTTCGCCGTCGGCGCGCCGAAGGTGCAGGAGATCGCCCAGGCGGTCGGCGGCCTGCGCGTGCTCAACATGGAGATCCTGCCGGACTCCGAGGCGCGCATGAAGAAGGTTCGCCCCGAGTACTACTTCTCCACCGTCAACCCGGCGCCGCACATCGCCGGCGTGGACAAGCCGACCAAGGTGCAGACCATCGACTTCATCATCGGCGTTGGCTCGCACGTGAAGGACGACGTGGTGGTGGACTTCATCAAGGCGGTGCACGAGAACAAGAAGGAGCTGATCGCCGGGCACCCGAACTTCAACGCCTACGACCCGAGCAAGTCGGGCAAGGTGCAGCCGCGCCTCGCGTACCACCCGGCGGCGGAGAAGTACTGGAAGGAAACGGGGCTGCGCTAGGCCTTTTTCTAGCAAGTGGAGGAACTCTCCGCCGCGGCGCCGCCGAAATCCGCGGCCGGCCGCCTCGCCCAGGTGGTGCTCGCGGCGACACTGACGCTCGGCTCGCTCGCCTATAGCGTCGGCCTGACGCGCAAGCTCGGCCTGGTTCTTTTCCCCGAGCAGTTCCTCGCCGCGATCTACGGCGTGTGCCTGGCGCTGCTGTTCGTGAGCTTCCCCGCCCACCGCGGCAAGCCGCGCGAGGACATTCCGTGGTTCGACTGGCTGTTCGCCGCGATCGGCCTGGCGGCCGGCGTGTACATCGCGATCCATTTCCCGCGCATTACCGCGCAGTCGGGAACGGTCACCGGCGAGCTCCTGTTCCTCGCCGGCGTCATGGCCTTCCTGACGCTGGAAGGAACGCGCCGCACCTCCGGCTATTCGCTGGTCGTCATCACCTTCGTGCTGGTGGTGTGGGTGCTGGTCGGCCATCTCGTACCGGGCCAGTTGCAGACCCACAAGGTCGAGGCGCCGCACCTCGCCCTGTACCTCAACTTCGACAACAACGGCCTCCTTGGCCTGGTGCTCGAGATCGCCTGCACGATCGTCATCGCGTTCGTGCTGATGGGCCAGCTTCTCGCGCGCTCGGGCGGCTCCGGATTCTTCAACGACTTCGCGCTCGGCCTGATGGGCCGCTTCCGCGGCGGGGCCGCGAAGATCGCCGTGGTGGCCTCGAGCCTCTTCGGCAGCATCTCCGGCATCGCGGCGGCGAGCGCGCTGGCGGTGGGCGTGGTGACGATCCCGCTCATGAAGAAGTCCGGCATCCCGGCGCGCCTCGCGGCAGCGATCGAGGCCTGTGCGTCGAACGGCGCGCAGCTCATGCCGCCGGTGATGGGCGCGGTGGCGTTCGTGATGGCCGACTTCCTGCAGGTGCCGTATCGCGAGGTGGCGCTGGCGGCGCTCCTGCCTTCGTTGCTCTACTACTCGGCGCTTTTCATCCAGTGCGACCTCGAGACCGCGCGCTACGGCATCGGCCGCGTGGACACGAGCGACATCCCGCCGATGAAGCACGTGCTCGCGCGCGGCTGGATCTTCCTTGCCCCCTTCGCCGCCATCGTCGGCGCGATGTTCTGGCTGAACTGGGAACCCGAGCCGGCTGCGGCCCTGGCCGCCGCGATCATCATCGGGCTCGGACTTTTCATCGGCTATCGCGGCTCGCGCATGAAGCTCGGCGACATCTGGAACGCGATCATCGAAACCGGCATCGGCGTCACCGAGATCATCGTCATCAGCGCGATCGGCGGCTATGTCCTGGGCCTGTTCCAGGTCGGCGGGCTTTCGTTCGCGCTCACCGCCTATCTCGTCGACCTCGGCGCGCAGAACCTGCTCCTGCTGCTCATCATCTGCGCCATCACCAACATCGTGCTCGGCCTCGGCTTGCCGACCCTCGCGGTGTACGTGATGCTCGCCATCCTGGTGGCGCCGGCGCTCGTCAAGGTCGGCGTGCCGGCGATGGCCGCGCACCTCTTCATCCTGTACTTCGGCATCATGTCGCTCATCACGCCGCCGATCGCCACCGCGGCGTTCGTCGCCGCCACCATCGCGCGCACCGATCCGATGGCCGCCGGCTGGACGGCGATGCGCTTCGGCTGGGCGTCCTACATCGTGCCGTTCCTCTTCGTGTACTCGCCGGCCCTCATCATGCGCGGCAGCTGGGAAGTGATCGCGCTCGTCATGCTGCTGTCGCTCCTCGGGATCTGGTTCGTGTGCGCCGGGTTCACCGGCTATGCGATGCGCGTGATGAGCATTCCGATGCGCGCCGGCTTCGTCGTGGCGGGCCTCCTGCTCCTGATGCCGTTCCAGGCGTCGGCGATCAACGCGTGGCTGAACGTCGCCGGCGGCGTGCTGGGAGCCCTGCTCTTCGCCTACGAGTTCCGGCGGGCGCGGCAACCCGTCCCGGCATGAGCGATTTCCCGCGGGCGTTCTACAGCACGATCCGGCGCATCGACGGTTTCTCGGACCTCATCGGGAAGCTGATCTCGCTTTCCATGCTGTGGCTCGTCGCGACGATCACCTACGAAGCGCTGTCGCGCTACCTGTTCAACTCGCCGACCATCTGGGTGCTCGAGTCGAGCTACATGACCAACGGCTCGGCGTTCATGCTGGGCTGCGCCTATGCGCTGCACAAAGGCGCGCATGTGCGCACCGACATGCTCTGGGAGAAGTTCTCCGAGCGGAAAAAAGGCTGGATCGATCTCATCTCGTACGTGGTGTTCTTCTACCCCACGCTCATCACGCTGATGGTGATCAGCATCGACGACGCCTGGTACTCCTTCCAGATCCAGGAGCACTCCGAGCAGACTCCCTGGGCGCCGATCATGTGGCCGTTCCGCTCCGCCATCCC
>DATLDY010000301.1:0-27464 GCA_035525655.1 Burkholderiales bacterium
CCCAGCGTGGCGAGGAGGCGAAACATCCCGGCATCGACCTGCCGACCCCACCCCGTCGAATCCACCTGCGCCATGATATGCCCGCCCATCAGGGCCTGCGCCGAGTCGGCCTGTCCCTTGAACGGCACGTGGAGGAACTGCACGCCGGCCTTGACCCCGATCTCTTCCATCGCGAGATGCAGCGAGGTCCCGGTTCCCGGCGTGCCATAGGAGAGCTTGCCCGGGTTGTCCTTGGCGTACTGGATCAGATCCTGGAAAGTCTTGAACGGCGAGTCCGACTTGACCACGATGCCGAACGTGTAGCCCGAGACGCCGATGATGTAGGTGAAGTCCTTGAGCGGATCCCACTCGACCTTTTGCATGTGCGGCACGCGGAAGGCAGTGATGGAGAGCTGCGAGATCGTGTAGCCGTCGGGGCGTGCGGTCTTGGCCATCGTCGCCGGCCCATTCATGCCGCTGCCGCCGGGCTTGTTCTCGACCACGACTGGCTGGCCGATGCGCTTGGCGGTGAGCTCGGCGAGCTTGCGCAGGTGCAGGTCGGTGCCGCCGCCCGCGGGCCAAGGGCAGATGAGCGTGATTGGCTTCGAGGGAAACGCCTGCGCGCTCGCCGGCGCCGGCACGGCGCAGACAAGCAACGCCACGAGCGTCATGGTCCATCTCATGCTCGGTCTCCTCCTCCGCGGCCGATTATAGCCAGCGCCCGGCCGTAAAATACCGCTCCCTCCATGCTTGATGTCTCTCGTAGCGACCTTACCGCCGCCGTCGCCGGCGCCGGCACCATGGGCCGCGGCATCGCCCAGGTGCTCGCGCAATGCGGCGCGCGCACGCTGCTGTACGACGCGCAGCCTGGCGCGGCGCAAAAAGGCAAGGAAGCGATCTCGGAGGCCCTCACCCGCCTCGCGGAGAAGGGCCGCCTTAAAAATCCGCAGGAAATCGCCGGCCGCATCGAGTTGGTCTCCTCTCTGGAGGCGTTCAAGCCGTGCCACGTGGTGGTCGAAGCCATCGTCGAGGACCTTGCGGCCAAGAAATCCCTCCTCGGCTCGCTGGAGCAGATCGTCGGTGAGGACTGCATCCTCGCCAGCAATACCTCGTCGCTTTCCGTAACGGCGATGGCCGCAGCGTGCCGGCGGCCGCAGCGCGTCGCGGGCTACCACTTCTTCAACCCGGTGCCGGTGATGAAGATCGTCGAAGTGGTGGACGGCGTCCTCACCGAGCCGTGGGTCACCGATGCGCTCACCGCGCTGGCGAAGCGCTTCGGCCACGCTCCAGTGCGCTGCAAGGACACGCCGGGATTCGTCGTGAACCATGCCGGCCGCGCGTTCGTGCCGGAGGCGCTGCGCATCCTGTCCGAGGGGATCGCCGATGCGGCCACCATCGACCGCATCCTCGTCGACACGGCAGGCTTCAAGATCGGCCCGTTCGGCCTGATGGACCTCGTGGGCCTCGACGTGTCGCACGCCGTCATGAAATCGATGTACCAGCAGTACTTCGAGGAGCCGAAGTACCGGCCCTCGTTCATCGCCGAGCCGCGCGTGGCCGCCGGGCTCCTCGGCCGCAAGAGCAAGCGCGGCTGGTACGAGTACGCGCCGGACATCAGGATGCCGGCCGAGCCGCCGGCGCCGACGAAGAAGGCCACCACGGCATGGGCCGTGCCGGATTTGAAGGACTTGATCAAGGTTCCACAGACTGACAAGGCGCGCGCCGAGGTCTGCTTCGTGGCGCCGCTCGGGAGCGATTGCACCGCCGCTGCTCTCGAGCATGAGCTGGATCCTGCGCGCACCGTGGCCGTCGATCCGCTGTACGGCTTCTCGAAGCGCCGCACGCTGATGGTCAATCCGCTCACCCGGCGCGAAGTTCGAGATGCGGCGCACGCGCTCCTCGCCGCCGATGGCGTGCCGGTCTCGGTGATCAACGATTCGCCGGGCTTCGTCGCCCAGCGCGTCGTCGCGCACATCGTCAATGTGGGCTGCGACATCGTGCAGATGCGCATCGCGTCGCCGGAAGACCTCGACCGGGCGGTGATGCTCGGCCTGGGCTATCCGAAGGGCCCGCTCGGCATGGGCGACGCCATCGGCCCGAAGAGAATCCTCGCCGTGCTGCAATCGATGCACGAGCTGTACCAGGAACCGCGTTACCGGCCCAGCCCGTGGCTGCGCCGCCGCGCCCAGCTGGGCGCTTCGCTTTTGACATTGGAGAACTAATGCTCGATGCCTATCTTTACGACGGACTGCGCACTCCCATCGGCCGCCATGCCGGCAAGCTGGCGCCGCTACGCCCGGACGACCTCGCCGGCGAGGTGATCAAGCAGGTCGTGGCGCGGAACAAGGTGGATCCGGCCGAGATCAGCGATGTCGTGCTCGGCTGCGTCAACCAGGCGGGCGAGGACAATCGCAACGTGGCGCGCTTCGCCGCCCTGCTCGGCGGCCTGCCGCCGACTACGCCGGGCTGCACCGTCAACCGCCTGTGCGCGAGCGGGCTGCAGGCCGTGGTGGATGCCTCGCGGGCGATCACCTGCGGCGAAGGCGATCTCTACATCGCCGGCGGCGTCGAGAGCATGAGCCGTGCACCATATGTAATCAGCAAGCCCGACGCGCCTTACAGCCGCGATTCGAAGATGTACGACACGACGATCGGCGTGCGCTTCCCGAATGCGAAGTTCATCAAGCAGTACGGCAACCATTCGATGCCCGAGACCGGCGACAACGTAGCCAAGGACTTCGGCATCACGCGTGAGCAGTCGGACGAATTCGCGCTCGCCTCCCAGCAGAAGTACGCGACGGCCGAGAAGGAAGGCTTCTACAAGGGCGAGATCATGGCGGTCGTGCTGCCGTCCAAGAAGAAGGATGCCCCGGCCGAGCAGATGAGCGCCGACGAGCATCCGCGCCGCGACTCGTCGATGGAATCGCTCGCCAAGCTGAAGCCGCTCTTCGAGGGCGGCGTTGTGACGGCGGGCAACGCCTCGGGCGTGAACGACGGCGCGGCGGCCCTTCTCATCGGCAGCGGCAAATGGGGCGAGAAGCACGGAAAGAAGCCGCTTGTGCGCATCCGCGCCGCAGCGAGCGCCGGTGTCGATCCCCGCATCATGGGCGTCGGTCCCGCGTACGCCATTCCCCGCGCGCTCGAGCGCGCCGGATTGCAGCTGAAAGACATGGACATCATCGAGATCAACGAGGCGTTCGCCAGCCAGGTGCTCGGCTGCCTGAAGCTGATGAACGTCGACTTCAAGGATCCGCGCGTGAATCCGAACGGCGGCGCGATCGCCATCGGGCACCCGCTCGGCGCCTCGGGCGCACGCCTCGCGCTGACGGTGGCGCGCGAGATGCAGCAGTCCGGCGCGAAGTACGCGGCGGTGTCGCTGTGCATCGGCGTCGGCCAGGGCCTCGCCGTGATCCTGGAGC
Organism: Burkholderiales bacterium; assembly: GCA_035525655.1. Taxonomy (GTDB): domain Bacteria; phylum Pseudomonadota; class Gammaproteobacteria; order Burkholderiales; family SG8-39; genus SCGC-AG-212-J23. The sequence continues at coordinate 3,399 of DATLDY010000301.1, forward strand.
GCGTGCAATGAACGCCCCGATCAAGAAGCCGAGGGCCCAGTTCGCGTGGGACGACCCGCTGCTCCTCGACCAGCAGCTGACTCAGGACGAGCGCATGGTGCGCGAAGCGGCGCACGACTATTGCGAAGGGAAGCTGGCACCGCGGGTGCTCGACGCATTCCGCAACGAGACCACCGATCCCGAGATCTTTCGCGAGATGGGCGAGCTCGGCATGCTCGGGCCGACGATCCCGGCCGAATACGGCGGCCCCGGCCTCAACTACGTCGCGTACGGATTGATCGCCCGCGAAGTCGAGCGCGTGGACTCGGGCTATCGCTCGATGATGAGCGTGCAGTCCTCGCTCGTCATGCTGCCGATCTTCGAGTTCGGCAATGAGGAGACGCGCAAGAAATATCTGCCGAAGCTCGCCACCGGCGAATGGATCGGCTGCTTCGGCCTGACCGAGCCAAACCACGGTTCCGATCCCGGCTCGATGGCGTCGCGTGCGAAGAAGGTTGCCGGCGGCTACTCGCTGACGGGCTCGAAGATGTGGATCTCCAACTCGCCGATTGCCGACGTGTTCGTCGTCTGGGCAAAGGACGACGAAGGCGCCATCCGCGGCTTCGTGCTCGACAAAGGCGCCAGGGGCCTTTCCGCGCCGAAGATCCACGGCAAGGTCGGCCTGCGCACCTCCATCACCGGCGAGATCGTGATGGACAACGTGTTCTGCGCGGAAGAGAACGCCTTTCCCGACGTGCGCGGCCTCAAGGGTCCGTTCACCTGCCTCAACTCCGCGCGTTATGGCATCGCCTGGGGCGCGCTCGGCGCCGCGGAGGATTGCTGGCATCGTGCGCGCCAGTACGTGCTCGAGCGCACGCAGTTCGGCCGGCCGCTAGCGGCGAACCAGCTCGTGCAGAAGAAGCTCGCCGACATGCAGACCGAGATCACGCTCGGGCTGCAGGGCTGCCTGCGCCTGGGGCGCATGAAAGACGAAGGCACGGCTTCGGTCGAGATCACCTCGATCATGAAGCGCAATTCGTGCGGCAAGGCGCTCGACATCGCGCGCGTGGCGCGCGACATGCTGGGCGGTAACGGTATCTCCGACGAGTTCGGCGTCATCCGCCACGTGGTGAACCTGGAGGTGGTCAATACCTACGAGGGCACGCACGACATCCACGCCCTCATCCTCGGGCGCGCGATAACCGGCATCCAGGCCTTCACCTAGATGCGGATCGCCGGGCGCTGCCACTGCGGGAACATCTCGTTTTCGCTGCTGTGGGAGCCGGATCCGGCGGAGATCCAGGCGCGCGCGTGCGGCTGCTCGTTTTGCACGAAGCATGGCGGCGTGTGGACGTCTTACCCGAAGGGCGTCCTGAAAGTCGCCGTGGCCGACGCGTCAGCGGTGTCGAATTACGCCTTTGGCACGAAGACTGCGCAGTTCCATATCTGCGCGCGCTGCGGCATCGTTCCGCTGGTGACGAGTCGAGTCGAAGGTCACCTTTATGCGGTGGTCAGCGTCAATGCATTCGAAGGCATTGACCCCGCCCTTGTGCGCCGCGCACCGGCCAGCTTCGAGGGCGAGGAAACGGCGTCGCGGCTGGCGAGGAGGAAGCGCAACTGGATTGCCAATGTTCAATTCGTAGAGGGGCAATGAACGTTTCGGCATTGCGCCGGGACTAAGGATCATGGCTGGCTGGCTTCTCCCCGCGCTCAAGGCGGTCCTCCCGCACATGGGCGACATCCTCTCGGCTGCCAAGCCGGCGTTCACGAAGCGCAAGCCCGAAACGGTCGCCAACCCGGCCGATCTCGTCCAGCAGCAGATTGCCGAGCTCCAGGCAGCGGTCTCGCAGCAATCGGCGCATATCAAGGAGCTCGCGGCGCAGCTCGAGAACACCATCACGGCGCTCGACAAGGCGGCGCTTCTCGCGGAGGCGAGGCTGCGCCGGGTGCTGATCTTCACGGCGGTGGCGGCGGCCTTTGCCGTGGCGGCGCTCGGCATCTCGTTTATCGCCGTCATCACGCGGTGATGCCGCAGCAGGCCGGGCTTTTCGGCGTTGCGAACGCGCTGCCGGAAGGCTTCATCTACCAGCCTGAGTTCATCAGCCCGAGCGAGGAAGGCGCGCTGCTCGAGGGGATTGCGGCGCTGACCCTGGAAGAGGCGAAGTACAGGGAATACACGGCGCGCCGGCGCGTGGCGTATTTCGGCTTTGACTACGACTTCTCGGCCAACCGGCTCGGCGAAGCGGCGCCTATTCCCCCGTTCCTGTACCCGTTGCGCGAGAAAATGGCGCGCTGGATGGGCCTCGACCCCGCCGCGTTCGTGCACGCGCTCGTCTCCGAGTACCGGCCCGGCACGCCGCTGGGCTGGCACCGCGACGCGCCGGACTTCGATCGCGTGGCCGGTGTATCGCTCGGCGGCTGGGCGCGCATGCGGTTGCGTCCTTACCCTCCGGCAAAAGAAAGGCCCCTTGCGCTCGAGCTCGAGCCGCGTTCCGCGTACCAGATGAACGGTGCCGCGCGCTGGCGCTGGCAGCACAGCATCCCGGCCACCCGCGAGCTGCGCTACTCGATCACTTTTCGCACCCTAAGTGAATGAAGCGCTGGCTACTCCTCCTGGCGGCGTTTCTCACCGGCCCGCTCTTCGCGCAATCCAATGCCGTCGTGCTGGTAGCGAAGCCCGGGCTGACGGATCCCAATTTCAAGGAGACGGTGGTGCTCGTCACGCGCTCGCCGGACGGAGCGAGCGTCGGCGTAATCCTCAATCGCCCGACCCGGCAGCGCCTCGCCGAGCTCGCGCCGGGCTTTGCCGGCGCGGAGGGTTTTCCCGAGCGGCTCTACGCCGGCGGGCCGGTCATGCAGCAAGTGGTCGTCGCCCTGTTCTTCTCGGAAACGGCACCCAAGGATGCTGCGTTTCACGTCCTGCCGGACATTTATCTGACGCTGCACCCGCGCAACATCGAGGCGCTGCTCGCCGAGCCGCGCGAGCGCGCACGCCTGTATGCGGGATTCTCGGGCTGGGCGCCGAACCAGCTCGAAGCCGAAATTGAAGCCGGCGGCTGGTTCGCGCTGCGCGCAACTGAATCTTTACTGTTTCGCAAGGAAACTTCCAACATGTGGCGCGAACTCATCGAGCGGGCGGGCGGCTCGCGCGCGGCGCTGAATGCGCGCGATATACTGGTTCCATGACCTTCGCTTTACGCCTGATCCTCGCCGTGGCGGCCCTCGTCCTGAGCGCGCCTGTATCAGCCCAGGAAGAAGCGATGATCCTTATCGCTCATCCGGCCTTCCGCGACCTCGAGTATCGCCAGACCGTGCTTATCGCGTCGCCGGCGCCGAACGGGGGCCATGTCGGGGTGATCCTCAACCGGCCCACCCGCCGCTCGCTCGGCAGCCTGTTCCCCGAGCATGAGCCTTCCAAGAAGGTCGTGGACCCGGTGTTCTATGGCGGACCGTTCTCGCGCGGCGCGCTCGTCGCGCTGGTGAGGTCCGACCAGAGCCCGGGCTCGGGCTCGGTATTGCTGATGAAGGACCTGTACCTTGCCTTTCGGGCCAACACCATCGACCACGTCATCGAGACGACGCCGAACGAGGCGCGCTACTTCGTGGGCTATGTCGGCTGGCGTCCGGGCGAGCTGAAGGGTGAGATCGACCGCGGCCTGTGGTCGGTGCTCGGGGCCGATGTCGACATGGTGTTCCGCAAGGACACCGAAGGATTGTGGGAGGAGCTCCTGCAGTCCACCAAGCGGATCCGCGCCGGGGTTCCCACCCCTTACGCACTCGTCGCTCGATAGCGACGCCCGGTCGGCGCATGCGCGCCTGCTCTGAGTTTTCACTCCGGGCGGCTATGCTGATTCGATGGATGGACAATCCGGGAGCCGCGCCCTCGGCGCGGTCAGCGACCTCGTAGAGCTTCTCCGCCTCGCTCAAGCGGCGGCCGAGCGCACCGCGCAGGAAGTCTATGGCGTGTCCTACGAGCATGCCGAGCTCATCGAGCGCGAGCTGCAGCGGCTGCGCCGCAGCGCCGACAAGCTTAAAAGCGGTGTGGAAGAGCACGTCTCGCGCGAGGAAGCCTCGGCCAACGATGGCGCCCAGCCCCGTCGCCGCGCGAGCGACCGCAACCCGCACAGCTAGGGCTTCAGCACCACCTTGATGCAGTCGTCCTGCTTGTCGCGGAACATGCGATAGGCCTGCGGCGCATCGTCCAGCGCCATGCGGTGGGTGACGACGAAGCTCGGATCGATCTCGCCCTTCTCTATGCGCTCCAGGAGCGGCCGCATGTAGCGCTGCACATGCGTCTGCCCGGTGCGAATGGTGAGCGAGCGGTTCATCAAAGTACCGGCGGGAAATTTGTCGATCATTCCCCCGTAGACGCCGGCGACGGAGATGGTGCCGCCGCTGCGGCAGGCCATGATCGCCTCGCGCAACGCAACAGGGCGGTCGGTCTCGAGCATCATCGCCTGCTTGACGCGGTCGTAGGCGAAGGCCAGGTGCGCATGCGCTTCCATGCCCACCGCATCGATGCATGCGTCGGGGCCGCGCCCGCCGGTGATCTCCTTCAGCGCGGCGAGGACATCGTCCTCCGTGTAATTGATCGGCTCTGCCCCATGCGCCGTAGCCGCCAGCCGCAGACGCTCCGGAAAACGGTCGATGGCGATGACGCGCTCGGCGCCGAGCATGAACGCGGCCGCAATCGCGAACTGCCCGACCGGACCGCAGCCCCACACCGCGATCGTGTCGCCGCGCTGGATGTCGCAGTTTTCCGCCGCCATATATCCGGTGGGCAGGATGTCGGACAGGAAAAGCACTTGCTCGTCCGTGAGCCCGGCGGGCACCTTGATCGGGCCGACGTCGGCGAACGGCACGCGCGCGTATTCCGCCTGCCCACCGGCATAGCCGCCCAGGAGATGCGAATAGCCGAAGATGCCGCACGGCGAGTAGCCCCACACCTTCTCCGCCATCCATGCGTTGGGGTTCGAGTTCTCGCAGAGCGAGAACAGCGCCTTGCGGCAGAAAAAACAGTTGCCGCAGGCGATGGGAAACGGCACGACGACACGATCGCCCGGGTGCAGGTTCTTTATCGCGCTGCCGACTTCCACGACTTCGCCCATGAACTCATGGCCGAGGATGTCGCCCTTGACCATCCCTGGCACGAAGCCGCCGTAGAGGTGCAGGTCCGAGCCGCAGATCGCGGTGGCCTTCACGCGCACGATCGCGTCGCGGGGATTCAGGATCTGCGGATCCGGGACGTTCTCGACCCGCACGTCTAGCTTGTCGTGCCAGCAGACCGCGCGCATTCGACCTACCGCCGGCCCGTCGATTGGCCGTTGGTGGTCGCGATTTCCCCGGTCTCGAGGAGAGAGCGCGCGCGGCGCAGCTTGTCGCCAAGGACGCGCTGCGGAGAGCGGCCCATGAGGTGCGACAGCGCTATGCCAAGCGACCCGCCGGTGGGCAGGTACTCCAAGCGCGCCGCTACGATGGTGCCGCGCCCGCCGGGCGCATCGCGCAGCGCGAGGGAGCCAAAATGCATGAGCCTGTCGCCGCGCGTCGCGCGCCACGCGAGCTCATCGGGCGCCACGTCGCGCGTGATCTGCACCGCTTCGCCGGCCAGCGACGGCAGATTGTCCGCGGTCTGCAGGAAGGCATAAACCTCCGCGCGCGGCCGCGAGATGGTGATGGCATCCTCGACCACGATGGTCTCGTTCGCCTCGGTATCCGCCGGCTGAGGGTTCACGCGGATGCCGAGCGGCTTGAACATCGGGTTGCGGCCCGTGTAGGCCTGGTAGAGAAGCCAGCCGCCGAGGCCCGCGGCGCCGGTGCGCGCCACGGTGGGCTTGCGCAGCGCCCACACCATCAGGGCGATGCCGCCGACGACATAGCCGAGGCGATCGGCCCGGGTGAGGTTGAGCGGGCGGGGCATGCCCGCTTGCAGAGCAATTTTCAGGCCGAACTGCCGCCCGGGAATTCGTGGCACAGTGGCCGTGTTCGCTGGACGCCACCCACCCGGAGGAGGACCCATGAAGCGCGTGCTGGCCTTGGTCTCAACGCTTGCCCTGTTTTCCTGCGCTACCCCGCCGCTCACGAAGGAGCAGACGCTCGTCAATCGCGCGGTCGACGCCATGGGCGGCGCGGAACGCCTGGCGGCCGTGAGGAGCGTCGCCGCGAAGGGAACGACGAAACAATGGGAGCCCGAGCAGTCCGATGTCCCGGGCGGCGAAATGCGCTTCGCCAATGAAACCACCTTCGATGTCGTGCAGGATCGCGGCCAGCGCGCCTCGCGCACGGACATCGAGCGGCGCTTCGCCTATCCGGCGCCGCGCACCTTCAAGTTCACCGAGGTCGTGACGCCGGACGCCGGATACGTGCTCGGCGTCGACACTAACGGCCGCAATGCGCAAAGCCAGAAAATGACGCCGCCCGCGCATTCGATGTCGGGCGCGCGCCTCGCCACGACACAGCGCGAGAGCCTGCGCGCGACGACCACCGGGCTATTGCTGCAGATGCACGCCAATCCGGCGCAGGTGCGCCCGGCGCTGGATGTCGTGGCGGGCGGACGCTCCTATCCCGCGGTAGCGTACGGCCCCTTCACCGTTGCTTTCGACCCGCAGACGGGGCTCCCCGTGCGCGTGAGGACGCTCGACTACGACAACGTCTGGGGCGACGTGAACTACGACCTCGTGTTCTCGGACTGGCGCAGCTACGACGGCCTGCGCGTGCCGATGAATCGCAAGTACGAGCTCAACGGCCGCCTGATCCAGGAATCGCAACTCACCGACTTCCGCGCCAATGTGCCGGTGGACGCAGCCCGCTTCGAGGTGCCGCAGGACCTTCGCGCCGACGCGGCCAAGCCCGCCGGCGGCAACGTACCGTACCAGTGGGTCATCCGCCGCCAATTCATCGGCACCTATCTCGACTCGGACAACGTCAGCTACGACACGCGTGCATCGCAGCCCGGCCTGCGGCTGCAGGAGATCGCACCGGGCGTTCATCACGTAGTCGGCGGCTCGCACAACAGCCTGCTGGTCGAGATGGCGGATCACCTCGTGATGGTCGATGCGCCGGTAAGCGATGCGCAGTCGATCTGGGTGGTGAACCAGGCCAAGGCGCGCTTCCCCGGCAAGCCGATCCGCTGGCTGGTGCTCACGCATCACCACATGGATCACGCGGGCGGCGTGCGCGGTGTACTTGCCGAAGGCGCGGTGCTCGTCGTCGGGCAGGGCGCGCGCGAGCATTACCGGAAAGTTCTGGCGGCTCCGATGACGCGTAACCCGGACATGAAGCCCGTGGACTTCAGCGGGGTGCAGATCCTCGAAGTGCCGGAAAGCCACGTGATGCGCGACGCGAGCGGCCGCCAGGTGGTCGCCTACGCGATCCTCGACAACCCGCACGCGAAAGGCATGCTGATGGCATACGTGCCGCACGCCAAGCTCGGCTTCGTTACCGACCTGTGGACGCCGGGACTGCCGCTGCCGGACAAGGCGAATCCGGCGCTCACGTCCGTGGTGAACACGGTGAAGCGAGCCGGCATCGACCCCGAGCGCTTTGCGGGTGGCCACGGCAGCACCGCGGCCTACGATGGGCTGGCGAAGCTCGCCGGCAATTAAATAGGGACAGTCCCTATTTAATCAGGCGGCGGCTTTTTTCGGCGCCTTGTCGAACGCCATGCGGCCGCCGCGCCAGTCGACGTAGATGGTGTCTTTCGGCGCGAAGCGGCCTTCGAGGATGGCCTTCGCGAGCGGGTTCTCGACTTCCGACTGGATGGCGCGCTTGAGCGGCCGCGCGCCATATACCGGGTCGAAGCCGACCTTGCCGAGCTCGGTCACCGCGGCGTCGGAAATCTCGAAGCCGTAGTCCATCCGCGCGAGCCGCGCCTTCAGCGTGTTCAGCTGGAAGCGCGCGATCGACTTGATCTCCGCCTCGCCGAGCGAGTGGAACACCACGATCTCGTCGATGCGGTTGACGAACTCCGGCCGGAAATGCGTCTTCACCTCGCCCATCACCGCGAGCTTGACGACCTGGTAGTCGCTGCCCGCCATGCTCTGGATCATTTGCGAGCCGAGGTTGCTGGTCATCACCAGGACCGTGTTTTTGAAATCCACCGTGCGCCCCTGCCCGTCCGTGAGTCGCCCATCGTCGAGCACCTGGAGGAGCGCATTGAAGATGTCCGGGTGGGCCTTCTCGACCTCGTCGAACAGGATCACCGAGTAAGGCTTGCGCCGCACCTGCTCGGTGAGCTGCCCGCCTTCGTCATAGCCCACATACCCCGGCGGCGCGCCGATCAGGCGCGACACCGAGTGCTTCTCCATGTACTCCGACATGTCGATGCGGATGAGGTGCTCCTCCGAATCGAACAGGAACGCCGCCAGCGCCTTGCACAGCTCCGTCTTGCCGACGCCGGTGGGCCCCAGGAACAGGAACGACCCGTAGGGCCGATTCGGATCGGAAAGGCCCGAGCGCGAGCGCCGGATCGCGTCCGACACTACGCGCACCGCTTCGTCCTGGCCGACGACGCGCTCGTGCAGCCTGTCTTCCATGTGGATCAGCTTCTCGCGCTCGCCTTGCATCATTTTCGACACCGGGATGCCGGTGGCGCGCGACACGACTTCCGCGATCTCTTCCGCGCCGACCTGCGTGCGCAGGAGCCTCGGCTTCGCCGTCTTGTCGGTTTTCTCGGATTGCTTGAGCTGCGCTTCGAGCTGCGGCAGGCGTCCGTATTGCAGCTCGGACATCTTCTGCCAGTCGCCCTTGCGGCGCGCCTCTTCCATCTGCTGGCGCAACTTCTCGATCTCTTCCTTGATGTGCTGGCTGCCCTGCACCTGCGCCTTCTCCGCCTTCCATTCCTCCTCGAGGTCGGAGTACTCCTTGTCGAGGCGCTTGATCTCGGCCTCGATCAGCTCGAGGCGCTTGAGAGACGCCTCGTCTTTCTCCTTGCGCACGGCTTCCTTTTCGATGCGCAGCTGGATCAGCCGGCGCTCGAGGCGGTCCATCGACTCCGGCTTGGAATCGATCTCCATCTTGATGCGCGCCGCGGCCTCGTCGATGAGGTCGATCGCCTTGTCGGGCAGGAAGCGGTCGGTGATGTAGCGGTGCGAAAGCTCGGCCGCGGCGACAATCGCCGGGTCGGTGATCTCGACGCCGTGGTGCACCTCGTATTTCTCCTGCAGGCCGCGCAGGATGGCGATGGTCGCTTCCACGCTCGGCTCTTCCACCATCACCTTCTGGAAGCGCCGCTCGAGCGCCGCGTCCTTCTCGACGTACTTGCGGTATTCGTTGAGCGTGGTGGCGCCGATGCAATGCAGCTCGCCCCTCGCAAGCGCCGGCTTGAGCATGTTGCCGGCGTCCATCGCGCCTTCGGCCTTGCCGGCGCCGACCATGGTGTGCAGCTCGTCGATGAAGATGATCGTGCTGCCCTCGTCCTTGGCGAGCTCCTTCAGCACGGATTTAAGGCGCTCCTCGAACTCGCCGCGGTATTTCGCGCCGGCCAGCATCGAAGCCATGTCGAGGTTCAGCACGCGCTTGTTCTTCAGGCTTTCGGGCACCTCGCCATTAACGATGCGCTGCGCAAGGCCTTCCACGATCGCCGTCTTTCCCACGCCCGGCTCGCCGATCAGCACGGGATTGTTCTTCGTGCGCCGCTGCAATATCTGGATGCAGCGGCGTATCTCATCGTCGCGCCCGATCACCGGGTCGAGCTTGCCGGCGCGCGCGCGCTCGGTGAGGTCGAGCGTGTATTTGGCGAGCGCCTGGCGCTGCGATTCGTCGGCCTGGCCCTGGACGGTCTCCCCGCCGCGCACCTCGGCAATCGCTTTCTCGAGCGCGCCCTTCATGACGCCGGCCTGCTTGAGCAGGCGCCCGGCGTCGCCCTTGTCGCCCGCCGCGGCGAGCAGGAAGAGCTCCGACGCGATGTACTGGTCGCCGCGGTTCTGCGCTTCCTTGTCGGTGACATTGAGAAGCTGCGCGAGATCGCGCGAGATGTGCACTTCCCCCGGCGTGCCCTCGACCTTCGGCAGGCGGGCGACCGACTCGGCAAGCGCCTTTCTTAGTGCGGACAGGTTGCCCCCGGCCTTGGCGATCAGGCCGGCGATGCCCTCGTCGTTCAATAGCGCGGCGAGGAGGTGCTGCGGCTCGATGTACTGGTTGTCGTTCCCCAGCGCGGCGCTCTGCGCCTGCGCGAGCGCCTCCTGCAGCTTGGTCGTAAACTTGTCGAATCGCATCTCGTTGATCCTCTAGGCGGTTTGCGCCGGCTTCGGTCAAGAACATGGGGCCCAAGCCCCGGCTATTCAAGGGAAAATCAGCAACTACCATGCTGGCAGACCGCAAGGCGCTCTACGCGCTCCTTGGCGCGTGGATCGCAGCGGGGCTCTTCGGCCACGACCCCTGGAAACCCGACGAGGCCTACACCTTCGGCCTGGTCTATCACATGCTCGAGACGGGCGACTGGCTGGTGCCGACCCTCGCGGGCGAGCCGTTCGTCGAGAAACCGCCGCTTTTCTTCTGGACGGCAGCGGCTTTCGCCAAGATTCTGGGCGGCGTGCTGCCGCTTCACGACGCGGCACGCCTCGCCAGCGCGTTCTATGTCTCGCTGACGCTCCTCTTCACCGGGCTAACCGCGCGACGCCTTTACGGAGCCGCGTTGCCGGCAGCGGTCGTGCTCGCGGGTTGCCTGGGCTATCTGCAGCACGCCCACCAACTCATCACCGATAACGCGCTGATGGCCGGCGTCGCCATGGGCCTTTACGGCCTGTCGGCGTCCAAGGCGGTGTGGCTCGGAACCGGCGCTGGCATCGCATTCCTGTCGAAGGGCCTGCTCGGGCCCGGGATGCTCGCCGTCACCGCCGTGGCGCTCGCCGCGTTTCCGGCGTGGCGGCAGACGTGGCGCACCTGGCCGCCGGCGCTCCTCGCCTTTGCACCTTGGGCCATCGTGTGGCCATGGCTCCTTCACCGACACTCCGCGGCGCTGTTCCACGAGTGGTTCTGGGTCAACAATTTCGGCCGCTTCACCGGCGAGGCGGGCCTCGGTGGGGTGCTCGACCACCTGCACTATGCCAAGGCGCTCGTCTGGTTCGCATTGCCCGCGTGGCCGCTCGCCCTCTGGACGCTGTGGCAGCGACAGGCATCGGCCAAGGCACTCCAGCTGCCCGCCGTCGCGTTCTTTGTGATGTTCGTCGTGCTGAGCGCCGCCTCGTCGGCGCGCACGCTTTACGGGTTGCCGCTCCTCGTACCGCTCGCCGTGCTCGCTGCGGCGGCCGTGCCCGCGCCATTTCTCAGGCGAGCGCTCGATTGGAGCGGGGTGGGCGCCGCCGCGCTCCTCGGTCTCGCACTATGGGGCGGGTGGATCGCGTTCATGGCCGGCTGGCGGCCGTCGATGCTGGAGGCGCAGTCGCCGGGCTTCGTGCCGCGTTGGCAGCCGCTTGCGCTCATCGTCGCGGCCGCGCTGACCGCCCTGTGGCTTTATGTCGTGTGGCGCGAGAAGTCGATGTCGATGCGCTGGCTAGCCGGCGTGACGCTCGCGTGGGGACTTGCGATGACGCTGTGGCTGCCCTGGCTCGACCATGCCAAGAGCTACCGCGGCGTCATTGCGGACATGAAAACGCGCGTGGGCGAAGGCTGCGTGGCTTCGCGCGGGCTGACCGAGCCACAGCGCGGGATGTTTCACTACTTTGCCGGGATTCGCGTACCCGCCGGCGAATGCCGGTTCCTCGTGGTGCACACGGGGAGCGCACAAATGCCGGACGTGGAAGCCGAGTGGAAGCCGCTGTGGCGCGGGACGCGCCCGGGCGACAACAAGGAATACTTCTGGCTCTTCGAGCGCTAGGCCGGGCGCTTGTCCAGCGACTCGCGCCGCGCGGCATCGTGCTCCATGCCGTCGTACGCGATCCAGTCGAAGCTGCCCTCGTGCGAGACGATGCGCGCCGGATATCCCATCACCACGGCGCGCGGCGGCACGGCTCGCGTAACCACCGAGCCGGGGAAGATGTAGGAGTCGTCGCCGACGGTGATCTTGCCGACGATCATCGCGCCGGCGCCGATGAAGACCCGGTTGCCGATCGTCGGACGGCCGCGCTCCTCGCCGCGGCCGGCGATGCCCAGCGTGACGTTCTGCTCGATGGTGCAGTTCTCGCCGATCGAGCCGCGTCCCAGGATCACGGCGCCGAAGCTGGGCAGGTAGAAGCCGCCGCCCACGCGGCAGTCATTCGGAATGCAGATGCCGGTGAGGATCTCCATTGCCTTCTGCAGGATCGCCGCGAACACCTTGGCCGTGCTGCGCAACGGCCCGGCGGGCATCCATTCCACCAGCGCGTGGCACATGCGGTAGACGCAGCACGCCCAGAAGCCCTGCGACAGAAAGACGGTCGCGAGCGCGGAGCGGCCGGCCGCGCGGTGGCGCCGATAGTCGAGATGGAGAAGACGCAGCCACTCCGGCACGCGCAGCACGCGCCGCCTGGCCGGCTTGCCGAGGGTACTGACGCTTGCGGTCATCCCAGGACGGGCTTGGACTTCGCCAAGATCGCGCGTATTTCCCCCGCTGCATCGGCGTAGGTCTCGACGCCGGCGAATGCCGGATTCTTTTCCAGCTGCCGCGCAAGGCCGGCGCCTTGCCCGTGGCCGACCTCGAAGCCAAGCCAGCCGCCGGGCCTGAGGAAGCGCGGCGCATTGCGGAGCAGCTTCATGAGGATGGAGACTCCGTACACGCCACCATTGAAGGCGGCTTCGGGCTCGTGCTGCGAGATCTCCGGATGCATCTCCTTCACCTTCGCCGCCGAGATATAGGGCGGATTGCAGCTCAGGAAGTCGCAGCGGCCGAGGAACGATGGATTGTCGAACGGATCCAGGAGGTCGCCGAGCTTCACCTCCACCCTTTCGCCCAGTCCCATGAATTCGCAATTGCGCTTCGCCAGGGTCACGGCCTCGGGCGACAGATCGGATGCGTAGACTTGAGCCTGCGGCTCGTAGTGCGCGTAGGCGAGCGCGAGATTGCCGCTGCCGGTGCAGGCATCGATGACCATGATCTGCCCGCGCTTTCGCGCCATGCACGCGATTTTCGCCAGGGCGGCGCGGCCGAGGATTTCGGTCTCCTTGCGAGGAATCAGGGCCTGCGGGCCGGCGAGGAACTCCAAGCCGAGGAACGTCTGGCGCTCGGTCAGGTGCGCGAGCGGGATGCCGGCCTTGCGCCGCTCGAGCAGGTCCTTCAGCCGCGAGTGGCTCGCTTCATCGAGGGTCGGAAGGGCTTCCGGGGCGGCGCGGTCCACCGAGACGGGCGCGCCGCAAGCCGTACTCCAGAGGGCTGCGAGCAGGCCTTCCGGCGTCTCCTCCGGCTTGTCCGGCATGGGCGTCCAGAAGCGCTGTACCTCCTGCAGGAGGTCGCTGAATGTCGTCGAGGCATGCGGGAGCATCGTCCCGGCATTTAATGACGACCGGGGGGGTGGGCTCTAGCGTGCGCCGTCCGTGCGGCTAGACCAAACGGCCTACTGTGCCGCTTACTTTTTCCAGCGCTCGGCCGCCTCGTCGTCGGCGGCGCGCGCCTCCACCCATTCGGCGCCCGCCGCGCGATGCTCTTTCTTCCAGAAAGGCGCCTGCGTCTTCAGGTAATCCATGATGAATTCGCAGGCGGCGAAGGCGTCGCCACGGTGCGCGCTCGCTATCGCCACGAGCACGATCTGGTCGTTCGGCTGCAGGTCTCCGTAGCGGTGGATCACGCTGCAATCCATCACCTGCCAGCGCCGCCCCGCCTCGTCGACGATCTTGCGGATCGCGTTTTCTGTCATACCCGCGTAATGTTCCAGCGTCATCGGCACGTCGCGCACCAGGCCGATGAAGCTGGCGACCGCGCCGGTCTTCGAGCTGCGCGAGATCGCCCGGACCTCGGCACCCAGATCGAAATCCTCCCGCTGGACGGAAATCTTCATCCGCCGGTCACGGGCGGGAAGAATGCCACTTCATCCCCCGCCTTGATCGGTGCAGAGGGCTGCACCATGGCCTGGTTCACCGCGGCACGCACCGCACGGTTCGGCGCAAAGACGTCCGCCCATGCGCCGCCACGATCGCGCAGGTGCTCGCGTAATGCGCCCACCGTCGTGACAGTCGGCGGCACGTCCACTTCCTCGCCGGGGATGGCGAGGCGCTCGCGCAAGGATGCGAAAAAGAGCAGGCGGATCTTCACCAGTAGAGCTCCGAGTAGGACAGGAAGCGCACCCGGTCGCCCTTGCGGATCGCCTGCGCCGCCGGATTATCGATCAGCCCATGCGCCCAGGCGGTGGAGGTGAGGACGGCTGAATCCTGCGTCGGATAGAGATCCAGGCCGCCCTGCGCGTTCCATCGCGCGCGCAGGAATTCGCGCCTCGTATCGGGCTCCGGCCAGTCGAAATCGGCGCGCGCGGCGATGGCGCGCGGCGCGACGTCGGTCATGCCCTGGGCCTTGAGGAGAAACGGACGCACGAAGATGAGGAACGTGACGAAGCTCGACACCGGGTTGCCCGGCAGGCCGATGAAGAACGCGTCGCGCACGCTTCCGAATGCCAAGGGGCGGCCGGGCTTCATCGCGATGCGCCACATCAGGAGCTTGCCTTCAGCCTCCACCGCGGGCTTGACGTAATCGGCATCGCCGACCGACACCCCGCCCGACGTGACCACCACGTCGCACTCTCCCGCTGCGCGACGCAACACTTCGCGGGTCGCCTCCAGCGTGTCGGGAACGATGCCGTAGTCCTTGAGCTCGCAGCCGAATATTTCCGTCAGGCCGCGAAGCGTGAAGCGATTCGAGTTGTAGATGCGACCCGGGCCGAGCGGCTCGCCGGGCATGACGAGCTCATCGCCGGTGAAAAAAAGGCCCAGCCGCAGCTTGCGATACACCGGCAGCGTGCGGATGCCGACCGAGGCTGCGAGGCCCGTGTCCTGCGGAAGCAGTCGCTTGCCCGCCGCGAGGATCTCGGCGCCTTTCGCGATGTCGCTCGCCACGCGGCGGATCCATTGGCCGGCCGGCGGTTTCTTGGTCAGCGTGACGCGGTCGCCCTCGATGTTGGTGTGCTCCTGCATCACGACCGCATCGGCGCCCGGCGGGATCGGCGCGCCGGTAAAGATACGCGCCGCGGTGCCCGGCTCGAGCGGCTTGCCGACGGCGCCGGCCATGATCTTCTGCGCGACCCGCAGCTGCAGGCCGTCGGCCACCCTGACGGCGTAGCCGTCCATCGCGCTGTTGTCCATCGGCGGCACGTCCATCGTCGAGCGCTGCGCGCGCGCGAGCACGCGCCTGGTCGCCTCGAGGGTCGGCACGTCCTCCACCTCGCGCACCGGGTGCGCACCGGCGAGCATCTGCTCGAGCGCTTCGTCGACCGAAAGCAGGCCCTTGTTCATTGCAGCCTCAGGTGGGCGAGGATGAACGAGGCGATGGCCGCGTCATCGTTGAGCTCGAGCTGGGGCAGCTGCGTATGCACTTTCACATCGCTCGCGACGGCGACGATGTGCGGATCGTTCGGATGCAGGAGCGGCTCGCCGGTGGTCCGGCGCCACACTTCGAGCTTCGGAATCGGCGCGTGCTTGAAACCCTCGACGATCACGATGTCGCAGGGGGAGAGGCGCTTCAGCTGCTCGTCGAAGGCGGGCTCGGCGGCCCCGCGCAGCTCGTGCATCAGCACCCAGCGCCGCGAGGACGTGACGAGCACCTCGGCAGCGCCGGCGTGGCGGTGGCGATACGAGTCCTTGCCGGGCTGGTCGACGTCGAAGGTGTGATGCGCGTGCTTGATGAGCGAAACGCGCAGGCCTGCATCGGCGAAGCGCGGGATCAGCTTCTCGATGAGCGTTGTCTTGCCGCTGCCCGACCAGCCGGCGAAGCCGAAGACTTTCATACCATGACCATTTTCGCACCCGCCAGCGCGAGCACGACGGCGAGGATCCTGCGCACGAGTGGATTGGCGAAGCGGCGGCTGCCGTACTCCGCGCCGATCCAGCCGCCGACGATGACCGCCGCGCCAAGTATCCAGATGTAGGGCGGCAGTGCGGCGGACCTCACCGTGAACCCGGCGGCCAGGCCGGCGATGGAGTTGACCAGGATGAACGGTGCGGCGACTGCGGAGGTCTGCTTGGTACCCGCCCAGCCCAGCATCAGCAGCACGGGGCTGAGGAAGATGCCGCCGCCCACGCCGGTGAGCCCGGCGAGCAGGCCCAGGGCTGCGCCAATCGCCATCGCGCGCGCGACCGGCGGCTCGCGAACTTCGCGCATCTCCTCTCCGGCGCGCGCGCTGCGCCAAAGCTGCCACGCGGCATACACGAGCACCACGCCGACCAGGACCTTGTACGCGTTGCCCGGAAGCGTAATGGCGCCGCCGATGAAGGCGAGCGGGATCGAAACGACGGCGAAAGGCCAGAACAGGCGCCAGCGGAAATGGCCGGCGCGCTGGAACTTGTAGGTGGCGATCGCCGAGACGAGGATGTTGAGCACCAGCGCGATCGGCCGCATCTCGGCCGGGGCAATGCCGGCGAGCGCGAGCGCAGCGATATAGGCGGACGCGCCGCCGTGTCCGACCGAGGCATAGGCGAAGGCCGCGAACAGCATGCCCAGCGCGAGGAGCGCGACCGTAAGTTCCACCCCCGTTGTATACCACGGGACATAACGGCTAGCGCCTCACATGGCGGCCGAACCGCTGCAGGTCGGTGGCGATGGCTGCGGACGCCTTCGCCTCCATCGCCCGGAAGCTCGCCGCGACGCGCAACCCGAAGGGCGTGACGCGCGCGCCGCCGCCGCGATGCCCGCCGGTGGAGGTTTCCACGACGGGCTGCGTAAAGTCGCGGTTAAGGGCCTCGACCAGCTGCCACGCGCGCCGGTAGGACATGCCCATTGCCCTCGCGGCCGCGGAGATGGAGCCGGTCTCGCCGATGCGCTCGATCAGCTCCGCCTTGCCGGGGCCCATGGCTGCGGCGCGCTTGCCCAGCACGCGGAGCGTGAGTCCCTTGTAGCGCGCCATTACTTCGCCGCGTTCGGAAAAAAGAGCTGCTCGCCGCCGACCTTGTAATCGGCGATCGCCTTCTGGCCGGGTGGGGAAATGAGCCAGTCGATGAACGCCTGTCCCAGCTCCTTCTTCACGTTCGCGTGCCGGGCCGGATTCACGAGCATGACGCCGTACGGGTTGAACAGGCGCTGGTCGCCCTGCACGGCGATGGCAAGTCCGGCGCGGTTCCTGAACGACAGCCAGGTGCCGCGATCGGCCAGCACGTACGCGCCCATGCCAGCGGCGGTATTGAGCGCCGGGCCCATGCCCTGCCCGGTATCGCGGTACCACGGGCCTTTGTCCTTCGCGAGGTCGATCCCGGCCAGCTTCCAGATCTCGAGCTCGGCGAAATGCGTCCCGCTCTTGTCGCCGCGCGAGACGAAGGGCACGCGAGCCGAGTGGATCTTGCGGAAAGCGGCGACCACATCCTTAGTGCCGGCGACGCCGGCGGGGTCCGAGCTCGGTCCGACCAGCACGAAGTCGTTGTACATGACATCGAAACGCTGCACGCCTTCGCCTTCGGCGATGAATTTCTCCTCGAGCGGCCTGGCGTGCACGAACACCACATCGGCGTCGCCGCGCCGGCCGATGTCGAGGGCCTGGCCGGTGCCGACGGCGACGACGCGCACTTCGATGCCCGATTGCGCGGTAAAGAGCGGCAGCAGGTGGCGAAGGAGGCCGGACTGCTCGGTGGACGTGGTCGAGGCAACGGTGATGAAGCCGGCGAGCGCCGCAGCCAGGGCTACACCCACGGCAGCTCTCCCTTCATGAAGGCAGCAGCCTCCGCGGTGGCCGGCCGTGCGAAGAACTGGTCGATGCTGGCGCGCTCGACGACACGCCCGCCATGCACGTAGATCACTTCGTCGCCAAGGCGGCGCGCCTGGCCGAGGTTGTGCGTGGCCATGACGATCTTGGTGCCCGCGGCATCGAATGCCTTGATGACGGTTTCGATTTCGCGTGCCGCGGTGGGATCGAGGTTGGCGGTGGGCTCGTCGAGGAACAGCACCTCCGGGTGCAGCGCCCACGCGCGCGCAAGCGCGAGGCGCTGCTGCTCGCCGCCCGATAGCACGCGCGCCGGGCGCTCGGCGAGATGCTGCAGACCGACCTCCGCCAGCGCGCCTCTGGCCTGCGCTTCGCGCTCGCCCGCCTCGACACCGGCGAGCTCGAGTGCATACACGACGTTGGCGAGCGCCGAGCGGCGCAGCATCACCGGGCGCTGGAACACCATCGCCTGCCGGCGCCGCAGGCTCGCATGCCCGGTCTCGCTCCATTTCACGCTGCCGCTCGTGGGCTCGAGCAGACCATGCATCAGGCGCATGAGGACGCTTTTGCCGGCGCCGTTCGCGCCCAGGATGATGGTGCTGGCCCCGGCCTCGATGGCGAGCGATACCCCGCCGATGATCGCCTGGCCGTTGCTCGCGTAGCCGACGTTGTCCAGCACGAGCGGCAGGATCGATGCGCTCATTACCCGAAGCGCCGCTGCGCGGCCTCCTTGATGAGCTGCGCGGCGGCATTCAGGGCGAGAACGATGGCGATGAGGATGAAGCCCAGGCCGAGCGCGAGCGGCAGGTCGCCCTTCGACGTCTCGAGCGCGATCGCCGTCGTCATCACGCGCGTGACGCCGTCGATGTTGCCGCCGACGATCATCACTGCGCCGACTTCGGCGCTTGCCCGCCCCAGGCCAGCGAGCACGGCAGTGATGAGGGAGAAGCGCGCATCCCAGATGAGCGTCAATGCGGCCTTCACGCCTTCTGCGCCGAGCGAGCGCAGCTGCTCCTCGTATTCGCGCCACGCATCCTCGAGCGCCTGGCGGGCGAGCGCGGCGATGATCGGCAGCACGAGCACCGTCTGCGCGACGATCATGGCGCCCGGGGTGAAGAGAAGGCCCAGCTCGCCGAGCGGGCCGGCGCGCGAAAGCATGAGATAAACCACGAGACCCACCACCACCGGGGGCAGGCCCATCAGTGCATTGAGCACCACGATCACGCCGCGGCGCCCGGAAAATCGCTTCACGGCCAGCAGGGCGCCGAGCGGCAAGCCGACGAGCGTGGCGAGCAGCACGGCGCTCAGGCTGACCTCCAGGCTCAGGACAACGATGTGCCACAGCTCGATGTCGAGCTGAAACACGCGCCGCAGCCCTTCCGCGATCGCACTCATATGTGAAAGAGTATCGCCTGCCCCCCAACATGACGAAAAGCGCTATTTCCTTCGGCGAAGCGCTGCGCTTCTGGCTCAAGCTCGGCTTGATCAGCTTCGGCGGCCCGGCGGGGCAGATCGCGATCATGCACCAGGAGCTGGTCGAGCGCCGGCGGTGGATCTCGGAGAAGCGCTTCCTGCACGCGCTCAACTACTGCATGGTCCTTCCCGGTCCGGAAGCACAGCAGCTCGCCACCTACATCGGCTGGCTCATGCATCGCACATGGGGCGGCGTCGTGGCGGGCGGCCTGTTCGTGCTGCCTTCGCTGTTCATCCTCATCGCGCTGTCCTACGTGTACATGACCTACGGCAACGTGCCGGCCGTCGCGGGCCTCCTCTACGGGATCAAGCCGGCGGTCGTCGCGGTCGTGCTCGCCGCAGCGTGGCGCATCGGCTCGCGCGCGCTGCGCCATGGCGCGCTGTGGGCGATCAGCGTCGCCGCCTTCGTGGCCATCTACGCCTTCGATGTGCCCTTTCCGGCGATCGTCATCGCGGCCGGCTTCATCGGCGCTGCGGGGGGTCGCTACTTTCCGCAGGTCTTCGCCATCGGCGGCCATGGCACCGCGAAAGCGACCTACGGCCCCGCCGTGATCGACGACGACACGCCAACGCCGAGCCATGCGCGGTTCACCGCACTGCGGCTGGCGATCGTCCTTGGCGTCGGATTGGCGCTATGGCTCGCCGCGCTCTTGCTGGTGCGTGGCTGGGACGGAACGCTCGCCGACATGGCCAGCTTCTTCACCAAGGCCGCGCTCCTCACCTTCGGCGGCGCGTATGCGGTCCTGCCATACGTGTACCAGGCCGCCGTCGAGCAGTACCAATGGCTCACGGCTGCGCAGATGATCGACGGCCTGGCGCTGGGCGAGACGACGCCCGGCCCGCTCATCATGGTCGTCGCCTTTGTCGGCTTCGTCGGCGCGTGGACGCAGAACATCTTCGGATCGGACGCGGCATTCATCGCGGGCGTTGCCGGGGCCAGCGTGGCGACGTTCTTCACCTTCCTGCCGTCCTTCGTCTTCATCCTGGTCGGCGGGCCGCTCGTCGAGTCCACGCACGGCGACCTGCGCTTCACCGCGCCGCTTTCCGGCATCACCGCGGCGGTGGTCGGCGTGATCGTGAGCCTGGCGGCGTTCTTCGCCCAGCATGTCTTCTTCACGGGCGGCGTCGACTGGCTCGCCATCGCCCTCGCGGCGGCCGCGCTCGTCGCGCTTGTCCGCTACAAGATCGGGCTCATACCGGTGATTGCGGCAGCGGGTGCGTTCGGTATGCTGTGGAAGCTCGCAACCTAGGAGGAACGAACGATGGCGGCGTATGTGATCGGCGAAATCGACGTAACGGATCCCGCGATCTACGACGACTACCGCAAGCAGGTGCTTGCGACGGTCGAGAAATATGGCGGCCGCTTCGCCGTGCGCGGCGGCAAGGTCGAGCCACTCGAAGGCGGTTGGGCGCCCAAGCGCATCGTGTTATTGGAATTCCCGAGCATGGAGCAGGCGCTCAAGTGGTACCGCTCGGCGGAGTACGCGCCGCTCGTCAAGCTGCGGCAGAAGGCCTCGCGCGGCAAGCTCCTCGCGGTTGAAGGGGCCTAAAAAGGAAGGGCGCCTTGCGGCGCCCTTCCACCCCTCCTCCTCACTGGACGGGCCCTAGCTTTTCCGGTTGATGATCGCGCAGGCGAGCCGGGCACCGGCATTGCCGGTCGGCTGCGTCTTGTAGTCGTCGGGCGCCGCGTGGACGATGAGGCCGCGGCCGATGATGCTCGCCGGGCCGGGGTTGACGCTGATCACGTCGAGGGTCGTGTCGATCTTCGCATTGCCGGCGCCATCGGCCTTCAGCGCCGGCATGTCGCCGGCATGGCGCTCCGGGGTGCCGTAGTGCGCGTGCGGCTTTCCGAGCGGATTGAAGTGGCCCTTGGCGCTCATGCCGTCGCCGGAGCTGCAGTCGCCGGCCTCGTGGATATGGAAGCCGTGTTCCTGGTTCGGCTTGAGACCGCGCACATCGCCCGTAACGCGCACCGAGCGCTCCCCAACCTGCGTGAACGTGACCGTGCCGGCGGTAGCGTTGCCCGTCGTCGGCTGCAGCTCCGCGGTGGCCCTCGGGCCGTCGGGGTTCATGCTCTGGCACGCGGCCAGCACGGCGAGCGCGCCCAGCGCGAGCGCGGCCTTCACTTCTTGCCCATCGCCGCCGCGTTCTTCTTGTAGTTGGCTACCGCCTTGTCGACGGCCTTGTTGAGGTCCGCCGCATCCTTCTCCTTCGCTGCCGCGGCCTTCTGCGCGTCGGCAGATTTCTCGGCGTCGGTCTTCGGCGGCGGGGGCGGCAGCTTCGCCTGGCTGGCGGCGAATGCGCCGAGCATCAAGCCTGCGGCGAGGACGATGAATGCTCGTTTCATGGCTTCTCCTTCATGTGGGGCGCACCGACGGGCACGGCGCCGCCTGCAGCCTGCGGCCGGCGGCCCGATTTCACTTCCTCGTACCAGATGCTGTGGTGCTCCTTCGCCCAGGTCTCGTCGGTGTAGCCATGGCGCATGTTGCCGTAGGCGCCCTCCACCCCGATGGTGCCCATGTAGATGTGGCCAAGGGATACAGCGATGTAGATGAGCGCCGCGATCGCGTGGACCGACCATGCGTCCTGCATCACCGCGCGGCTCTGGTCGAAGTTCGGGAACAGGAGGATCGCGCCACTCCAGGCGACGAAGGCGCTCAGCAGGATGACGCCGCCCCAGAACCAGGCCTTCTCGCCGGCATTGAAGCGCCCGGAGGGAATGTGGGCACCGCGTGTGAAGAATGCCCAGGCCTTGGCGAACCACTGCCAGTCGTACGCGCGCGGCAGGTTGTCGCGCAGCCACATGAAGATCATCACCACCACCGAGGCGATGAAGAGGGGCGCGATGAAATTGTGCAGGTTCTTGCCGAGCGAGGTTAGCCACGCGAACAGCGTGTATCCGATCACCGGCAGCAGCACGTGCTTGCCGAAGAGCATGATCAGGCCGGAAATGCCGAGCACGCAGAAGCTGATCGCCGCTGACCAGTGCACCACCTGCTCGAACCGGCTGAAGCGACGGATCAGCCTTCCCGTGGGACGCTCATGCAGCTTCACCGGCCCCTTCCAGGCGTAGAAGCCGACGATGGCGGCGAGGACCAGGACCAGGATCCACCCGCCATAAAACGTCACCGGCCCATTGCGGAAATTGCGCCAGGCTTCGCCGGCCGTCGCGATGTTCGCCTGCCCGGGGAAGCGCGCTGGCGGCTGGATCAGCACGCCGGCCTCGCGGCCAGGGATGCTGGTGTAGTGCGAATCGCCGCCCTTGATCTCGCGCATCACCGGCGCGTTGTTGCCCGGCTGGGTGGCCTGGCGTTGCTGCTGCTGCTGCGCGTTATTGTCCGCCGAGGTTTGTGCCGCAGCGGCGGCACTGACGGCGAGGCCTAACGCAAGCAAGATTCTGCGCATTGCGTTCCCTATTGGTAGATGCGCCGGTACTCGTGCTGCGCGAGCTGGCGCTTCTTGATGCTCTCTTCCCAGCTCGTGCGGTCGCCCTGTTTCCACTGGCCGCCGCGAAAGGTGTCCGGCAGCGGACCGTTGGCCCACGACTGGCTGTCGGGCTTGCCCTGGTACTTGCCGCGCTTGTAGTCCGCGACCTGCTCCTTCTCGCTGCACGCGGCGAGGCCGATGACAGCGATCGCGAGGCAAGGCAGCCAGCGGCTCATGACTTGCCGCTCGTCGGTGCGGGCTGCTGGGGCTGCGTGGGGGCGGCGCCGGGCTTCTGGCCCGGCAGGCCGTAGGCGGAGCTCCAGCCCCATAGATCGGCGCCGCGGCCACGGCGCAGCACGCGCTCGCGGTAGATGTCGGCGATCACATCCCCGTCGCCGCCGAGAAGCGCCTTGGTGGAGCACATCTCGGCGCACGCCGGGAGCTTGCCCTCGGAAAGGCGGTTGCGGCCGTATTTCTGGAATTCCGCGTCGCTGCGATCGGCCTCGGGGCCGCCGGCGCAGAACGTGCACTTGTCCATCTTGCCGCGCAGGCCGAAGGCGCCCGCCTGCGGGAACTGCGGCGCGCCGAACGGGCAGGCGTAGAAGCAGTAGCCGCAGCCGATGCAAAGATCCTTGTCGTGCAGCACCACGCCGTCGTCGGTGCGGTAGAAGCAGTCCACCGGGCAGACCGCCATGCAGGGCGCATCCGAGCAGTGCATGCAGGCGACCGAGATCGACTTCTCCGCACCCACCACGCCGTCATTCAGCGTGACGACGCGGCGGCGGTTCACGCCCCACGGCACCTCGTTCTCGTTCTTGCATGCGGTTACGCAGCCGTTGCACTCGATGCAGCGCTCGGCGTCACACAGAAATTTCATTCTCGCCATGGCTTATCCCCTTATGCCTTTGCGACCTGGCAAAGCGTCGTCTTGGTTTCCTGCATCATCGTGATCCGGTCGTAGCCGTACGTGGTGGCGGTGTTCACCGCCTCACCCCGCACGATCGGCGCCGCGCCTTCCGGGTAGTAGGGCAGCATGTCCTCGCCCTGCCACCAGCCGGAGAAGTGGAACGGCATGAAGATCGTGTCCGCTCCGACTCCCTCGGTCACCTTGGCCTTCACCTTCAGGCGCACGTTGCCGCCGCCCGGGGTCCTCCCCGGCGTGCTGACCCACACGTACTCGCCGTTGCGCACGCCGCGATCGGCCGCGGTCTTCGGGTTGATCTCGCAGAAACCGTCCTGCTGCAGCTCGGCGAGCCACGGGTTGGAGCGCGTCTCCTCGCCACCGCCCTCGTACTCCACCAGGCGGCCGCTGGTCAGGATCAGCGGGAACTTCTTGTGCACCTCGTCCTTGACCGCCTGCTGCTGCAGCGACTTGAACAGGGTCGGCAGCCGCCACAGCACCTTGACGTCGTCGTGGGTCGGGTACTTCTCCACGAGCTCCGGCTTG
>DATLDY010000310.1:0-14082 GCA_035525655.1 Burkholderiales bacterium
CGCATCGACGCCTACGGCGCAATTAAAGGAGCTGGATGCGCACGGTTTCCGCGGCGTGCGCTTCCACTACATGGGCCACCTCGGCAAAGGCGATCGCATCGACGATGTGATGGCGATGGCGAAGCGCCTCGCCGAGATCGGCTGGCATCTGCAGATCCACATGGATGGTCCGCGCATCGCGGAGCTGAGCCCGGCGCTGGCGCGCTCACCGGTGCCCGTGGTGATCGACCACATGGGCCGCGTCGATGCCTCCAAAGGGATCGAGCACGCCGATTTCCAGGCGCTGCTTGCGCTCCTGAAGCATAAGCACGTCTGGGTAAACGTCAGCGGCCCGGAGCGCATCTCGCGCCAGAGTGCGCCGTGGAAGGATGCGGTTCCGTTCGCGCGCAAGCTGGTCGCCGAGTTCGGCGATCGCGCGGTCTGGGGCACCGACTGGCCGCATCCGAACCTGGCTGAGGTGCCCGACGACGGCGACCTCGTCGATGTCCTCGCCGAGACGGCGCCGAGCGAGGTGCAACGGCAGGCGGTGCTGGTCGACAATCCCCGGCGCCTGTATGGGTTCGCGGCTTAAGGGCAAGGTCGCGCTGATCGCCGGCGCCGGCTGCATCGGCCCCGGCTGGGGGAACGGCCGCGCCACCGCGGTGCGCTTCGTCGAAGAAGGCGCGCAGGTTTTTGCCGTGGACCGCAATGCGGCCAGCATGGAAGAGACGCTCGCCAAGGCGCCCGGCATCGCCAGCCACGTGTGCGATGTCACCGATCGCGCCGCGGTGGGAGCGATGGTCGATGCCTGCGTGAAGCGCTTCGGGCGCATCGACATCCTCGTGAACAACGTCGGCGGCTCGGCCCCGGGCGGGCCCGTCGAGATGTCCGAGGAAGTTTGGGACGCGCAGGTCGACCACAACCTGAAGAGCGTGTTCCTCGGTTGCAAATACGTCCTGCCGGTGATGGAGCGGCAGGGCTCTGGCGCGATCGTCAACATCGCCTCGGTTTCGGGCATCCGCTGGAGCGGCTCCGCCCAGGTCGCGTACGCCGCTACGAAAGCCGGCGTGATCCAGCTTTCGCGCGTGGTGGCCGTGCAATACGCGCCGAAAGGCATCCGCGTAAACACCGTGGTTCCCGGACAACTGCACACGCCGATGGTCGAAGCGCGGCTTGCGGGCCAACGCGCCGGTGGAGACGTGGAAGCGCTGTTGAAAACTCGCGTGCGCCGGATCCCGATCGGCTTTGCCGGCGACGGGCGCGACACGGCGAACGCGGTGCTGTTCCTCGCCTCGGACGAGGCACGCTTCATCACCGGCACGGAAATCGTCGTCGACGGCGGCATGACCGTCCGCTGCGACTAACAGGGAGATGAAATGAATTTGCTCAAGCTCGTGCTGCTGCTGCCGATCCTCGCGTGGGCGCAGACCTATCCCGCCAAGCCGGTGCGGATGATCATCGGCTTCCCGGCGGGCGGGCCGGCCGACATCTTCGGGCGCTCGCTTGCGCAGGGCATGGCGGGCGAGTTCGGCCAGCCGGTGATCGTCGAGAACGTGAGCGGCGTCGGCGGCGTGCTCGGCGTCGAGCGCGGCGTGAAGGCGACGCCCGACGGCTATACGATGGTGTTCAACAGCGCCTCGCCGCTGGTCATTGCGCCCTTCTCCTTCTCGAAGCTCTCTTACGACATCAAGAAGGACATCGCGCTCATCACCGTTGCCGTGCGCGTGCCGGAGGTGCTGGCGATCCACCCGTCCGTGCCGGTTAACAGCCTCGCCGAGCTCATCACCTATGCGAAGGCGAATCCCGGCAAGGTGAACTTCGGCTCCGCGGGCGCCGGCAGCATCACGCACCTGGCGGGCGAGCTCCTCAAGGCGGAAGCCAAGATCGACATCGTGCACGTGCCGTACAAAGGCGCCGCGCCCGCGGTGACGGACCTGCTGGGCGGCCAGGTGCAGATGGGAATCTTCGACGTCCCGGTGCTGCTTTCGCACATCCGCAGCGGCAAGCTGAAGGCGCTGACCATCACGAGCGCACAGCGCGCGCCCACCCTGCCTGATGTGCCGACGACCGCCGAAGGCAACTATCCGAACGTCACATCCGACAACTGGTATGGCCTGATCATGCCTTCGGCCACGCCGCCGGACATTCAGCGGCGCGTCCATACCGCCGCCGTCAACGCCATCAAGTCTCCGGCCGTGGGCGAGCAATTCGCCAAGGTGGGTGGCATCGCTTCACCCACCACGCCGCAGGAGTACGGGAAATTCCTCGAGAGCGAGCAGGCGAAATGGGGCAAGGTGGTGACGGCGATCGGATTCAAGGAGCAGAACTGATGCGGCGCCTGGTCGCGCTCATTGCTTGCCTGTTTGCGGCAACGGCGTTGGGACAGACGTTCCCGTCGAAGCCGATCCGCATCATCGTCCCTTATGCGCCCGGCGGGACAACGGATATCGTCGGGCGGCAGATGGGCCAGCGGATGTCGGAGGTGCTCGCCCAGCCGGTCGTCGTCGAGAACCGCACTGGCGGCAACACGGCGATCGGCGCCGACGCGGTCGCGAGGTCGGCGGCCGACGGCTACACCCTTCTCTTCACGAACGACGCGACCTTCGTGCTGAACCCGGTGCTCTTCCCGACGCTCAGCTACAACGTGCAGCGCGACTTCGTCCCGGTTGCGCCGGTCACCTACGTTGCGCTCGCCCTGGTCGTGAATGGGAACGTGCCGGCGAGCACGCTGAAGGAGCTCGTCGCCTATATCGAGGCCCGCAAGGGGCAGTTGAGCTATGCCTCCTTCGGCGCCGGCAGCCAGCCGCACATCATGGGCGAGATGTTCAAGACCCTGACCGGGACCGACCTCGTGCACGTGCCTTACAAGGGGGCCGGCCCGGCGGTGAACGACGTGCTCGGCGGCCAGGTCCTCCTCACGTTTCCCGCGTTCCCGACGATCCAGGGCCACCTCAAGAGCGGAAAGCTCAAGGTGCTCGGCGTCAGCGGCGACAAGCGCGTGCCGCTCGCACCCGAGGTGCCCACCTTTACCGAGGCCGGCTTCAAGGAAATGGACATGGGCGCGTGGTACGCCTTCCTCGCGCCGGCGGGCACGCCGCGCGAGGTGGTGATGAAGCTGAACGGCACGGTGAACGGCATCCTCAGGGATGCGGCGTTCGTCGAGAAGAACATGACCAGCCAGGGCATGGTGCCGATGGCCATGACGCCGGAGGAGATGAATGCGCTCACCCGCAAGGAGACCGAGCGGATGAGCGTGATGGTCAAAGCCTCCGGCGCAAAGGTGGAGTAGCCGCGACGCGCTCGCGGCTGCCGTGGATCGCGCTGCCGGCGGCGGTGCTCGCGCTTTACGCCGGCACCTTTCACTACCCGCGCGTATTCGATGACCTGACCTACGTCCCGTCGGTCGGCGCCGGCCTTCACCGCTGGCTGGCCGACGAGACGTTTCGCTGGATCGGCCCCCATCTCGCCGCCGAGCGGCTGGCGAATGTCGTGCTGCACGGAGCCACGGCGATCGTGCTGTTTGGTTTTCTGCAGCGCCTGTTCCGCGCAGTGCTTGCCGATGCACGAGGCATGGCGTTCTTCGGCGCCCTCGCCTTTGCGCTGCACCCGGTAGCGGTGTACGGCGTCGCCTACCTGACGCAGCGCTCGATCATCATGGCCACGCTGTTCTCGATTGCCGCGCTGTGGTGCGTGCTCGAAGGCCTCCTGCGCCAATTCTTGCGGTGGCACCTGGCCGCCGCCGCGCTCTATTTCCTCGCCGTGATATCCAAGGAGCACGCCGTGATGCTGCCAGCTGTCGCGGTGGCAATGGCGCTCCTCCTCCGTGGCACACCGCTCTATCAGCTGCGCTACGTGCTCATCCTCATGGCGCTGGCGGCGGCGGCCACCGTGTATCGCGCCCGTACGCTCATCGGCAGCGCCTACGAGCCCTTCGCGCAGGATATCGGCGCGCTCGCCTATTCGCTGAGCATCATCAACCAGGGGTACCTCTTCTTCCGCTACCTCGTCACATGGCTCATCCCCTGCCCATGCTGGATGTCCATCGACCTGCGCGTCGGCTTTCCGCATGAGCTCCTCGCCTGGCCGCAGACGCTGGGCTTCATCGGGTTTCTCGCCTATCCGATCGTGGCCTTCCTGCTGCTGCGCCGGCGCGGCGCCATGGGCCTGGCAGGTCTCGGGTTGCTCTATCCCTGGCTCCTCGCGCTCACGGAGTTCGCCACCATCCGGGCGCAGGAGCCCTTCGTCCTCTATAGAAGCTACCTCTGGATGAGCGGCCTGCCGATCGCGTTACCCGCGCTCCTGCCAGCGAAGGGGCGCCCTGCACTGCTCATCGTCGGCTGCCTGGTGCTGGCCGTGCTCGCGCGCGAGCGTATCGAAACGTTTTCCGACCCGCTGAAGCTCTGGGACGACGCCGTACGCAAGAACACCGACCTGCGCGCACCCTATGTTGAGCGCGCCTACATCAATCGCGGCGAGCTGCACCGCGGCGCCGGCCGGGCCAGCCTGGCGCTGGCGGACTTCGATCGCGCGATCGCACTTAATCCGCGCATTGCCGAAGGCTATGTGGGACGCGCAACGCTGCGCCTGGAGCTGCGCCAGCCGCACGAGGCGTTGCCCGACCTGCAGCGCGCCGTGGAGCTGGAGCCCAATCACGCGTCGGCGCGCGCCAAGCGCTGCTACGCCAAATCGCAGATGGCTTACCCGGCGGCCGACGTCCTGGCCGATTGCGAGGCGGCGCGAAAGCTCGCGCCCGCGGATCCCGAGATCCGCGACATCGACGCTGCCGTGCGAAGGCGGCTGGGCGTTACTTCGCGTTGACGGTGCCGAAGGCCGCAGCCCAGCGCTCCTTGTAGCGCGGCAGTACCTCGGGATTGAGCACGCGCGGCGGCACGCGCCCCGCCGCCGCATCGATGAAGGCTTCCGCCGCCATGCGCGCAACGCGCTCGCGGCTCTCGTGTGTCACACCCGCGGTATGCGGCGACGCGAGGACCGCCGGATGCGACAGCAGGGGATGCTCGGGCCGCGGCGGCTCCTTCGCCCAGACATCCAGGCCCGCGCCGCCGATCTGCCCGGAGACGAGCGCCTCGTGCAGCGCGGTCTCGTCGTGGATGCTGCCGCGCGCGGTGGTGACGAAAATGGCGCCGCGGCGCATCGCGGCGAACGCCTTGGCATCGAACAGGCCGCGCGTGTCCTTGGTGAGCGGGCAATGCACGCTGACCACATCCGATTCGGCGAGGAGCTGTGCGAGCTCCACCTTCTCGGCGCCGCGCGCCTTGCAGGTGGCGGCGTCCAGGTACGGGTCATGGGCGAGCACCCGGCAGTTCAGGAAGCGGACCAGCTGCGCGATGCGCGACCCGACGTGGCCCAGACCGACGATGCCCACCGTCCGCCCGATGAGCTCGCGGCCCATGAACGCTTCCTTGCGTCCCTGCATGCCGGCCTTCAGCCCAGCGTGCGCTTCGGGAATGCGCTTGAGCAGCACGAGCATCAGCCCGAGCGCGTGCTCGGCTACGCCCTCGGCGTTGCCGCCCGCCTGGTTGACGACCGGAATGCCGGCACGCGTACACGCATCGACGTCTACAGTGTCGTAGCCTGCGCCGAAGCTGCACACGAGGAGTAGTTGCGGCAGCTGCTCGATCAGCGGTCCCTTGGCGTAGAACGGCGCTGCGATCTCGTCCTGCGATGCCGACACGTAGTAACCGTGGCAGCGCTTGAGCGCTGCCATGATCTCGTCGTGCGGCTGGTTGACGGCGATGCGCTCGACGGTGAGCGATGGGTTGCCCCTCACCGTCTGGTCGAAGGCCGGGTGCATCGGCCGGTCGAGGTATCCGACGCGAAATGGCATCACATCATTCTTCGACATCGCCCTCGACATGTCGAGGGCGGGCCCGCCGCCTCAATCGGCCCGGATGCGCGCCTCGCGGATAACGTCGGTCCACTTCAAAAGCTCGCCTTTGACGACCTTGTCGAGCTCCTCCGGCGTGGAGCCGACCGTGTCGCCGCCCTGCTCAAGCAGACGCTGCTTTACATCCGGCAGCTCGATCACGCGCGCGATTTCCTTTTGCATGCGCCCTACGACCGCTTTCGGGGTCTTGGCCGGCGCGAACAGCGCATACCACGAGTCGACCTCGTAGCCCTGAAGGTTCAGCGCCTCGGCGACGGTCGGAATCTGCGGCGCGCCGGGGTTGCGCTTGCGCGTGGTCACGGCGAGCGCGGTCAGCCTGCCCGCGCGGACATGCCCGATCGCGGCCGGCATCGTCACCATGAGGAGCTGCACCTGCCCGCCCAGGGTGTCCGCCACGGCCGGGCCGCCACCCTTGTAGGGCACGTGCAGGATGTCGATGCCGGTGCGCAGCTTGAGCAGCTCGCCGGCGATGTGCGACGGCGTGCCGTTGCCCACCGAGGCGAACGCGAGCTTGCCGGGGTGCAATCTCGCACTAGCCACGACGTCGTCCATGCTCTCGAGGCCTGCGCCGGGGTACGCCACGATTAGCTGCGGCACGCTCACGATCAGCGTGACCGGCGTGAAATCGCGCTCGATATCGAAGGCGACCTTGTAGAGGAGCGGGTTGATCGTGTGCGAAGACAGCGTGAAGAGGAACGTGTACCCGTCCGGGGCTGCCTTGGCCGCGGCCTCCGTACCGAGCGCGCCACCGGCGCCGCCGCGGTTGTCGATTACGACGGGCTGGCCGAGCGCTTCCGACAGGCGCGGCTGCACGATGCGTGCGATCACGTCGGTGCCGCCGCCGGGCGGATACGGCACGATGAAGCGCACGGGCTTCGCCGGCCAATCGGCCGCGTGAGCGGCCGTGACGGCGAAAAGACCCAGGAACAGGAGTACGGTTTTTTTCACGAAAATTCCCTTTTCAGGCGTTGCTCGCAGCGAGACTCTCGATTTCCGACAGCAATGCGTTTTGCACCGAGCGGTGCTCGCTTTCGATCTTCGCCACGCAACGTCGCGCCTGCTCGGTTTCGGCACGACGCGCGTAATCCTCGGCCTCGGCGCACGAACGCGTGAGCGCCGTGGCGCCCACGTTGGCGCTGCATCCTTTCAGCGAATGCGCGGAGGCGGCAAGCGTTGGCGCGTCGCCCGCGCGAGCCGCGTCCTTCAGCTTTTCCAGCAGCGCCGGCGATTCGGCGAGATAGACCTCGAGCACGCGCGTGAGCAGCTCCGGCCGGCCATTGGTGCGCACCTTCGCCAGCTGGTCGAGCACGCCGCGGTCCAGCGCGCGTTCCGGCTGGGGCTCGGGTTCTATTACAGGCCCCGCGCGGGCTGCGCTGCCCGTCTTGGCATGCGCCATCCAGCGCTCGAGCAGCTCCTGCAGGGCAAGCATGTTGAAAGGCTTGCTCAGGTGTTCGTCCATTCCCGCGTCGAGGCATTCCTCGCGGTCGCGCGTCATGGCGTTCGCCGTGAGCGCGATGATCGGAATGCGCCGCCCGCCGGCGATCCGCTCGCGCAGTCGGATGGCGCGCGTCGCCTCGAAGCCGTCCATCTCCGGCATGTGGCAATCCATCAGGATCAGGTCGAAAGACTCTTGCGCGCAGGCATCGAGCGCCTCGCGGCCGTTGGCGACGACGGTGACGCTGTAGCCGGAAATCTGCAGGATGCCGAGCGCCACCTGCTGATTGATGACGTTGTCCTCGACGAGCAGGATGTTGCCGCGCACGGATGCGGTGGGCGCCGCGCTCGGTTTGGGCAGCGCTTGCGCGGCGAGAGCTTCCTGTGAGCGCCCCGACATCACGTTCACGAGCGAATCGTAGAGCGTCGTCTGCCGCACCGGCTTCACCAGGCACGCATTGAAGCCGGCGTCATGCGCGGGACGCATGTCCGAATGGCGGCGCGTCAGCATGACCAGGCGCACCTTGCCGATGTCGGCGCGCGCGCGAATGCTGCGGGCGAGCTCGAATGCGTCGAGGCCCGGCAGTCCGAAGTCGATCACCGCCATGTCATAAGGCACGCTGCGCGACGCGGCTTCGGCGAGCAGCTCGATGGCCTGCCTCGGGCTATCAGCCAGCCGCAGGCTCATCTGCCAGTTGGTCATCTGCGCCTGCAGGATGCCGCGGTGCGTCGGACTCGCTTCCAGGACCAGCGCACGCACTCCCGTAAGGAGGCCGATCGGCGCGGCCGGCGGCAGCGCGAGCGGCGTCGCCTGCTTCTCGAAGGTGGCGGTGAACCAGAAGGTCGACCCCACGCCAGGCTCGGATTTCACGTTGATCATGCCGCCCATCATCTCCACCAGCTGCTTGCTGATGGCGAGGCCAAGCCCGGAGCCCTCATGCTTGCGCGTCGTGGAGCCGTCGACCTGCGAGAACTCCTCGAAAATGCGCGTTTGCGCCGTGGCGCTGATGCCGACGCCGGTATCGACCACGTCGAAGCGCATGGTCACGTCGCGATCGGTCTCGGCGACGCTCTCGACACGCACCACCACCGATCCTTCCTCGGTGAACTTGATCGCGTTGCCCAGCAGATTGGTCAGGATCTGCCCGAGGCGCAGCGGATCGCCTTTCACGTGCGCGGACAATTCGGCAGGAATGCTGCAGGCGAGATCGAGACCCTTGCTGTGCGCGCGCTCGGCGAGGAGCTCCACGATGTCCTCCATGGTGCGGCGCAAATCCATGTCGACGTGCTCGAGCTCGAGCTTGCCCGCCTCGATCTTCGAGAAGTCGAGCAGATCGTTGATGATGCCGAGCAGGTTCTTGCCCGAGCGCTGCACCGTCTCGGCGTACTTGCGCTGCGTGGCCGTGAGGCCGGTCTCCAGCAGGAGCTCCGTCATGCCGAGCACGCCGTTCATCGGCGTGCGGATCTCATGGCTCATGCGCGCGAGGAACGAGCTCTTGGCGAGGCTCGCCGCTTCCGCCGCCTCGCGGGCGAGACGTAGCGCCTCCTCGCTGCGCTTGTGCTGCGTGACATCGCGCGCCACCGCGATCCGACCGATGCAGCGGTTCGCGTCGTCCAGCAATGGCGCAACGGCGACCTGGACGTCGAGCGTCGACCCCAATCGCGTGCGGGCCCGGGCCTCGTAGGAGAATCTCTCGCCGGCGACGAGGCGCCGCAGGTGCGCTTCTTCCTCCTGCGGCGACGCATCGCCGAGCTTCAGGCTGTGTGCGATCGCCTCTGCAGGCGCATAGCCGAACATGGCCGCGGCGCCGGAGTTCCAGGTAGTGATGCGGCCGCCCAGATCCGTGGTCCAGATGGCCTCGCTCGACTGCTCGACGATCGTCGCGAGAAGCTTGTTCTTCGCCTCGCTCTGGCCGAGTGAGGCGATCAGGCTCTCGATATTGTTCGCCATGTTGTTGAAGGCCTCGGCGGCGAGGCCCACTTCCGGTGCGCCCGCGGCCTCGATGCGCACCGCATGATCGCCCTGGCTGAAGCGGTTGGCGCCCTCGGCGAGCATGCGCAGCGTGCCGAGGTTGCCGCGGAAAATGAGCCAGATGAACTGCAGCATGAGCAGCAGCGTCACGGCGACGATCTGCAGCTGCTTGATGAACTGGGACCATAGGCGGTTCGTCGCCTTGACCGGCGTCATGTTGGCGCTGAGCGTGCCGTAGCCGACGCCGCCGGCGGTCACCTCGACGCTCTGCGTCTCGTGCTCGATGGAGGCGACCCGGGCGAACCAGTTCGGCGCGTCGAGCTTGTCCGGCACGTCCTGCGCGAAGATCCGCTTGCCGTCGCGGTCGGTCCACGTGAAGCTGTCGACCTCGCCCTTTTTCACCTGCTGGTTGAGAAGCTGGTCGATCGCCGCGTAATCGCCCAGGAGCGCCTGGTCCGCCACCAGCGGCGCGAGGAACACGAGGGTCTCCTTCTGCACCACACGCAGGCGAGCCGAATGCTCGGCCGCCCCTTCGGCCAGCAGCAGTGCCGTCTGCACGCCGCCACCCGCGACGATGGCAACGCCGACAGCCAGCATCAGGCGCGAGATGAGCCCGAGGTCCTTCAAGAATCGCAGGGTGCGCGTCATCACTTGACCTGGGTGCTCTTGTAGAACTTGCGATAGTTGTCGTATTGGCGGTCATCGGCCGCGACGAAGCCGAGCTCACTATTCATCTTCAGGAGGTCGGCGCCGTCCTGCAGGACCTTGCGGCCTTCCGGATCGCTTGCCATGCCGACCAGCGCGGCCCGCACCGCCGCCACCTTGTCGGCCGGCATTTTGGGGTTGGCCATGATGCACAGGTCCTGAAAGACCTCCGAGCTCCACAGCGCGCGGTACTCGAAGCTCTCGCGCCGCCCGTAGCGCGCCATCACCGAGCTGTTGACGCCGGCGGCCGCTACCTTGTTGATGCGCAGCTGGGCGGAGGAAGCCTCCTGGTTGCCGGTGAAGATGACTTTGACGTTGACCTTGGCGCGCAGCAGCGCATCCATGGGCAGCCAGTAGCCCGTGAAGCCGTCCGGGGTCACGAAGGCGACTTCCTTGCCGTCGAGCTCCTTGAGCGTCTTGATCGGCGAATCGAGCGGCACCACGATCTGCGAGCTGATTCCCGGGCCGGCCGGGCGCGCGATGACCTTCCAGCCCAGGCGGTCGCGCTCGGGCGTGAAGAAGTGGTTCGTGTACTGAAAGTCGTAGCCGCCGGTTTCAGCGATCGCGTTTCCGTCCCTCGCGGTCTTCGCGAGCCTGAGCTCGAGCGGGACCCCGCTCTTCGCGCTGAGGTACGTCAGGATGGGGTTCCAATATTGCGCGGTCAGGGAGACCGTGCGTTGATGCAGCACGTAGAAGCTGTGCGCGCGCTGCGCCGCTGCGGTCGGGGTGTGAAGCGCGATGAGTGCCACCGCGAGCAGGGCGGTGCGGCCAAACAGTCTCGCCATCATCGTTCGCTCCATGTCGTCAGACTCCGACTTTCAGGAACAGCATCGATCCGCTGAGCACGAGCAGCGTTCCCACCACGCGCAACATGCCCGCGCTGGTCATGTCCATGTGCACCTTGTTCCCCATGTACAGGCCGGCCGCCATCGGCAGCAGGCCAAGCACGTACGCCAGCTGCAGCCTCGGCTCGAACAGCAGGCCCGCAAGCAGGAACAAGCCGAGGCGGAAACCGCCATCGATTGCGATCAGCCACGAGAACGTGGCGCGCACCTCGCTTTTGTCCTTGAGCCGGCGCGTGAGGTAGATGATGTAAGGGGGCGAGCCGACGCCAAAGAGCGCCCCGGCGCCGCCGCCAGCGAGGCCGGCGGGAATGGCCCACGAGCGCGACAACTGGCCGGCCGGCTGCATGCCGAAAATGTTGCGGAAACCGACCAGCATGGTGAAAGCCCCCAGGGCGATGAGCACGGGCTTGGTCGGCAGGTTGAGCAGCGCGAACGCGCCAATGCAGGCGCCGATCATCCCGGCGGGCAGCAGCACCTTGATCTCGGTCCAGTTGGCTTTCTTGTTGTTCGTGCTGCCGAGCACCACCGACGCCGTGAAATCCAGCGCGAGCACGAGCGGGATGGCGAAGTGCAGTGGCTGCGAGAGCGCGATCAACGGCACCGAGATCAGGCCCGAGCCGAAGCCGGTGATGCCGCGTATGAAGTACGCGCTCATCAGAATGCACAGCACGAGCACCATGTCTGCCACCGTGAAGCCTCCTCGCCTGATATGCGTTGTTCGGTCGGCGCGTAGTATCCGTTGCCGGAAAGCGGCCAACACAGTCCTGACCCACTTTTGCGTTTCACGCGCCAGGTCTTTGTCTAAGATGGTAAAAATCCTCGCGGGAGAAGACATGGCAGCGGTACTGGAACTGGAAGTTCGTGCACTGGGCGCTGTCGGTGCTGAAGTGCGCGGCGTCGATCTGGCGGCGGTCTCGTACGCGCAGATGCACTCGATCAAGCGCGCCTGGTATCGCCACGACGTGCTCGTCTTCCGCAACCAGCGGCTAAGCGACGACGATCTGCTTTCGTTCTCGCGGCATTTCGGCGCGCTCGACTCGCCGCCCAACCAGGGCGCCGGGCGCAAGTCCCCTCCCGGATACCCGCAGGTGTACATCGTCTCCAACGTGCTCGACGACAAGGGCGAGCCGATCGGCGCGCTCGGCGACGGCGAAGCGGCCTGGCATACCGACATGAGTTACGCCACGGTGCCGCCGCCCGCATCGATGCTGTACGCGCTCGAGATCCCGCCCACGGGCGGCGATACGTGCTTCTGCAGCATGAAAGCGGCGCTCGCCCGGATGCCTAGGTCCCTTGTCGAGGAGGTCCGCAACCTCGACATCAAGCACGATGGCACCTACGACTCGGGCGGGACCGTGCGCAAGGGTCTGACGCCCTCCGACGACCCGCGCTCGTCGATAGGCACGCCGCACCCGGTGATCATTGCGCATCCGGTCTCCGGCGAGGCGGCGCTGTACCTCGGGCGCCGACGCAATGCCTACGTGGTCGGCCTCGAGCTCGACGAGTCAGAGCGCGTGCTCGACCAGCTGTGGTCGTACGTGGAGAGCGCGGTCTATCGCCACCAGTGGGCGGTGGGTGATCTGGTGCTCTGGGACAACCGCACGACGATGCATCGCCGTGACGCATTCGATCCGCGCGCGCGACGGGTGATGCACCGCACGCAGATCAAGGGTTCCGTGGCGCTGCAGCGCGCCGGGCGCTAAGCCTGCTTCAGCGCCTCGAGCGATTCGGCGATCAGGCGCGCGCTGTGTTCGAACGTTCGCTGCGCCTCGGCGTAGTCGGCCTCGTTAGCGCAGCGCTCGATGTCCGCGAAAACGTCGCCCAGCGCCTGGGCGCCTAGCTGCCGGCACGATCCCTTCAGCGTATGGGCGGCCAGCGTGGCCCCCTTCTTATCCCCGCGAGCCACGCACGCGGCAAACGCGGTGCCGAATGCGGCTATGGTCGAGTCCAGGTTGCGCACGCAGTTGGCAAAGATGCCGTGCTGGCCGCTCGCCTGCTCGATGCGGCGGATCTCGGCGATCAGATCCTGATTCAGGATACGGCACGTCATAGGCGCTATCGTGGCGGAAAAGCGCGAGATTGCATGACCCTTGACGATTTATTGCGGATCCCGGAGCGCGGGGTCCCGGGGAATAGAATAGGCGCCGCGATGCTGATCGATTTCTTCCTCAAGCTCAAGAGCCACAAGCTGCCGGTCTCCATCAAGGAGTACCTGACGCTGCTCGAGGCGATGGAGAAGAAGGTGATCGAGCCGTCGATCGACCAGTTCTACTACCTTTCGCGCACCGCGCTGGTGAAGGACGAGGCGAATTACGACAAGTTCGATCGCGCGTTCGCCGAATTCTGGGAAGGCGTCGAGACCATTCCCGGCATCGAGGCGCAGATCCCGCTCGAATGGCTGCTGAAGCAGGTCGAGCTCACGCTTTCCGAGGAAGAGAAGAAGCAGATCGAGGCGCTCGGCGGCTGGGAAAAGCTGATGGAGACGCTCAAGCAGCGCCTCGAGGAGCAGAAAGGCCGCCACCAGGGCGGCAACAAGTGGATCGGGACCGGCGGCACCTCGCCCTTCGGCGCCTACGGCTACAACCCGGAAGGCGTGCGCGTCGGCCAGGACAAGGGCCGCAACCGCAGCGCGGTCAAGGTGTGGGACCAGCGCGAGTACCGCAACCTCGACGACTCGGTCGAGCTCGGCACGCGCAACATCAAAGTTGCCCTGCGCAGGCTGCGCAAGTTCGCGCGGCAGGGCGCGCCGGACGAGTTCGACCTCGAGAACACGATTACCTCGACGGCAAGAAAGGCGTATCTCGATATCCACATGCGCCCCGAGCGGCGCAACGCCATCAAGGTGCTGATGCTGATGGACATCGGCGGCACCATGGACGACCACATCAAGCTCGCCGAGGAGCTCGTCTCCGCGGCGAAGACCGAGTTCAAGCACCTGGAGTTCTACTACTTCCACAACTGCATGTACGACTTCGTGTGGAAGGACAACCGGCGGCGCCACTCCGAGCGCACGCGCACCTGGGATCTCCTGCACAAGTACGGCCACGACTACAAGGTCATCTTCGTCGGCGATGCCACCATGAGCCCGTACGAGATCCTGCAGCCCGGCGGCTCGGTCGAGTACTTCAACGAGGAGCCCGGCGCAGTGTGGGTCAAGCGCGTCACCGAGGTGTACTCGAAGTGCATCTGGCTCAACCCCGAGCCGGAAGAGATCTGGAACTACCGCCAGTCCATCGGCATCA
>DATLDY010000311.1:0-17328 GCA_035525655.1 Burkholderiales bacterium
CGCATCGACGCCGCTGAGCGCGCCGCCGACAAGATCACGCACGAAACCATCACCCTGCTGCACAAGACGTTTATCACGCCGTTCGACCGCGACCAGATCCACCAGCTGATCAATGCAATGGACGACATCCTGGATCTCATCCAGGACGTCGCCGAGTCGGTTGCGCTCTACGACCTTCGCCGCGTGACGCCGGAAGCGAAGCAGCTCGCCGAGATCTGCCAGATGTCGTGCGATCGCGTTAAGGCGGTGGTCGGCCTTCTCACCAACGTCAAGCGCTCGGACGCGATACTCAAGCTCTGCGAGGAGATCGATCGGCTGGAGTCCGACGCCGATCGCGTGATGCGCTCGGCGCTCTCCAAGCTGTTCCGCGAGGAGAACGATCTCAAGCAGGTGATGAAGCTGCGCGTGATCTACGATCTCCTCGAATCCATCACCGATCGCTGCGAGGACGTGGCGAACGTCATCGAAGGCATCGTCCTAGAGAATTCCTGAGTGGACGGATTCGCGGGCCAGATGAGCTTCGGCATCCTGGTCGGCCTGATCATCGTGGCGCTCGCGTTCGACTTCATGAACGGCTTCCACGACGCGGCGAACTCCATTGCCACCGTCGTGTCCACCGGCGTGCTGAAGCCCTACCAGGCAGTCGCGCTCGCCGCGGTATTCAACTTCGTGGCGGTGTTCGTCTTCCACCTCAGCGTGGCGAGCACCGTGGGCAAGGGGATCATCGACCAGGGGATCGTCGACCATTACGTGATCCTCGGCGCCCTCACCGGCGCCATCTCCTGGAACATCATCACCTGGTATTACGGCATCCCCTCTTCCTCGTCCCACGCCCTCATCGGCGGCCTGGTGGGCGCCGGCGTCGCCAAGGCGGGCACATGGGCGCTTATACCGGCGGGCATCCTCAAGACCGTAGCCTTCATCTTCATTTCGCCCTTGCTCGGCTTCGTTCTCGGCTCGCTGCTGATGCTCGCCATCTCCTGGCTGTTCGTGCGCTCGACGCCGAGCCGGGTCGACCGCCTGTTTCGCCGCATGCAGCTTTTCTCCTCGTCGCTCTACAGCCTCGGGCACGGCGGCAACGATGCGCAGAAGACCATCGGCATCATCTGGATGCTCCTCATTGCCGGCGGCTACACGGCAAAGGAGGCGTCCGTCCCGGGTTGGGTGGTGATCGCCTGTTACGTGACCATCGGCTTCGGCACGCTCTTCGGCGGCTGGCGCATCGTCAAGACCATGGGCCAGCGCATTACCAAGATCCGCCCGGTGGGCGGTTTCTGCGCCGAGCTGTCCGGGTCGATCACGCTGTTTCTCGCCACCAGCCTGGGCATCCCGGTGTCGACCACGCATACGATCACCGGATCGATCGTCGGCGTCGGCTCCACGCAATCGGTGTCGGCGGTGCGCTGGGGCCTTGCCGGCAATATCGTCTGGGCCTGGGTCCTGACGATCCCGTGCTCGGCGTTCATCGCCGGGCTGTCGTGGTGGATCGCGCACGTCCTGCTGCGCTGAGGCTATTCCTGCTGGATGTTGCTCGCCCGCGCGATGCGCGCGTATTTGGCGGCTTCCTCGCGGATGAACGCTGCAAAGGCCTCCGGCGAGCTTTGCGCCATGTCGAGGCCCTGCGCCGCAAATCCTTTCTTCACCTCCGGCAAGGCGAGCACCGCCGCGACGTCGGCGGCCACTCGCTTGATCACATCGGCAGGCGTTCCGGCCGGCGCGAGCAGGCCGTACCAGCTCGTCAGCTCCACATCCGGCACGCCAGACTCGATCGCCGTCGGCACGTCTGCGAGTTGCGGCGAGCGCTCGCGCGATGTGACCGCCAGCGCCCGCAGCCGCCCGGCCTGCACGAAGCGCAGCACCGAGGCCACGGAAGCGAAGGTCACCTGGACCTGGCCGGAAACGGCATCGGCGGTCGCGGGCCCAGACCCCTTGTATGGCACATGCACGATGTCGGCGCCGCTTCGCAGCTTGAAGAGCTCGCCCGCGAAGTGATGCACGCTGCCTGATCCTGAGGAGGAGTACGACAGGGCGCCCGGCTTCGCCTTCGCCAGGGCAATGAGCTCGCGCACATTCTGCGCGGCCAGCGTGGGATGCACCGCCAGCACCAGGGGCGCCGACGCGAGCTGCGCAATCGGCGCGAGGTCGCGCACCGGGTCGTAGGGCAGCGCCTTGTGCGTTGCCGGATTGAGCGCGAGCTCGGTGGCGTAGCCCATGAGGAGCGTGTAGCCATCGGGCTTCGCCTTCACCACGGCCTCAGTCGCGATGATGGCGTTCGCACCCGGCCGGTTCTCGACCACGACGGGCTGCTTCCAGCGCTCCGACAGCGGCTGCGCAACCAGGCGGGCGACGAGGTCCGTGCCGCCGCCCGGCGGATAGCCGACCAGCACGCGAACGACGCGGTCCGGATAGCCCTGCGCCGCCGCAGCGCCAGCGATGAGCCATGCAAGCAGCAGGATCGTGCGCATTAGTGCTTGTGCTCATGTGCCGCAGCGCCCAGGCGGCTGACGTGGAACTCCACCTTCACTTCGCCCGCCTTTTCGAGCCTGAGCACGACCGGCACCTTGTCGCCTTCCTTGAACGGCGCCTTGATGTTGACGAACATGAGGTGCGCGCCGCCGGGTTTCAGCTCGAGCTTGCCGCTTGCCGGTACCAGGTGCCCTTTGACTTCACGCATGCGCGCAATGTCGCCATCGCGCACGGTCGTGTGCATCTCGACGCGCTCCGCGGCGGGTGACGTTGCGCTCAGCAGGCGGTCTGCAGCGCCCGCGTTGCGCAGGACCATGTAGCCCGCGGCGATCTTCGCGCCCGGCGGCGTGGCACGGGCCCACGGCTGCTCGACGCTGACCTGCGCAAGGGCCGGCGTCGCGACGAGCACGAGCGATAGGACGAGAAATCTCATTTGCGGCGCTCCTGCTCCTGTAGCTCGCGCCAGAGGATTTTCCCCGTGGCGGTTTTCGGTAGCTGATCGACGAATTGCACGAGGCGCGGCACCTTGAAGGCGGCCATGCGCGTGCGAGCCCATTCGATCACGTCTTCGGCCTTGAGGCCGGGCTGCTTCGCGACGATGACCGCCTTCACCGTTTCGCCCCGGTAACCGTCCGGCGCGCCGATGACGCAGGCCTCGTGGATGCCCGGGTGCGCGTACAGCATGGCTTCCACCTCGGCGGGCCAGACCTTGAATCCCGACGCGTTGATCATGCGCTTCAACCGGTCGGTAATGAAGAAATAGCCGTCGTCGTCGAAGTAGCCGAGATCTCCGGTGCGGAAGAAACGCTTGCCGTCATGCTCGATGAAGGCGTCGCGCGTCGCCGCGTCCTGGCGCCAGTAACCCTTGAATACCTGCGGGCCATGGACCACGATCTCGCCCACCTCGTTCACTCCCAGCTCCCGGCGCGTATCGGGATCGATCACCCGCGCGTCGGTGTTGAAGATCGGGATGCCCCCGCACTGTCGCTTCGGCCGGTGCGGCGGGTTGATATGCGTGGGCGCCATGGTTTCCGACAGGCCGTAGCCCTCGACATAGGGAAGGCCGATGACCTCCTCCAGCTTGCGCGCGAGCGCCTCCGGCATTGCCGCACCGCCGCCGCCGAGCGTGCGCAGCGATGAAAGATCGTAGTCGGCGAGCCGCGGGTTGGAGAGGAAGTCGACCAGCATGGTGGTGATCGCCGACCACGTCGTGACCTTCGCGCGCGCGATCTGCATCCCGGCGCAATCGCGATCCCATCGCGAGAGCACCACGATGGTCGCGCCGCGATAGAGCGGCGCGTTCATACCGGCCTGCATGCCGGTAACGTGGAACATCGGCAGCGCCGAGAGCACGACGGTCTCGCCGCTATCCCCGCGCCAGTGGAGATACGGCACCGTGGTCGCCTGCACGCTGGCGTGCGTATGCATGCAGCCTTTCGGCTTGCCGGTCGTGCCCGACGTATAGGGCATCACCGCAAGGTCATCTGGGCCCGCCCGATGCGGACCCGGCTGCAAGCCGGGCCCGATGGCGTCGCGCCAGGCGATTGCGCCAACTGCCTGGCGCGGCGCGCGCACGAAGTCCGGCATGGGCAAATCCCCCGGCGTGCGCACGAAATCGGAATACGCCGCGACAATCACATGCTCGAGCGGCAGCGGCGCAATGCGTTCATAAAGCTCCTGTCCGACGATCGCCGCGCGCGCCTGCGCATCCTCGACGTAGTGGCGCAGCTCCTCGGTGCGGTTCATCGGGTTGACCGGCACCACGACCGCATCGGCCCGCAGGATCGCGTAGTACGCGATGACGAACTGCGGGCTGTTCTGCAGGTAGAGCAGCACGCGGTCGCCTTTCGCTACGCCGCAGCGCTGCTGCAGGAAGCCGGCGAGCGCATCGGCTTCGCGCTTCAGCTCGCCGTAGGTGACCGGCGTGCCGTAGAAGTCGATCGCCGGGCGCTGCGGATGCTCGGCGGCGCGCGCGGCGAGATTGGAATAGACGCTCTCGCGGGGCACTTCGAGCGTCTTCGGCACGCCCGGCGGCCAGTGCGGGAGGTGCCGATCAAACATCAAACGGCGTACTTCTGTACCGCGCTTTCGTTCCACTCGATGCCGGTGCCCGGCGCGGTCGGGATCACGACATGGCCATCGCGCAATACGGCCGGCTGCTTGAGGATCGGGTCCGCCCAATCGACGTATTCGAGCCAATGGCAGGTCGGCGTGGCGGCGAGGAGATGGCAGCTCACCTCGGGGAAAAGATGGCTCGACATCTCGACGCCGGCGCCTTGAGCGAGCGCGGCGGCGCGCATCCAGCCGGTGACGCCGCCGATGCGTTGCGCATCCGGCATGGCGTAGTCGCACGCGCCAGCAGCGAGCGCCTGCGCCATCTGCTCGGGTCCCATGAAATTTTCCCCAAGCTGGATCGGGGTGGCGATCTCGCCTGCAAGGCGCGCGGCACCGGCGTAATCGTCCGCGCGGATCGGCTCCTCGATCCAGTACACGCCGCCTTCCTCGTCGATCATGTGGCCACGGCGGATCGCCTCGGCGACCGTGAGCGCCTGGTTGAAATCCACCATCAGCGTGATGTCGGGGCCGATTGCCTTTTTCACCGCGCGCAGCGCCTCGAGGTCGGCGCGCGCATCCGGCCGGCCCAGCCGCAGCTTTACCGCGCGGAAGCCTTCGTTCACGAGCTCCACCGCCTCCGCGGCCAGCGGCTTGGCGTCCATGATGCCAAGCCCTTTGGAGTTGTACGCCAGGATCGGCCGCGGTGCCGCGCCCAGCAGGCGCACGAGGGGCTGGCCGAGCGATTGGGCAAGGGCATCCCACGCCGCCATGTCGATGCCCGACATGGCGAAGAGAATGATGTTGTGCACGCCGAGGAGCGCGTGGCGGGCGCGCAGCTTGCGATCGAGGTCGAAGGGCGCCACTTCGTCGCCTTTCACCATGTCGGTCATCACCTCGACCAGCTTGGCGAGCGGCGCGAGATTCTGCCGGCCGATGCCGAAGAGGTAGGAGCGCCCGACGATGCCGGCGTCCGTCTCGAGATCGATGAGCAGGAGCGCCGCGGTGGCGACCTTGCCGGTGCTCGTCGCGAGCGGGCGCTTCATCGGTGCGGATACTCCGCGGCAGCGGATGTTGGTGATCTTCATTGGCCCTGGAAGCGCGGCCTGCGCTTTTCCATGAACGCGCGCCGGCCCTCGATGTAGTCGGCGCTCTTTGCGCAGCGCTCGATGGACCCGCGCATGCGCGCCGGGTCGGCGCTGCCCGACGATTTGACGAATTCTTCGATGATGTTCTTGCTGTTGGCGATGGCCAGCGGCGCGTTGTCGCACAGTGTGCGAATCACATCATCGGTGTA
Organism: Burkholderiales bacterium; assembly: GCA_035525655.1. GTDB lineage: Bacteria > Pseudomonadota > Gammaproteobacteria > Burkholderiales > SG8-39 > SCGC-AG-212-J23. The sequence goes on from DATLDY010000311.1 coordinate 5,816, forward strand.
GCGCTCGAGCTCTGCATCCGGCAGCACCCGATGCACGAGCCCCATGGCGAATGCCTCTTCCGCCGGATAGCGCCGGCCGAGAAACATGATCTCGCGCGCGCGCGCATGGCCCACGGTCTCCAGCAGGCGCTTATGGCCCTCCACGTTATAGGCGAGGCCCAGCTTCGCCGCCGGAATGCCGAATTGCCCGGAGCTCGCGCAATAGCGCAGGTCGCAGGCGAGCGCGATCTCGAGGCCGCCGCCGATGCAGTAGCCGTAGATCATCGCCACGCTGGGCTTCGGCGAACCCTGGATCGAATGCAGCACCTGGTCGAGAAGGGTGTCGTATTCCGCCACCGCGCTGCGGTCCGATCGGACTTTCTCGAATTCCGAGATGTCTGCGCCGGCGGCGAACGCTTCCGTGCCGGTGCCGCGAAAGGCGACGCAGCGCACGTCCGGATCGGCGTCGAAGCGCTGCAGGGCGGGCGGGATGCCGCGCCACATCGCATCGTTGATCGCATTGCGCTTGGCCGGTTGGTCAAAAATGATCCAGCCAACTGCTCCTCGCTTTTCGACGACCAGGCTCATGGCTTACCTGAGGGTCCGTAGATCGACGGGATCGTCGAACGCGCATCGCGCGCGCCCCAGCGGCCGGCCTCCACCTGATGGAAGAAGTTCTCCAGAAGCTGGTTGAAGAGCGCCGGCTCCTCGAGGTTGATGGCGTGGCCGCTCTTCGGCAGCACGGCGAGGCCGGCCGTCGGCACGCAGCGCTTGATGAGCAGGTTCACTTCGAGCGCCGGCTCTTCCTCGTCGCCCAGCATGAGGAGAGTCGGCACGGTCATCTTCTTCATCGGCTCGACCAGATCGTAGAAGGACGGCCGGCGCACCTGCACGCCCAGCAGCGTGTTGGCGGCGCCGAGGCCGGAATGCTCGTGGAACTGCGCCAGGTACTCGTTGAAGGTGCGCGGGTCCTTGTTCTGCAGCTGCACGCGCGTCGCGCCAAGGCCATAGCTGTCGACGAATTTCTTCATGCCGTCGCGCTGGATGCGCTCGGCGTTGGCGCGCGAATCCTGCTGGAACTGCTTGTAATGCCCCGGGTGCGAGCCATAGCCGCCGCCCGCGAACGTGATCGACTGCGCCCGCTTCGGGTAGGCAAGCCCGAAGTGCAGCGTGGCAAAGGCGCCCATCGACAGGCCCACGACATGCGCACGCTCGATGTGCAGGCCATCGAGCACGCTGCGGATGTCATCACGGGCGCGCTCCATCGAATAGCGGTTGAAGTCCTCGGGAACCTCGGACGGCGGATAGCCGCGCGCGTTGTAGGCAATGCAGCGGTAAAGGCGCGAGAAGTAGCGCACCTGCGGCTCCCAGCTGCGCGCGTCGCCGCCGAACTCGTGCACGAAGACCACCGGGGTTCCCGACCCGCTTTCCTCGTAGTGCAGCGCGACGCCATCGTCGGTCTTGATCGTGGGCATGTGGCATTCTATGTGGATGAAAGCAGTTGTCTGCAAGCAGTACGGCCCGCCGCAATCGCTCGTGATCGAGGATTTGCCGGCGCCGAAACCCGGCGCCGGCGAGGTGGTGATCTCGGTCAGGGCGGCGAGCGTCAACTTTCCCGACGTGCTCATCATCCAGAACAAGTACCAGTTCAAGCCGCCGCTGCCGTTTTCCCCCGGCAGCGAGCTCGCCGGCGTGGTGAAGGAAGTCGGCAGCGGCGTCAGCGCGTTCCGGCCGGGCGAGCGCGTGATGGCATTCACCACCTACGGCGCCTTCGCCGAGGAGGTGAAAACCGACGCATCGCGCCTCATCCGGATGCCGGAGCGCATGGACTTCGTCACCGGCGCCGCGTTCGTTCTTACGTACGGCACCTCGGACCACGCCCTGCGCGACCGCGCTGCGCTAAAGAGCCGCGAGACGCTGCTCGTGCTGGGCGCCGCCGGCGGCGTGGGCCTCGCCGCGATTGAGATCGGCAAGGCGCTCGGCGCACGCGTGATCGCGTGCGCATCGAGCGAGGAGAAGCTGGCCGTCTGCCGCGAGCATGGGGCCGATGCCACGATCGACTATGCGAGCGACGATCTGCGGGAGCGCATCAAGGCGCTTACCGAGGGGCGCGGCGTCGATGTCGTCTACGACGCGGTCGGCGGGCCTTATACGGAGCCGGCGTTTCGCTCCCTCGCCTGGCGGGGGCGCCTGCTCGTGGTCGGCTTCGCCGCCGGCGACATCCCGAAGCTGCCGCTCAACCTGCCGCTCCTCAAAGGCGCGGCGGTCGTCGGCGTTTTCTGGGGCGACTTCGCGCGCCGGGAGCCTCGCGAGTTCGCCGCGAGCATGCAGCAGCTCGCGCGCTGGTACGCGGAGGGGCGGCTGCGCCCGCATGTCTCGGAGACCTTGCCCCTCGAAAGGACGGCGGAGGCGATCGAGCTCCTCGCCAGCCGCAAGGCGAAGGGCAAGGTCGTCGTTACGATGGGCGGCTAGAGTCCCCGGGCCCCAGCGGCCTTTGCATCAGCACGCTGTCGACCCAGCGGCCGAACTTGAAGCCGGCGGAGCGCAGGGTGCCGACGCGAACGAAGCCGAACGAGGCATGCAGGTTGATCGACGCGGCATTGGCGCTGTCGCCTATCACCGCGACGAGCTGACGGTGGCCGAGCGCCTCGCAGCGCTCGATCAGGACCGCCAGGAGCGCGCTGCCGACGCCTTTGCCTTCCGATCCGTGGCGCACGTAGATGGAGTCCTCGAGGGAGTAGCGGTACGCGGAGCGGCTGCGATAAGGCGCGCAGTAACCGTATCCCGCCAGCACGCCGCCAAAGTCGGCGGCGAGCCACGGCAGTCCTCGCGATCCCACGTCGTCGTAACGGCGGCGCATTTCGTCCACCGGTGGCGGCTGCTCCTCGAACGAGGCCAGGCCATGCAGCACGTGGTACGCGTAGATCGACTGGATGGCCGGCAGGTCGTCCGGCGTCGCCGGGCGCACCTGCACCCGCTCACCGAGAATACCCGGGCTCCTCGCGATCGAGTATGCGCTTCAACGCGCTGAAGTGCGCGCCGGCGTACTTCGGCGCATCGGCACGCATCATGGAGAAGGCGTTGCGCACCACCTCCGGCCGCACCGGCCGCAGCTTGCCGCCGGTCATGCGCGCGAGCACCTGCAGGCGGCAGGCACGCTCGAGGTAATACATCGAATCGAAAGCCTCCGCGATGCTCGGCCCGACGACGACCACGCCGTGGTTGGCGAGGAACATGATCCGCTTCGAGCCGAGCGCGCGGGCGAGGCGGTCGCCCTCGGCCGTATCGACCACGAGGCCGTTATAGACGTCGTCGTAGGCGATGTCGTCGTGAAAGCGCAGCGCGTTCTGCTCCACCATTTCGAGGCGCCCGCCTTCGAGCAGCGTGAGCGCGGTGGCGTAAGGCATGTGCGTATGCAGGACGCACGTCGCCTGCGGGTTCGCCAAGTGGATGCGGGAATGGATATAGAACGCGGTCTTCTCGTACTCGCCTTCCCCGGCGAGGATGCGCCCGTCGGCGTCCAGGGCAAGCAGGTTGCCCGCAGTGACCTCGCTCCAGTGCAAGCCATAGCCGTTCAGCAGGAAGCGCTTGCCGTCTCCCAGCATGACGCTGAAGTGGTTGCACACGCCCTCGTGCAGATCCAGGCGCACCGCCAGGCGGAAGGCCGCGGCGAGATCGATGCGCGCCGCCTGCTCGACCGCCACCGCGTTCAGCTCACTCACGCTCCCCATGCGCGGATTATAGGACGCAAAAAAAGGCGCCCTGGGGCGCCTTTTTTTGGCTAGGCCGGGTTAGCGATGCTTCTTGTCGTAGTCCGCGCCAGCCTCGTGGCCGAGGTAGCCGCCGACTGCCGCGCCACCGAGCGTGCCGATCGTGCTGCCGCCGGTCACGGCGGAGCCCACGACGCCGCCGGCAGCCGCACCGCCGGCCGTGCCTACGGTTTCGCCGCGGCCCATTCCGGAGCACGCGGAAAGGCTCATCACTCCAGCCACTGCGCAAAGCGCTATGAACGATTTAAACATATGCATCTCCTTATAAAAATTAATCGACGAGCGCGGCTCAGGTGCAGCCGCGCAGCAGGAAAACCACGAACAGGATGGGAATCGGAACGCCGAGGGCCCACAACAGGATGTAGCCCATCTTCCCTTCCTGCTGGCGGCGCCATTGCTGAATCTTTTCCATACAAGCCTCCAGGGCAGTAGATGCCTGTAGGCAGCAATCAACGTGCCGGGGTAAGTAACTCCCGTCGGGGTTTCCACTACACAAGATTGACGCTAGAGTGGCGAGGTCATGAGCAGCGTGCATTCATTGCGGGAAGAACGCCCCGCCGAGCGCCGCGGCGTGGACATCACGTCGACGCGCCCGGGAACGCCGGGCGGCCAATACATGCGGCAGTTCTGGCTTGCGATCCACCGCAGCGAGGACCTCGCCAAGGGACATGCGAAGCCGATCCGCATCATGAGCGAGGAATTCACGCTCTATCGGGGGGAGTCGGGGCACGCGCAGGTGCTCGACTATCGCTGCCCGCATCGCGGTGCGCCGCTGCACCTCGGCTGGGTCGAGGGCGACGCCCTGCGCTGCCTGTACCACGGCTGGAAGTTCGAGTGCTCCGGGCAATGCATAGAGATGCCGGCCGAGGACGCGAACTTTGCGCGCAAGGTAAAGGCGCGCAGCTATCCGACGCGGGAGTATCTGGGGCTCGTGTTCGCGTATTTCGGCGAAGGCGAGCCGCCGGCCTTTCCGCCATTCCCCGCATCCTCCGATCCGAGCCTGGTGCACGTGTGGAACACCGAGACGGTACCGTGCAACTGGCTGCAGTGCTACGAAAACAGCGCGGACGAAGTGCACGTCGCTTTCGTGCATCAGCCCGGCGGCTCGCATGCCGCAATCGCCGAGCTGCCCGAAGTGTCGGCCGAGGAAACCGACTGGGGGATGCTGCGCCTGGGCACGCGCAAAGGCGACAAGGTGCGAATCAGCCTGCACTACGTGCCGAACGTGACTCGTGTCGTGGTCCCGCCGCTGGCCGGATTCGACGGCGTCGGCGGCTGGTCGGAGATCTTCTTCAGCTTCACGCCGGTCGACGACGAAAACCATCTGTGGCTCATCACCAGCCAGGTCAAGGTGACCGGCAGGGACGCGGACTCCTTCCTGCAGAAGAAGGCCGATTACCTGCGCCGCTGCGCCGAAGCACCCAAGGTCATGGACCTCGTGCACGACGTATGGGCCGGACGGCGGCGACTGATCGACGTCGAGCACCCGGACCTGGCGATCGTGCAGGACATTGCCGTGCAGGCGGGCCAGGGACGAATCGCCGACCGCGACAACGAGCGACTGGGGCGCTCGGATACGGCGATCATCCTGTGGCGAAAAATCCTGACCCGCGAGCTGTCGGCCATCGCGGCGGGACGAGCGCCCAAGAAGTGGAGCGTGGCACCGCCGGACGTGGTGCCAACGCTGGGATTCTAAAAAAAGCAGCATACGAAGGGAGGGGAGCATGACTTTTTTCAACCTGATGGACCGGCTGGTGATCCCGGCTGTGATCGCAATCCTGCTGGTGGGCGGCGTCGCAGGCGTGGCGCTGGGATGCGCGATGGTGATCAATCACACTGCCACGCTGGCCTTCATGCGCCGGATGAACCGATGGGTCTCGACGCGCGAAGTGCTCGCGCCGCTGGATGTACCGATCAATGTGGAGCGCGCTTCGCCGGACGGGCGACGCCCCGTGCTCGGCACCTTCCTCGTCATCGGGGGTGCGATCGCGGTTTATTTCCTCCTCGTGCGGCTCGACTTCCAGTCCAGGACCTACGCCCCCGGCATGGATCTCAAGCGCTGGCTCTTCTCCGGCATCGCCCTCGAGACGATGAAATGGGTCCTCGTCGCGGGCAGTGCCTTTGCGAGCATCATCGGGGCCCTCATGCTGCTTGCGCCGCACCGACTGGCCGCCTTCGAGCGCCGCATGAACGAATGGCACTCCACCGAGCCGGTGGTCGCGGCCTCGGAGAAGATGCACACGCCGCTCGATGCGCGCGTCGAGGCTTACCCGCTCGCCACCGGCTGGATCGTCGCCGGCGCTTCGCTGCTGGTGACCGTCGCGATGAGCGGACTGCTGATCGCCAGAATTCACTAGGGATAAAAGGGCGTCGAGCCATGGCAGTCAAACCGGATCAGGCGAAAACCGATCAGCCGAAGACCGATCAGCCGAAGACCATAGGGCTGGGCGTGCGGCTCACGCCGACGGGCGACTCCGACCAGCCGCGCGTGGCGAACTACACCTCCGTCACCCTGGCGCCGGGCATGGTGTTCCTCGATTTCGGCTTCTTCGAGCCGGCCATGCTGGCCGCCCTGCCGCGCGTCGCGCAGGAAGGCGGCAAGCTTCCGGAGTCGATCAACGGCAGGCTCGCCACGCGCGTGGCGATGAGCTACGACACGCTCGCCAACCTTCACCAGCAGCTCGGCAACGCGCTGCAGGCGACGCGACCGCCGAAGCCCGCCTAGCTCTGCAACAGACCAACGCTTCGCGCTGGGCCGGCGACGGCTGGCCGGCCTTTCGCGCTGAGCTTGCGGCGCGCGCAATGGAGGTGCTTGAGGACACCGGGGCACGCGGCATTTTCGCGACCGACGCCGGAGGCACTGCGTACGGGATGCCGCACGGGGTCGTGATCGCGCGCACCGCCGTGCAGATCGCCCATCTCCTGCAGGCCGCCCAGGCGCATGGCGTGCCGGTCACCGTGCGCGGCGGCGGCCTTACGACGGAAGGCGAGTCAGTCGCGTACGGCGGCGTGCTGCTCGACATGACAGGCATGAGCCGCGTGCTGGCGCTAGACAAGGACGCGCTCTGGGTGAGAACGGAGGCAGGCATCTTCTGGGCCCACCTCGCCGAAGCGCTGCGCCGCCACGGCATGGATTACCTCTCGGCGCCGCTCAACCTGACTTCCTCGGTCGGCGGAACGCTCGGCGTCGGGGGCATCGACGTCAACTCGGCACGCCTGGGCTGCAGCGCGGACCAGGCCCTCGCGCTGCAGGTCGTCACGCCTACCGGCGAGATCGTCGAGTGCTCCGACAGCGAAAACGCCGAGCTCTTCCAGCGCGTGATCCTCGGCTATGGGCAGTTTGGCGTGATCACCGAAGCGACCCTGCGCATCCGGCCTTACACGCCGCTGCGGATGCACTACTTCTACTATTCGTCGCTGCGCGTGGCGATCGAAGACCTGCAGCGCCTCGACGCGAGCGACGCGAGCGACTATTCCGGCATCCTCACCATCATGGACAAGGCCATCAACCTCCTCGTGGCCTTCGACTCCGACGAGCGCGAAGCGCAATTCGACGCCCGGTATCGCGCCACGCTTCGCGGCAGCGGCGAAGCGGCATTCGCCTTGCGCATGGCATTGCACTACGCGCTGCGCCCCTGGCGATGGGGCGAAGCGCTCTACCTTTGGCGCCGCAAGCGCCAGCTGTTCCCCGAATTCAGGAGGAAGGAGTTCTTCCGCGGCGACAGGATGCACGACCGCAGCGTCGTGTTCTCCCGCGCCGTGTGGCGCTTCTGGGGCAGCCGGCAGATGGTGATCCCGGACCTCGCCACGGCGGCGGCGAAATTCGCCGACGCCGTGGAGCGCGGCAACGCCGTTTGCCGCAAGTACTTTCCGCGCTACACGCTGTATTGCGTCGGCATCAAGCTGCGCGAGGACCATCGGGCACACTACGAGATGTCCTGCATCCCGCCCGACGCCACGATCCGCGCCTACGGCTGCGAGTTCGAGCCGCTGATCGGCGAGGCGGTGTACAGCCGCGATCGCCTGCAGTCGTTCAAGAACGAGATCTACGACATCGGCGTCGAGATCGGCGCGAGCTACTACCGCTTCGGCGGCATGATGAAGGGCTACATCCGCCGCGTCTTCGGCGACGCGCTCGTCGAGCGGCACCTCGCCATGAAGCGCGCGGCCGACCCGGCGATGATCCTCAACCGCGACGTGATATTTTGAGCTCGGTGAACCACAGCGACTGCAGCGGCTGCAGCCTTTGCCTGCTGGTGTGCCCGGCGTGGCGCGAGACGCGCGACGTGCGGCTGACCCCGCGCGGCCGCGCCAAGGCGCGCCAGCACGGCGCGAGCGCGGCTGAAATCGCGAGCTGGCTCGACGGTTGCACGCTGTGCGGTGCGTGCGAGCCCATCTGTCCGGAATCGCTACCGCTGGTGGACATGGTCATGGAGCTGCGCCGCGAGCGCCCCGGCGCAGAGATCGCCTTCCGCGCCGCGCCGGTGAGCCTTCTTTCGACTCACACCGTAATACTTCCAGGCCGCGCGCTCGGCGCCGACGAGGCCAGGGGGCAGCGCACGCTCGGGTTATTCGGCGCAGGCCACGCGCTCGCGGAGGACGATGGCAACGATCTCGCGCTCGCATTGGAAGCCGGGCGGCCCATTCCCCCTGGACGGCTAAGCGCATTCCTGGAACCTCTTCGCGCCGCCAAGCGCCTAATAGTGGCGGAAGGATTGCTCTTGCGCGCCCTGCGGCGCTGGCTTCCCAAGGTGCCGGCCATCAGCCTGGGTGAGGCGCTGAGCGTGAAGCCCGCGATCCGCGAGAAGCTACGGCCCAGCGACCTCTACGTGATCGCCGCACGGCCGTTCCATAACGATCACGCGAGGCTCGTCGGCCATTACGACGGCCTGCGCAATGCCTCGGGCTGCGAAATGAACCTAGACCTGCAGCGCATCGCCATCCCCGCTGCGCAAGCGCGGTGGATCCTCGAGGGCCGACAAGTGGCGCGCATCGTCGTAGAAGACGTGAGCGACGCTGCCGCCTTCTCATTCTCGGCGGCGCCGGTGCTGCACCTGGCGGACTTGTGAGAACCGTCGACGCCCTCATCGTCGGCGCGAGCCTGTCGGGCGCGGCAACGGCAAAGCGCCTCGTGGACGCCGGCCTCGAGACGGTGATCCTCGAGCGGCTGCAGCTGCCGCGCCACAAGATCTGCAGCGGCATCCTCTCGCCGCGAGGCCACCGCTTCCTCGTCGAGAATTTCGGCCCGCTGCCGCCCGAGGCGGTGCACCAGCCCGCCACTTGCCGCGGCGTCACGTTCCACTTCCCGAGCATGGTCTCGATGAGCATGGATTTCACAGAAGGGGACACGCCGCATCTGCACCGCAAGTACTCGGACCATTGGGCGATCAAGCGAAGCGGCGCCGAAGTCCATGACCAGACGTCCTTTGCCGGCCTCGAGGACCACGGCGATCACGTCGTCGTGCGCGCGCGGCACCAGGGCGCCAACGTCGTCTATCGCGCGCGACACGTGATCGGGGCGGACGGGCCGAGCTCGCTCGTCATCCGCTCCCTCTATCCGCACTACCCGAAGCAGATTCCGTGGTTTTTCGTTGGGCAGAAATTCCACGACATCGTCGAGTGCCCGCTCGATCCGCAATATTTCCACTTCTGGTTCCACCCCGAGCTCGGGCACTACACCTGGAGCCACGCGCGCGATGGCCAGCAGATCGTCGGCGTCGGCTTCAAGCGCGGCGACAACTTCGACGAGCGCCACCGCAACGTGGTGCGCTACCTCGAGGAGAAGCATTCGGTCAGGCTCTCCGAGCACACCAGCCACGAAGGCTGCGCGGAGAACTTCGGACCGTCGCTCATCAATCGCTACGTCTTCGGCAAGGGCAACGTCCTCATCACCGGCCAGGCGTCCGGCTTCCTCAACATGATCGGCGAGGGCATGAGCTGCACGCTGCATTCGGGCGCGCTGGCGGGCGAGGCGATCGTCGAGGCCCGCCTGCGCGACAAGCCCGTGCAGGAGGTGTACCGGCGGATGGTGGCCTCGGAAGTGCACCGCACGACCGACCAGTGGAACCCGCTCAAGATCGCCTTCGGCCGGCCGCACGAGGCCGACTTCCCGGCCGCGCTGATGCGGCTCTCGTGGCGCGAGCGCCGCCTCGTGCTGCGCGACCTTTGGCGCTTCGTGCTGCTTTACAAGGAGTTCAACTGGGGGCGCGAGATTGCGCGCGCAGCGGCGCAGCGCCTGTTCGGTCCGGGATATTCCACGCAGCGCTGGCTCTAACGGGTCAGCGCTTGCGCAGCACCGCGCCCGTCAGCCGGTAGGGACGGAAAAGCCACAGCATGCGGTGCGCGTGCGAAAACCAGCGCTTGGGCCGCACGAACGGAAAGAACATGCGCAGCACCTTGCGCACCATGCGCAGCGGTCCGCCGGCGACGAACTCGTCGCCGTAGCTTTCGCTCGCGATGGTGCGCGCCTCGAGCACCTCGTATCCCGGAAAGCTTGCACATAACGCCTCGGGACTCGGCCGATAGAGCGTATCGATCGGATCGGCGTGATAGGGGTATGAATACGGCACGGTGATGATCAGCAGCCCGCCCGGCGGCAGCAGCGTGTCGAGCACGGCGGGAAAGCGCTCCCGATAGGACTTCGGCAAGTGCTCGAGGATGTTGCAGGCGAGCACCGCTTTCGGTTGCAGCTCGCGCAGGCGCGCCTGGAGCGCGGGATCGAAGAGGTCGCCGCTGATGTCGACGCCCTCGCCGGGCTTCAAATCCGTATGCACGACCCGCACGCCGCGGCGCAGGAGGGGAGCGAAGATCTCGCCGTGGATGTAGGGCTTGCCGACCTCGCGCGCGTGCCTGGAGCCGCTGCCGACGTCGAGCACGACTCCGCTATCGACGCCGGCGAGCTGCTCCCCGATCCAGGCCGCTTCCTGCCTCCGCATGGCCCATTTTCAGATCAACTGCCGCCGCCGGTGGTCGCCGGCTCGGCGGCAGGCGTCTCCGCCGGACCCGCCGGGATTTCGGCCAGAACCGGCTCGGCTGCCTGCGCCTTGCGGATGTTGTGGTACGCGAGGCCCGTTCCGGCAGGTATCAGGCGCCCGACGATCACGTTCTCCTTCAAGCCACGCAGCTCGTCGCGCTTGCCCATGATCGCCGCTTCGGTCAGCACGCGGGTGGTCTCCTGGAAGGAGGCCGCCGAGATGAACGAATCGGTCGACAGCGACGCCTTGGTGATACCCAGGAGAATGTTGCGGTAAGTCGCGGCCTTTTTCCCCGCCTTCTCCGCCTTCTCATTCTCTTCGAAGAGCTCGGCGCGCTCGACCTGCTCGCCCTGGATGAAGGGGGTGTCGCCCGGCTCGTCGGTCTCCACGCGGCGCAGCATCTGCCGCACGATCACCTCGATGTGCTTGTCGTTGATCTTCACGCCCTGCAGGCGATAGACGTCCTGCACCTCGTCGACGATGTAGCGCGCGAGCTCTTCCATCCCGAGCAGGCGCAGGATGTCCTGCGGATCCGCCGGGCCGTCGACCACCGATTCGCCCTTGTTCACGACCTGACCTTCGTGGACGACGATGTTCTTTTCCTTCGGCACGAGCTCCTCGATGCCAAGAAGCCTGAGCAGATCATGCGGATCCACCGGGCCGTCAACGATCATCTCGCCCTTGTTCACCACCTGGCCGTCGTGCACCAGCAGGTGCTTGTCCTTGGCGATCAGGTATTCGTGCTCCTGCTTCTCGAGGTCGGTGATCACCAGGCGCTGCTTGCCCTTGG
>DATLDY010000296.1:0-5261 GCA_035525655.1 Burkholderiales bacterium
TGCTATGGTCGATGAGGAACCACTTGTCCTGCCGCCGCTCGATGGTGCAGTGAAGGCGCGACGCCTCCTCGTCGTGCACCTGGATGCCGCAGTGCTCGTCGCGGCCCATCGTCACGGAGTCGCGGTCGCGCCGGCGCACGATTTTCGTGTTGCGGTACGTGAGCGTCAGCACGGTAGTCGCGACGCGCGTCGTGCGCTTGTTCGCGAAGAGCGTCGCGTTGTCGTCGGCTCGCCAGACGAGCTCGCACAGCGCGACCTGGCCTGAACGACCCTTGATGTCGATCGAGTAGAGCTTGCGCATCCATGCGCGGTAAAGCGGCGACAGGTGGGAGGCGGTTTCGCGCGTGGTGATGATCTGGCCGCTCGCCGCCTGCTCGACGAGCTTCGCGGCGAGGTTCACCGTGTCGCCGAACACTTCGTTGTCCTTCTGGATCACCGGGCCGTGATGAAACCCGATGCCGAGGGCGAGCCGGGTGTCTCCCGGCTGCGGGAAAGTGTCCATCGCGGTATGCATCGCGGCGGCGGCATCGGCGGCCGCGTCCGGCGCCGCCACCAGCACCATCAGCTTGTCTGCAGCTCGGTTCACCACGCGCCCGCCGCAACCTTCGGCGGCCTTACGGATGTGCTCGAGGCACGCGGCCAGCGCGCCGACCGCCGTGGCGTCGCCCCCCTTGGCGATCAGGTCGGCGCCGCCGAGGATATCGGCGAAGAGGACCGTCGTCTCGCGCTCGAGCGCTTCGGTCATGCGGCCATGCTACTAGACCCAGACCTGCAGCACGTAGTCGTAGGCGGCCTGCGCGTTGGTCATGTCCACGCGCTGCAGCTTGATGCGAAAGCCGTCCTTCGTCTTCTTCAGCTCGTGGCGATACGAGCCGGCGAAATGGCGCACGTCGTCGCGGCGCAGCTCCATCATGTGGAAGCGCGAGCGCACGACGATCTCGTCGGCCGTCTCCCGCTCCACGATCACGTTCGACACGACGTGATTCGTCTCCCAGAGCGGGCGCTGCGACCAGGCATCCGGATGCAGCACGCGCTTCATGCGCACCGTCATCAGGTTCCGGTCCTCCGCGAAGATCGCGGGCTGGCCGTCCCAGGTCTTGTACGACGGCTCGGGCGGCATCCAGTACACGCCCTCGGGCGTGAAGAGGTCGATCCATTCCTGCCAGCGCTTGGCGTCGAGGATCTCAGCCTGGCGGTAGAGGAACTGCTCAACCGCGTGGTGCACGTCATGGCCATTGAGCTTCGTTTGCGTCGCCGCTGGCTTTTGCACCAGCTTCTTCAGCGCCTTTTTAATCTTACCCACGCATGAACTCCGCCCAGGCCTTCATCTGGTTGCGCATCGGCGCCTCCGATGTGCCGCAGCTCGGCGCGGTCTCGATGGCACCCTCTTTCTCGATGTCGCGGCCGTAGTGGCGCGAGAAGTTCACCCAGTCGCCTGCCTCCGCCGAAAGGCCCTGGTGGCATTTCCAGAAGTTCTCCAGGTCATCGGCGTTGATCAGCGTGGCCGGCGAATTCACCAGGTTGTAATAGGCGAGCGAGCGGCGATAGATCGCCTCCGGCGCGCCCTTCAGGCGGAAATGCCAGATCTCGGTGAGCGTGCGATCGACGCCGAGCGGCCGCACGGCGCGCAGTTGCTGCAGCGGCGACTGCACCGAGAGCCCCGGGTAAAGAAGCACGTGGTGGATGTTGACGCCGACGATCTCCTCGAAGCGCTTCTGCCCGTATTTCTTGATCATGATCTTGTCGTAGGCGAGCGTGTCCGGATCCTGCGGCCGCAGCCCCATGTATCCGGTCAGGATGCAGTGGCCGTTGGGATAGTTGATGGTCTGGAAGTTGTCCCATTTATCGATGGTGACCGTCGCGAAGGCGGAGAGCATGTGGTACGAGAGCGCCTCGCCGGTCTTCGCCTTCTTGGCGATTTCCTTCTCGACCTCGTGCGCCGCGCGCCCGGTCGATTGGTGCACGACCGATGGATGCAGCGCGTCGAGCTGGTTCTCGAGGAAGATCTTCCAGTTGGAGTGCTGGATGACGCGGAAGCAATTCGGCACCACCTCGACCTCGCCCTCGGGGGCGCGGTCGCACATGTCGTCGAATGCGACGATGCCTTTGCCGAGGAATTCCTTCAGCGTCGGCCCATCGCTTGCCAGGCTCGCGAACACGAACCCGCGATAGTTCTCGACGCGTGCCGCGCGCTTGATGCTGCAGTCGGGGTGGTCTTTGCCATAGGGCGTGCCGGCATAGCCGGCCTCCATCATCGGAATCGAGCGCAGCTTTCCGTCGTGCTTGAAAGTCCAGGCGTGGTAGGAGCAGCGGAAGAACTCGCCGGTGTTGCCCTTGCGGTCGCCGGCGATCATGTTGCCGCGGTGCGGGCAGCGGTTATAGAGGACGTTGATCTTGCCGTCGCTCGCCCGCACCATGATCATCGGCTGGCGGCCGACCTGCACGGTGTAGTAGTCGCCGGACTTCGGCACCTGCGTCTCGTGCCCGCAGTAGATCCACACGCGCTCGTGGATGCGTTGCATCTCGAGCTCGAAAATATCGGCGTCGGTGTACACCTCGCGGCGCACGCGGTCGGGCTCGACGAATTTCGTGAGATCGGGGATACGTTCCTGCAGCATGGTTTTCTCCTCGCGGCTTGCGCGCCGATTCTAAGCAAAAAAGGAGTAGATTCCCGCCTGAAAATCTCGGGAGAGTGAATGCGCCAACTCATCGCATTACTGCTGGCAGGGATCACCGGCGCGGGGTTCGCCCAGACGCCGCTCAAGGTGAAGATGTTCCCCGGCGCCCAGGCGCTGCCCGCGCTGGCCGCCGCGTCGCAGGGGATGTTCCAGCGCCAAGGGCTGAAGGTCGACATTCTCTTCACCGCGAACTCCGACGAGCAGCGTGCCGGGCTCGCAAAAGGAGAGTTCGAGATCGCGCAGGCCGCGGTCGACAATGCGGTGGCGATGGTCGAGCTCGCCAGGGAGGACGTGGTCATCGTGACCGGCGGTGACAGCAGCATGAACGAATTCATCGTGCAGCCCGACGTGCGCGCCTTCGCCGACCTCAAGGGCTACACCCTGCTGGTCGATGCGCCGAACACCGCCTATGCCCTGCAGCTGAAGAAGATCCTGCTGATGAACGGGCTGAAGGAAGGCGCGGACTACAAGGTGCACCCGATCGGCGGCACCGCGATGCGCCTGCGCGGCATGAGGGAGAACAAGGACTACAGGGCGGCGATGCTGAACCTGCCTTTCTCGCTCGACGCCAAGGCGGCAGGCCTGAAGAGCATGGGGCGCGCGACCGACCTCCTCGGTCCGTACCAGGCGAACGGCACGTTCGTGCTGCGCAAGTGGGGCCAGGCGAACCGGGACCTGCTCGAGCGCTACATCGCGGCTTTGATCGAAGGCACCCGCTGGGCGATGTCACCCGCCAACAAGGATGGCGCCGTGCGCATCCTCGCCGAGCGCCTGAAGGTGAGCACCGAAACGGCCGCGCAAACCTGGGAGCTGATGACCGATCCGAAATTCGGCATCGCGCCCGATGCGCGGTTCGACATGCAGGGGTTCCGCAACGTGCTTGCGTTACGCGCCGAGATCGAGGGGAGCTGGGGCGGAAAGGCGCCGGCGCCGGAGCGGTACGTGGATCTCAGCTATTACGAAGGGGCGCTGAAGCGGCTGAAATGAACGCGAAGCGTGACTTAATTGGCGGTGGGCAGGAGGGGAGGCAGGTTGGCTGCGCCGCCCGGACTATGGTGTAGCCGCGCGGCGACATAGCACGGTAAAGCGGTTCGCCGGATGATGCTTACATGTGTAGAGCGTCACCTACACAGCACTGGATGAGCGGCCAACACGAAGTTAGCAGCGCCGTCCGAGAGACCGACAGCAACATGAGCCGGTCCACGGTAGCGCCAAACCAGGTGTAGTCGCCGTCTGATCGCCAAAGCTTGGGTACACCGGAGGGCAGGTCTAGCGGGCCTGCCCTTCTTTTTTTCCCGCTGCTCTGGAAACCATTGTGCCGGCTCTCGCCGGCGTCCGGTATCGCCGCACCCCGCGTCGTGTTGTCGCTGCCGTCAGCTTTCGCCATGCTCGCTTCGTCGACCCCGCGACAAGGTGCAACGACAGGGAAAGCCCTGATTTTGCGGCTCTAGATACCGGCTTTCACGTCGTAAGGCGCGGCATCACGTCCCGGGTGAAGAGCTCGAGGGAGCGCATGGCGTGCTCCGGGGCGATGTCGCCGAAGGAAAAGATGCAGAGCAGGTAGTTCGCGCTCGTGACGTCGAGCACTTCCTGCAGCCTGTCGAGCACCAGGCGCGGCGTGCCCGTGATCAGGCGGTGCGCCGAGTCCTCGGCGTACGGATCGTTCTTGTGCACGTCGGGCCGCCCGGCCTTGCGGGTGAGGTGGTGGATGTGCGCCGCCCATTTCTCGTACGCCGCGAGGCCGATGCGCTCGGCCTCCTCCTCGCTCTGGGCGATCACGATGTGCTGGCTCTTCGCGAGGTAGGGCATTGCGACATGCGCGTTGTGCCGTCCCGCGTCGTTGCGGTGCTTCTCCCACAGCTCGCGGTACAGGTCGAAGTGCGGCTTGCAGTCGGCGAGCTTGCCGAGGAAGGCGGTGTGATAGCCGTGGCGGGCGGTGAATTCGACCGAGTCGCGGTTGGAGCTCGGGAACCACAGCGGCGGATACGGCTTCTGCACCGGCTTGTTGTGCAGCTCCACGTCGCGGTACTGGTAGTACTTGCCGCTGTAGTTGAGCCTTGTCAAGCGGCAGGCCTCGAAGAACACCTCCAGCGTCTCGCGGTATTTCTCGCGCGATTGCGCGATGTCCTGCATGCCGAAGATCTGCGACTCGATCGGCGACACGCCCCGGCCGACGCCGAGCTCGAGCCGGCCGCCCGAAAGCTGGTCGAGCATGCAGACCTCGTTGTAGAAGCGGTAGGCGTCGTACCACGGCAGGCAGAAGGTGAGCGCGCCGATGCGCAGTCGCTGCGTGCGCTGGATCATCGATGAGAGGAGCACGCTCGGGCTCGCGTTGATCGAAAGCGGCGTGCCCTGGTGTTCGGCGAGAAGGTAGGAGTGCAGCCCCGCCTTGTCGGCGGCCTCCGCAAGCGCGAGCTTGTGCGCATAGACAAGGCCGGGCGAGCGCGTGTCCGACGCTTCGACCCAGTCGAAAAGGCCGATGTGCAGCTGTTCGTTCATTTCCATACCTTTCGCGCGACCTCGACCACGCGCGCGAGCTTGCGCCGCTGATCGTCCTCGTTGACGAGATTGCCGACCACGTCC
>DATLDY010000321.1:0-28732 GCA_035525655.1 Burkholderiales bacterium
GCGCGTGGACCTCGCCGCGGCCTACCAGCTCGGCGCGATCTACAAATGGACCGACCTCATCTACACGCATTTCTCCGGACGCGTGCCAGGCACCGAGGAGTTCCTGATCAATCCGTACGGCCTCATGTTCGACGAGATCACTGCGTCGACGCTGGTCAAGGTCGACCACGCCGGCAAGATCGTCGACGACCCGCTCGGCATGGGCGTCAACGAAGCCGGCTTCATCATCCATAGCTGCATGCACCAGGCGCGCCCGGAGATCCAGTGCGTGATCCACACGCATACCCGCGCCGGTGTGGCGATCTCGGCCATGAAATGCGGCCTGCTGCCGATCAGCCAGCACGCGATGATGGTGCAGTCCGACATCACGTATCACGACTACGAAGGCATCGCGCTCTACAAGGAAGAGCAAGGCCGCATGGCGCGCGACCTCGGCAAGACTTCGCACGCGATGATCCTGCGCAACCACGGCCTGCTCGCGCTCGGCGAGACCGTGCGCCGCGCCTTCGAGGTGATGTACTACCTCGACGCCGCCTGCCAGATCCAGATCGACGCGTGCGCCGGCGGCCTGCAGAACGTGCAGCTGATGAGCGACCACGCCGCAAAGACCAGCACCGAGCAGTTCAACCGGCCCAACCGCCCCGGCGGCTACAAGGACTGGCCGGCGCTCCTTCGCATGCTCGATCGCCGCGGGATCAAGTACGCACAGTAGCGGCGGGCGCTCGCGCCGGTAGCTGCAGCACCGTGAGGATCGCCGCGAGCGAGCAGCCGAAGAGCAGGTAGAAGATCCCCTGCGGCAGTGCGTGGTCCATCAGCCAGCCGCAGAGCACCGGCGTCGCGAGCGACCCGAAGTCGAGCCCTGAATAGACGAAGCCGAAGACGCGGCCCGTGGCCCCGGGCGGCGTCGCTGCGCGCACGATGAAGTCGCGCGAGGGATAGGTGATACCGACCGCCAGCCCCGAAATCGCCAGCACCACGGGTAACGCCATGCCCGGGAATACGCCCATGGCGATGAGCAGCGCGTTCAGCGAGCCGACCGAGAACCCCGCTGCCGCCACGAGGTCGTGCCGGCTAAAGCGTGCGACGACGAAACCGCCGGCGAGCATCCCGCCGGCCGATCCAAGTATGTAAGCGGTCAGCGCAGCCGAGGCTAGCCCGGTTCCGATGCCGAACTGCTCCTTCATCGCCGCCACGCCGAATTGCTGGAGCGCCCCAAGGCCTGCGGCGTGCAGCGTGAAAAAGGCGAAGCACATGAGCACAGGCAGCGCCAGCAACACGCGAGCGTCGAGCGGGCCGCCGCGCTTCTTCGGCTCGGCGGCATGGCCGACGAAGAGGCGCGCATTTGCGCCGATGAGGACCAGCACGATGAACGCCGCCCCCGCAGCCGCGAGGAGCGCGTTGTGCCATCCATATACGCTGCCGAGCGCCGCGCTGAACACCGGCGCCGCCGCGTAGCCGAGCATCCCGGCGACACCGTGCGTACTAAAGGCGTGGCCGAGGCGCTTTTGCCCGATGGTTGCGTTCAGGATGGAGAAGTCCGCCGGATGGAACACGCTGTTGCCGATGCCGGAGATCGCCGCGCCGGCGAAAAGAAGCGCCGGGCCTTGCGCGAAGCTCATGAGGAGCGTGCCGATGACCATCAGCACGAGCCCGCCGAGCAGCACGCCGCGGCCGCCGATGCGATCGACGACGAAGCCCGCCACCGGCTGCAATAGCGCCGAGACGGTGAAGAAAACCATCAGCACGCTGCCGAGCACGGCGTAGGAAATGCCGAGCTCCTCGCGAATCATCGGGAACAGAGGTGCCAGCACAAGCTGCATGAAGTGGCTCATCGCATGGCCGATGGCGATGAGAGAGATGACCCTGGCGTCTTTGCTCACGCCATCCCTCCGACGAAGCGCGTCACGGCTTCCAGCGTCTTCTGCGGCTGCTCGCGAAACGGCGCGTGGCCGCAATCCTCGAGCTGCACGAGCTCGCAGAGCCCCTTCACGCGACGCTCGATTTCGTCGAGCTGCTCCATCGTGCCGTAGACGTCTTCATACCCCTGGATGGCGAGCACCGGGCAGTCGATGTTCGGCAGGTACTCGTCGCGGATGTCCCAGGTCTTGAAGCCCTTGTCGAGCCACACGTCGGCCCAGCCGTAAAAGGTCTTGCGTGCGTCCCGGTGATAGCGCCCGAGCCGGACCTTCAGGTCGGTGTTCTCGAAAGCCTCCGCCGCCTTGTCGATCGACTTCAGGCACGGCGGCTCGATGAAAACGTGCGGCGCCATCGCGACGACGCCGCGCACCGCATGGCCGGCGCCGGCATGGATCAGCGCGATCGACGCGCCGTCGGAATGGCCGACGAGGATGGGGTTTTGCACGTCCAGCGCCCCGAGGAGCTCGGGCAAAGCCGTGAGCGCCTCATCGTGCATGAATCGCACCGTGCGCTTCGGCTCCACGAGCACGTCCGACTGCCCATAGCCGTAGCGATCGTAGACGAGCGCGCGGCAGCCCGTGGCGGCCGCGACCTTCGCCGGGAAATCGCGCCATTGCCGGATCGAGCCGAGGCCTTCATGCAGGAAAACGAGCGTGGGCTTGCCGCTCGCCGTTTCATTGAGCCATTCGTAGGCGATGGAGCGGCCCGCCGCGATTGCGAAGGGCATGCGGCGAATGTAGCACGCGATAATCGGCGCCCCGATGCGTTTCACAACCTGGCTCGTCCTGATCGTCACGCTCGTCCTCTGGTCCGGCAACTGGATCGTGGCGCGCGCGGTGCGCGACGACATCTCGCCCGGCCTCGCGACGTTCGGGCGCGTGCTGATCGTGATCGCGCTCCTCCTGCCGTTCACGTGGCGTGGCCTCGCGAAAAAGCTGCCGGCGCTCACGCGGCGCGACTGGCTGGTGATCGCCCTCCTCGGCCTCACCGGCGGCGGCCCACATCTCGGATTCCAGTGGCTCGGACTGCACTACACCACGGCAACGAGCGGCACGCTGTACCTCTCGACCACGCCGATCTTCATCCTGCTTTGGGGCCTGCTGCTGGGCGAGCGGATCGGCGCGCGGCAGGCCATCGGCGTCGCGATCTCGCTGTGCGGCGTCGCCATGATCGCCACGCAGGGCAATCCGCATGCGCTGACGTTCAACGTCGGCGACCTGCTCGCCGTCATGTCGATGATCATGTGGTCCGGCTACACCGTCATGCTCGCGCGGCGCCGCGATCCGCTCTCGGTTACGGAGCTCCTCACGCTTATCTGCGCCTTCGGCGCCGTGTTCATGGTGCCGTGGCTCATCGTCGAGAGCTTCACGGGCATGAAGATGCAACTCACCGGACCGGGGATGCTGGGCGTGCTCTATTCCGCCGTGGGCTCCCTGCTCCTCGCCTTCGCCGGCTGGAGC
Source organism: Burkholderiales bacterium (assembly GCA_035525655.1). GTDB lineage: Bacteria > Pseudomonadota > Gammaproteobacteria > Burkholderiales > SG8-39 > SCGC-AG-212-J23. The sequence goes on from DATLDY010000321.1 coordinate 3,378, forward strand.
TACGTCGTCACCCGCCTGGGCCCTTCGCGCGCCGGCGTCACCATGCACCTCATGCCGGCGATCGGCGTGGTGCTGTCGGCCATCTTCCTGCGCGAGTATCCGTTCTGGTTCCACTTCGTCGGCATCGCCCTGATCCTCGCCGGGGTAACGCTTTCGTCATTCAGAGCTTCATCGGCTTCCCGTAGCCGGTGAGCTCGAGATAGCCGCGGCCGACCTCGTTCGCTCCGTCGTAGGCGCGCACGGCGCCTTCCCAGTACACGGTGCCGACGCTGGCGCGTGCATCGAGTTCCTGGTCATCCATCAGAGGCTCGAGGCGCAGGTTGTTCACCTGCATCGACACCGGATATTCGACGCCGGTGCGCGGTGACTTCCAGGTGCGAAGGGGCTTGAATGTCACGCCCGGCGGGGCGTAGTGGATGCCGCCCGCCTTTGCACGCATCTGGAATGCGGTCATCGAGCGACCGTTGTAGAAGTTGATGCCGGTCCAGTCCCAGCCCGCCGCCTCCGGCGCGAGGTAGGCGCTCGACCATTCGTGGTCGAGCCACGCCGTGCCGGTGACGCGGCGGCCGTTGACATCGCCGACGACGCTGAGCTGCGGCTGGCTGTAGTAGTAGCTCGCCTCCGCCGGCCGATGCCCCTTGCGGCTGAACCCGTTCTCGCCCTGCAGGACCGGTTTGTCGTTGATGAAGAACGTAAGGTCGAAATCGAAATCGCGCGCCGCGATCTTCGCCTGGTAGCGCCGGCCTTCGAGGAACAGCGACCAGTCGTCGATCCAGACGCCGGTCCGCGCCGTCTCGACTTCCGCCAGCGTATGCCCGGCACGCGCCGCGATCTGGTCATGCAGGAGGCGCCCGCGCTTCGGATCCGACAGCGCAGCGTGGGCGAAGAGGATCTGCCGCGGATTGAACTTGCTCGGGTTGTTGCTCGCCTCCTCCGGCCGTGCGCGGAAGAAGGTGATCTGGAATCCCAGCGGGCCGTCCAGCCACCCGGTGACGTACCACCACTCGGTGCGAAAGTCCGGGTGAGCACCGTGATCGCGCGGGAACTGCAGCTCGCGCGGCCTGACCACCGGGTATTGCACCTTGTCCGCCCACGCCAGCGCCGGAAGGAGCGAGAGGCCGAGGAAGCTTCTGCGTCGCACGCGTCGATTATGCTATTGGCCGATGGGCCATCGCTTCTTCATCGCCGACGTCTTCACCGACCTGCCGTTCACCGGCAACCAGCTCGCGGTATTCCCGGACGCTGCAGGTCTTTCCGACCGCGCTATGCAAGCGATCGCACGCGAATTCAACTTCGCCGAGACGACGTTCGTCCTTCCGGCAAGGGAAGCCAAGCATGCGGCCCGCGTGCGCATCTTCACGCCCAAAGCTGAGCTCCCGTTCGCAGGACATCCGACCATCGGCACGGCAGCGGTGCTCGCCAGGCTCAAGCGTGTCGACGTTCCCGGCACCATCGTCCTCGAGGAAGGCGTCGGTCCGGTGCCGGTGGAAATGGGCCGGCAGCAGGCTCACCTTGTCGTCGAACGGCAAGTCGCCGTGCCGTCGGAAAAAATATCTCCGGGAGCGGCGGCCGCAGCACTGTCGGTGCCGGAATCCGCCGTGCAGGAAACCTGGTTCGCCGACGGCGGCGTGCGCTTCTGCTTCGTGCGGCTGAAAGACAAGGCGGCGGTGGACCAGGCGGTGCTCGACCGCGCCGCGTGGTCGAGGCACTTTGCCAAGGCCTGGGCGTCGAATCTCTACCTCTTCGCCGGGGATGAAAACCTCCATGTGCGGATGTTCGCTCCGGCGCTCGGCGTCGAGGAGGATCCGGCGACCGGCTCCGCCGCGGTCGCCATCGCCGGCGTGCTGGGTGCGAGGCTGGCGGCGCGCGAAGGCACATTCACCTGGCGCATCGACCAGGGCGTGGCGATGGGCCGGCCTAGCCGCATCGAAGCGATCGCCGAGAAGCGCGATGGGCGCGTCACGCGCATCAAGGTCGGCGGCGCGACGGTGATCGGCGCCGAGGGAACCATGGAGGTCCCCTCGGGTTACTGAGCGGCTACCAGTCTTCCCGCACTGCGCGCACCGGGCCCATCCCCATCGCCTCGCGTCCGGACAGGATGGCCGTGACCACGGCGAGCACGACCAGGATGCCGATCAGCGACGCGAGGAGCAGGTACGGCGGATAGAGGTCGATGCTCCAGTTGAATGACTGCCGATTGACGACGTAGACCAGCACCAGGCTGACCGCTCCCCCGCACAAAAGACCGGCAGCGGCTCCGACCCCCGCCAAAAGCGCGCCCTCCGCCGCGAGCATCCCGCGGATCTGCCCACGCGTGAGGCCAAGGTGGCGCAGCATGCCGAACTCCCTTCGGCGCGCGAGCACCACCGCTCCAAGGCTGGACGACAGGCCGAAGAGGCCGATCAGCACGGCCACGGCCTCCATCGCATACGTCACCGCGAAGCTGCGGTCGAAAATGCGCAGCGACACGCTGCGAATCTCGCTCGAGTCGGCGATGTCGACGGACTTGCCCCCCGGCAACGCCCGGATCGCATCCATCAGCGCCGCCGGCGTAGCGCCGGGCTTGAGCCAGAGCGCCGCATCGTTCACCCTGCGATCGCCGGTGAGCTTGACGTAGTCCGTGCGATCGATGAGCACGGCGCCATGCTGGCGTGCGTAGTCGCGAAAGACGCCGGCGACGGTGAAACGATGCTCGTCGGCGAGCAAGGGCAGCGTGACTTCATCGCCGGGACGAAAGCCGTAGATGTCGTTCACCGCTTCGCTCACCCAGAGCGGATGCTCGGGCACCGCGGGCAATTTCTCGACCAGCGGAAATGCCTGCGCAGCCCGGTCTCGCGCAATGAGGACGAGCGGCGGGCGCGCCGGATCGAGGAGCACACGGCCGCTGCGCAGGAAGTCGACGCGCGCCACCTGCGGGAGCGCACGCACGCGCTGCTCGAAACCGCGCTCGAGGAAGCCGGTGTCGCCGGCCTGCGTAGTCCGGAAATACAGGTCGGCTGGCAGCACGGTGCCCAGCCACGCATCCACCGAGTGGCGGAAGGACGCCACCATGATCGCCATTGCCGCCATCAGCGAGAAGCTGGCGACGATAGCGGCGAGGCTCACCGCCGCCTGGCCGGGGGCGGCGCGCAATTGGGCCAGAGCGAGCGCCAAGCCGGGATTGCGAGGCAATGGAAGGAAATCGAACACGGCACGCGAAAGCCTCGGAACGAGCGCGATGCTGCCGATGAGGAGGCAGGCGATCGACAGGTAGCCGAAGATCGGCAGGCCGTTCACCGGACCGAGCTGTGCCAACACCGCCCCCACTAGGAGTAGAACGAGGCCGGGAAGCATCGGCGTAGCGCGACTGAACATCGCCTGCTCGTCGCCCGCCTTGAGCGCGCGCGCCGGCGGCGTGCGGGCGGCATCGAGCGCGGGCAGGAGCGCGCCGGCAATCGAGACGGCAACGCCGGCGGCGAAATAGAACAGCGCGCCGGCCGGCGAAAGGTCGAGCTGCGGCGTGATGCCGCTGAACATGCGCGCGCCGAGGTCCGCGCCCCAGGCACGCACGGCGATGAGGGCAAGCAGATAACCGAGGACGAGGCCAGCGAATGCGCCGATCACGCCCAGCGCCGCCGCTTCGAGGAGGACCAGGCGAGCGACCCCGCGCCTTTGCAGGCCGAGGACGCGAAGCAAGGCGTGCTCGCCGCGCCGGCGGACGGTTTCCAGCGCCTGGGCGGAGAACACCAGGAAGCCGCCCGTGAAGAGAGCCACCATGGCCAGCACATTCAGGTTCACGCGGTACGCGCGCGAGGGATAGGCGCTCGCCTGCTCGAGGCTTTCGATCGCGCTTGCATGCACGCCCGGCGGCAGAAGGCGCTGAATGTCGGCCGCCACGTGCTCGCGACTCACTTTGGGCTTGAGACGGATGTCGAGGCGGTTCAGCTCGCCGAGGCGGGCAAAGCGCCACTGCGCCGTCGCGATGTCGACGAGCGCCGCCTGGCCGCGCAGCGCCGACGAGGGAAGGACACCCGCGATCGTGAGCGGCACCTCGCGCTGGCCGACGACAAGGCGCAGCACGGCGCCTTTGCCGAGGCCGAGGCTCGCCGCCGCGCTCGCGGAGAGGAATACCTTGTCGGGCGAAATGAGGTCGTAGCGCTCCTCCAGGACTAGCGCCGGCTGCAGGAGCCCTGCGCGCAGGATGTCGACGCCGTGCACCCGCAGGGTGCGCTCGGTGCCGGCGACACCGACGTCAAGCTCGAGCACCGGGCTCACGAACGCGACACCCGGGACCTTCGCGATCATGGGGTAAAGCGACTCGGCAAAGCCGGTGCGTCCGCCGCGCACCTCGATGTCGGCCTCGCCGGCGACCGAGCGCACGGCGGCGGCGACGTCGCCGACCGCGGCGCGATTGACGAGATGCACCGCGTAGCCCAACGCCACGCCGAGCGCGATGCCGGCGATCGACAGCGCGAGGCGGCCGCGTGGGCGGCGTGCGTTGAAGACGCGAAGCAGGGCCAGCATGCGCGGCACTATACTGCGCGCGAATGAAGTGGCTCCTTCTCGCCTTTGCGCTTGCCACGGCTCCGCTGCGGGCGGACGACGCGCCGGACTGGTTCGCGCAATCGCTGCTCCACCTGCCGGACGACGTCGCCGAGGCCGCGCGCGCCGGCAAGCGCGTGATGCTGTACTTCGGGCAGCCCGGCTGCCCTTATTGCAAGCAGCTCATGGAGGTGAATTTCCGTCAGCGCCCGATAGCGGAGCGCATGCAGAAGGAGTTCGTTGCGCTCGAGCTCAGCATTTGGGGCGATCGCGACATCACCTGGACCGACGGGCGCGAGACGACGGAGAAAAAGCTCGCCGGCCTGCTCAAGGTGCAATACACGCCGACGCTCGTCTTTCTCGACGAGAAAGGCGCCATCGCGCACCGCGTGAACGGGTATTACCCGCCGGCCCGCTTCATGGCGGCGCTGGACCAGGCGTGGGGCAAGCCGCCGACCCCGCTCGCTAGCGCTGGCAAGGCCGAGATGAGCGCCGAGCGGTTCTTTTTGGTGACTACCGACCTGCGGCGGAAGAAGCCCCTCGCCGTGCTCTTCGAGACCGCGTATTGCGCCGAATGCGACGAGCTGCACGCGAGCGCCTTGCGCGATCCCGCGGTGCGTGCCGAGCTCGCCCGCTACGACGTCGTTCGGCTACCGCTGTCGGGGAGCGACGTCATCACCACCCCCGGCGGCCGCGAGATGAAGGCGGCGGACTGGGCGCGCTCGCTGAAGGTGGACTACGTGCCGACGCTGGTCCTTTTCGACGACAAGCGCACCGAGCGGCTGCGCATGGAAGCCTACTTCCGCGCGTTCCACGTCGCTGGCTCGCTCGCGTACGTGTCGAGCGGCGCATGGCGGCGCGAGCCCTCCTTCCAGCGCTTCCTCCAGGCGCGCGCGGACGAGCTCAAGCGTCGGGGAAAACCTGTGGACCTGTGGGACTAGCCGCGCCGGTTGAAGCTTTTTGTCGCGACCGGCACCGTGTCGACATGGCGCCTTCCCGTCTCCTCCTCCTCCTCGGTGCCTGCTCGTGCCTGGCCGGCTGCGAGGCCGCAGCGATCGCTCTTCTGGGCGCCGGTGCATCGACCGCCCTGCGCTACAACATGGACGGCGTCGCCGCCCGCACCTTCACCGCGCCGGCGTCGGAGGTCAGAAGCGCATCACTGGGTGCGCTCGAGCGCATGGGCATGAAGATGGACAGCTCGACGACCTACGAAGGCAGCGAGATCGTCTATGCGCGCGCACAGAACCGCGAGATAGAGATCGAGCTCGAGCCGATCACCAAGCAGGCGACGCGCGTTCGCGTTACCGCGCGCGGCAGCAGCCTGTTCTACGACAACGCCACCGCGATCGAGGTGGTGCAGCAGACGGGGAAGGCACTCGACGCCGCCCTCACGGCGAAGGTCGGGACGCCGCCCACGGCCGCGGCGGGCGCCTCGGCCGCTTCTTCCAACTAGCGGTCCAAACCAGCCTGGGTTTCTAGCCGCGCGCGATCTCGGCGTCGTCGGCGAGCTTTACCGGCTCGGACTCGCGCGCGAGGAGCTGCTCGAGGCGGGCGACATGGCGCTGCTCGTCGACCGCCATCTCCGCGGCAAAGGCGCAGAGGGCGTCGTCACCGGCGTTCTCGGCGACGTCGGTGTAGAAGTTCTGCGCACGGCGCTCCGTGGCGAGGGCAAGCTGCAGCGCCTCGCGGGCGTTGGTCGGGGCCTTCGGCTTGATGGCCGTGGGTCCGAGGTAATGCCAGGCATATTCCCAGTCGGCAATCTGCGGCAGCTCGCGCTCCGCGGTGCCGAGGGCGAGCGCCTCGTATTGCTCCTGCTCCTCGCGGCCGATCTTCTCGAACTCGTCGGCGAGGTAGTCCATGCCGAGGTCGCGCATGAAGCGCTCGAGCTCGATGAAGCGCTTGAACGCCTCCCGCTCGATGGCGAGCGAGTGCGCATATAGTTCGATGACGGATTTCGGTAGAAGTCTCTGGGCCATGGGTTCGCTGTTTCCTTGACGTAACACTAGCGTCGCGAAGTTACGCCCAGCTATGGAGCACGGCGCCCCGGCATGGCCCATGGAGAATGTCGCCGCGCTTGTTAAACGAAGTTACTGGCCCTTGATACCCGCCTCACGGATCACCTTGCCCCACTTTTCGCGCTCGGCGCGCAGGAACGCGGCGAACTCCTCCGGCGTGTCGGCCGCAGCATACGCACCGCCACCGCGTAGCTGCTCGCGCACGTCGGGCGCGTTATAGGCCTTCACGAGCTCCCGGTGCAGGGCCTGCACCACGGGTGCCGGCGTCCCCGCGGGAACGAATATTCCGTTCCACGCGATCGCCTCGAGCTGGGGCAGCCCTGCCTCGCCGACTGTCGGCACGTCGGGAAGGATCGGCAGGCGTTCGGGTCCCATGACCGCAAGCGCGCGCAGCTTTCCACTGCGCACCGGCCCGAGCACCACCTGGGGCACCGGGAAGGCGAGCGAGAGCTGGCCGCCTTGCAGGTCGGGCAGCTCGGAGTTGACGCCCTTATACGGCACTTCCAGCAGGCGAATGCCGCGCTCGAGCTTCAGCATCTCGCCCACCAGCTGGCTGATGCTTCCCGGCCCATGCGAGGCATAGGAAAAGCCCTCGGGCCTGGATTTCGCGGCGTCCATGAACTCGCGCAGGTTCTGCGCCGGCACGCCGGGGTTCACGACGAGCAGGAGCGGCGTCATCGAGAAGCGGGACACCGGGATCAATTCCTGCCCCAGCCGGCAGCATGTCTCCGTGGTGAGCAGATCCGCGATCCCGTTATTGATCAGCGCGAGGAACAGCGTATGCCCGTCGGCGGGCGCCTTGGCGGCTTCGCGCGCGGCGATGAGGCCGTTGGCGCCCGGCCGGTTCTCCACGATCACCGGGTGCCCGAAGGCTTCCGAGAGCTTGGGCGCGATCTGCCGCGCGCGGATATCCGGCGAGCTTCCCGCGACCGAGGGCACGAGGATGCGGATCGTGCGCCCGGGAAACGACTGGGCCAGCGCCAATGCGCTCCACGCTGTAAAAACGACAAGTAACGCTCTGGAAAACGCTTGCGCTGGCAATTCGCACCTCCGCGCGGCATCATAGCTTCAACGTAGGACATGGGGAGACGGCATGAGCGATGACAAGGGCATCGATACGACGGGCACCCGCCGGTTGAGCGCGCTCGAAGCGCTGCGCAAGCAGGCCGAGGGCAGGGCCAAGCAGGAAGATCCGATCGTCGTGCGCGCGAGGGCCATCGAGGCCCTCAACAAGGAAATGCGCGCCGTCTCCGCGTACATGGGCCAGGTCGGCGGCGAGATCACTGCGGTGAAGCCGGAGGCCGGGCAGCCGTTCGAGATCCTGTTCCTGGGGAAATTCAACTACAGCCTCGCCGATGCATTCGTCGACAGCCGCCCGCGCAAAGTGGACGGCCTCGATTGCATGGAGACGATCAACGTGCGCTACCGCATGAATGCGGTGACGCCGGCGAAGGCCACGCTGCTCGGCGATGACATCGGCCGCCTGGACCAGCTGCTGAAGCCGCTGAACGGCGACTACAAGATGATCGTCGAGCAGAAGAACGACTTCGGCCAGCCGCGGCGCGCCACGTTCATCCTGAACGGCAAGATCGGCTGCGAGATCGAGATCGTGGCCGACTACACCAACCTCGCCGTCAACATCGAGCTCGCCAACGTGCGCAAGCACGGCCGGCGCCGCCACCGCATCGCCGCCGACAGGTTCAAGGATGTCGGCGACGACCTCGCGCGCTACATGCTCGGCGTCGACGAGGACTTCGAGCGCTTCTTCAAGCTTTAAGGACTACTGGGCGAGATAGCTCCGGGCGAGGGTAAGCTCGGCTCGCTGCTCGCCCTTGCCAGCTACCTGCACCAGGCGCGTGTAATAGCGCCGCGCCGTGCGCGCGTCGCCCGCCATTTCCGCCGCCAGTGCCGCGCCATAGAGGCCGCGGAAGCGATCCGGCTCGCGCTTTTGCGATTGCTCGTACTCGGCGAGCGCTTCCTTGGGACGCTTGAGCTCCATCAGCATCTCGCCGAGCTGCTCGCGCGCCGGCAGGATGCGTCCGGGCGTCACCGGGTGCTTTTCGTTCTTGTCCTCGAGGTCCGCCGCCTGGCGCGCGAGGCCGAGCGCCTCGTCGCCGCGGTTGTCGGCGAGCGCGACCCAGGCCGCGCTCGATAGCCGCATCACCTCGACCTCCGTCGCCCAGTAGTCGTTTTTCGCCGCACGCAGCGCGTCGCGCCGCCGCTCGATCTCGCCGACGTCCGCCTTCGCCGCCGCTACATCGCCCATGCGCGCGGCACCGATCGCGCGGGCCTGGTACGTCACGGCCTCGGTGAACGGAAACTTGCTTTGCATCGGCTGCAGCTGCGCGGCTTCGCGCCACGCACCGCGCTCCACGGCCAGGCGCGCCGGCATCGCCGCCAGCGGATACGGGCCGACGAAGCGGCCGGTCGACGGGCTCACGCGCGCGATTTCCTCGTAAGTCTTGCGCGCGTCGTTGTCGCGGCCGAGCTGCAGGTAGGCGTAGACGATGTAGTCGGTGGCGTGCAGGGCGTCGTCGCCTTCCTTGCCCTTGAGCGCCACCTCCGCCGAGCGGCGATTGGTCGCCGCCGACTCCTGCCATGCACCGACGCGCGTGAAGATATGCGACGGCATGTGCAGCGCGTGCGGCGCGGCGGGCGCGATGCTGGCGTAGCGCTTGGCGGACGGCACGCCCTTCTGCGCGATCGGCGGCGCGTCGTAGCTGTGGATGAGATAGTGCGCGACGCCCGGATGGTTCGGATACTTGGCGAACTGCTTCTCGAGGATCGCCGCCGCCTTCAGCGAATTGGCATAAGTCTGGTCGGAGGCAAGCTGGGTGGCGATGAGATAGATCGCGTTGAAAATCTGCGCCTCGTCGTCCTTCGGGTACTTGGCGGCGAGGGCTTCGTACGCCTTGGAGCGCGCTACCGCGCGGTCGCGCTCGGTGCGGCCCGCATAGTTTTCCCAGTACGCCGCCACCGCCTCGAGATAGTCTTTCTCGCGCTGCGTCTTCCCGCCCATCTGGCGGCCCTTCTCGATCGCCCCCTGTGCGAGTGCGACGTCCGCGGGCGACGCGTTGCCGCCGGCGAAAGGGTTGTACATCAGGATCGAAGCGAAGCCCCAGGCCGCGACGACGCAGTTCGGGTCCGCGGCGGCGATTTCCTGGAACGTGCTCTGCCCGGCGGGCCACCAGAACGAATGCAGCATGGCGACGCCCCGCTGCACCTGCTGCTGCACTTCCTTCTTGCACGAGTTCGGGAAGTTGACCTTGCCGAGCTGCTGGGCGCCGGACTTCGCGTCGTCGTCATGGGCAAGCGCCCCCGTGGTGAAAAATGCAGCGGCCATTGCGACGACGAGTTTGCGGTTCATGGTGCTATCTCCGGGAGGTGGGAGGCCAGTCTACTTCCCTAATTTAGAATTTGGGGGTGAATAAGCCCGGATTCCCGCCCGCCAGCAACTTCATCCGCCAGGTCGTGGAGAGCGATCTCGCCTCGGGCAAGTACTCGGAGATCGTGACGCGTTTCCCGCCCGAGCCCAACGGCTACCTGCATTTCGGCCATGCCAAGTCCATCTGCCTCAATTTCGGCCTGCCGCAGCAGTACGGCGGGCGCTGCCACCTGCGCTTCGACGACACCAACCCGTCCAAGGAGGAGCAGGAATACGTCGACGCCATCAAGGAAGCGGTGCACTGGCTGGGCTTCGAGTGGCAGCCCCACGAGTATTTCGCCTCCGACAACTTCGAAAAGCTCTATCAATTCGCGCGCGCGCTGATCGAGCGCGGGCACGCGTACGTCGATTCGCAGAGCGCCGACGAGATGCGCGCGAGTCGCGGGACTTTGACGGAGCCCGGCAGGAACAGTCCGTTCCGCGAGAGGTCGGCAAAGGACAGCCTCGGGCTGTTCGCCGAGATGCGCGACGGCAAGCACCCGGACGGCAGCCACGTGCTGCGCGCGAAGATCGACATGCGCTCGCCGAACATCAACCTGCGCGACCCGGTGATGTACCGCATCCGCCACGTGCACCACCATCGCACCGGCACCCGGTGGTGCATCTATCCGACGTACGACTGGGCGCACGGGCTATCGGACTGCATCGAAGGCGTGACGCATTCGCTCTGCACGCTCGAATTCGAGGACCATCGGCCGCTCTACGACTGGTTCAACCAGCGCGTCGCGGAGGCCGGCTTCTTCCAGCTGCCGCTTTCCAAGCAGATCGAGTTCGCGCGGCTGAACCTGACCTATGTCGTCCTCTCGAAGCGCAAATTGATCCAGCTGGTCGAGGAGAAGCACGTTTCCGGCTGGAACGACCCGCGCATGCCCACCCTCGCCGGTGCCCGCCGCCGAGGCTACACGCCCGGCGGCTTTCGCCTCCTCGCCGATCGCATCGGCGTCTCCAAGGCGCACCAGGTGATCGAGTTCTCGGTGCTCGAGGACTGCATGCGCGAGGACTTGAACGAGATCGCGCCGCGGCGGATGGCCGTGCTGGATCCCATCAAGCTGGTGATCGACAACTATCCGGCGGACCAGGTGGAGCAGATGCAGCTCCCGAATCATCCGCAGAAGCCCGACTGGGGCAGGCGCGACGCGCCGTTTGCGCGCGAGCTCTGGATCGAGCGCGAAGACTTCCAGGAGACGCCCGAAAAGGGCTACTTCCGCCTGTTCCCGGGCAACGAGGTGCGCCTTCGCTTCGGCTATGTCGTGAAGTGCCTGGGGATGGATAACGGCGTCGTGCACTGCACTTACCACCCCGATTCGCGCTCCGGCACGCCGAGCTCGGACAAGTACAAGGTCAAGGGGAACATCCACTGGGTGAGCGCGCGGCATTCCGCCGCGGCCGAGGTGCGGCTTTACGATCGCCTGTTCCGCGAGGCCGAGCCCGGTGCCGCGCGTGATTTCCTGCAGGACCTGAACCCGGCGTCGATGGCCGTGGCCCGCGCGCAGCTCGAGCCGTCCCTCGGCCAGGCGAAGCCGGGCGAAAGTTTCCAGTTCGAGCGGCATGGCTACTTCATCGCCGACCCCGCGGGTGGCTTCAATCGGACCGTGACGCTACGCGACGTATGGAAGAAATGAGCCGGAAGCAATAGTTCCTCGCGGGGCCAGCGGTGGGTCGCTTAGTCTCGGGCCATGGAGTTTCGAGTCGGCCAGATCTACGCCAAGTGCCCCGCCTGCGGTAGCAAGGATTTCCGGCTACCCGACGCCGACTACTCCGGACCGCAAGTCAACTACGCCTGCACACGCTGCCGCGCGATATCGCCCTATTCCAAGCTGATCGCCCAGATCGGCCGCGAAACCACGCGCCTGCGCAAAGAGCGATCGGAAGAGGCGGCGGTCAAGCGAACCCAGCAGCCGCGCCTTCGCACCTAGAAAGCCGCCGAACTCAGGTCAGTTGTGCCGGACGAGGTCGGGTTGCGCGAGGAGCAGCTCGTCGATGAACGAGCGCGCCGCGGGCGCCTCGTCCCAGCCGACGAGCTCGACCTTGGGCACGCCGCGCGCGTCGCGGCCGGCATCGAACAGGATCAGCATGCGCGGTATTTGTTCCGTGGTGAGCACGACGCCGAGGACTTCGGCGCCGGGGCGCTCGCCCAGGCGCTGCATCAGCTTCAGGCCTTCCGCCGGCGGCAGGAAAATGAGATCGCGCGCAAGCTTGAGATGCGTGCGCTGCGCCAGCGCAATCTCGGCCGGCCCGGCCGTGCGGTCGCTGGGCGGCATCAGCGAGCACCCGCCCAGCGCAAGCGACAGCAGGATGCCTAACGTTCGAAGCGTCTGAGAATCTCCCCCGGTCCCGAGTCTAGCGCCGTATAGCGCTGGCCGTCGAACACCTCGACACCGTTCACCCAGACGCCGTGCACGCCTTGCGGATCGCGCACCATGCGCGTGCCGCCGCCCGGCATGTCGCTCACCCTGCGCAGGTTGGAAACGCCCACGCCTTGCGGATCGAAAAGCACCATGTCCGCCTTGCACCCCGCCGCGATGCGCCCGCGTCCCGGAATGCGGTACTTGCGCGCCGGATCGCCGGTCAGGCGGCGCACGCCTTCTTCGAGCGTGAAGGTGCCGGTCTCGCGCACCCAATGCGCAAGGAAGTGCAGGCCGTAGCCGGCATCGCAGAAATAAATCAGGTGCGCGCCCGCGTCCGAGAGCGCGATGAGTCCCGCCGGATGCTTCAGGAGCGGCGCGACGCCGGCATCGTCGTTCTGGTAGAGCTTGGCGACGAGCTGCACGTCGAGCGGCAGGTCGAACACATAGTCCAGCGCTTCCTTGCCCGCGCGCCTGGCCAGTTCAGTGACCGGCACCCCGTCGCGCTCGACCTGGCTCCAGTCGCCGTAGAACAGGATCCCCTGCCCCGGATGCGCGAAGTTGTGCCGCAGCCGATCGCGGAACTCGCGCTCGCGATACAGGCGCGCCTTCTCCTCGGCCGGCGCATTGCGCACGCGATCGAAAGCGTCGTGCGAGTACATGAGGTACGGCTCGCCCAGCGTGAAGTCGAACGAGAGCGGCTGGCAATTGGCGTGGATGTACACCTCGCGCCCACGCCCGATCGCCTGCGCGCATTGCTCGTACATCTGCATTGCACGCTCGGGCTGCGCCCGGTTATGCATGGTGAGCACCGTCACGATGAACACCGGGCGCCCGGTATCGGCGGCGATCGATTCCATGAACTGCGGCGTGGCGCGCGGCCCCGTGGCCATCACGAAAATGCCGCGGCCTTTGGTTCCCAATACATTGACTAGACTGCGAAGCTCATCGTCGCTCGCGATCGTCGAAGGCATCGGGCGGCCGCCCCAGCCGCTGTGGTTCGGTGAGAACGAAGATGCGAATCCCGCCGCTCCGGCATCCATGGCGCCCGCAACCATCTGCCGCATGCGTGACAATTGATCGTCACTGGGCACCTTGCGCGTCGACGCCTCCTCCCGCATCACCGCATTGCGAATCGTCGAGTGCTGCGCGAGAACCGCGACGTTCGCCCGCGGCCGCTGGCGCTCGAGCATGTCGAGGTATTGGGGGAAGGTCTCGAAGTCCCAGCGCGTGCCGGTGAGGAGCGCATCGACGTCCATGCCCTCCACCACCGAGAGGTTGCGCAGCAGCGTCTCGCGCAAAGGCGCCGGACACGGCGCGATGCCGAACCCGCAGTTGCCCATGACGATGCTGGTTACGCCGAGCGCGACGGAGGGCGAAAGCGTCGGGTCCCAGGTGATCTGCGCGTCGTAGTGCGTGTGGACGTCGACGATTCCCGGCATTAATGCCAGGCCGCTCGCGTCTACGGTGCGACGCGCGCCTTCCTCAGCAGCTCCGACGACGACGATGGCGCCGTCCCTTACCCCGACGTCGCCCTGGAAGGACCTTGTACCGGTGCCGTCGACGACGCGGGCCCCGCGGATGAGGAGGTCGAGCATGCGGCGATGCTAAACTGCTTGCAGGGGTAATAAGAAATGCTAAAGGGTGGGGCCTTCGTTGCCGCAGTGCTTTTCGCGTCTGCCGCGCTCGCGGTGGACAGCGGCCCCTTTCCGCGCATCGCCGACGCGTACCTCGTCAAACGCGACGGCAAGGTCCTGTGGGCCGGGGACGAGGACGCCCGCCGCGCGCCCGCCAGCCTCACCAAGATGATGACCGCCCTCGTGATCCTGGAGCGCGGCCTGCTGGAAGAGCCGGTCGTGGTCAGCCGCGGCGCCTCGCGCGAGCGCGGCAGCCGGATCGGCCTGCGCGCCGGCGACCAGGTGCGCACCCGCGACCTCCTCGCCGCCACCATCATGCATTCGGCGAACGATGCCTGCCACGCGCTGGCCGACCATGTCGGCCCGACTTTCGTCTCCCGGATGAACCAGCGCGCGCAATCGCTTGGCATGAAGAACACGCAGTTCGTCGATCCATGCGGCTGGGACCGGCCGGGCCACTACTCGACAGCCGCGGACCTCGCGCGCCTTGCCGAAGTCGCGATGCAGCACCCGGAGTACCAGCGCCTCGCCCGCCTGCGCGACACGGTGGTGCGCACGGTCGACGGCCGCAAGCGCTTCAACGTCAGGAACACCAACTTCCTCATCGGCCGCTACTCGGGCACCGTGGCCGGCAAGACCGGCACCACCGGCGCGGCCGGCTATTGCCTCGTTGCGCTGGCCGAGCGCAACGGCTCGCGCGTCACCGTGGTGCTCCTCAACTCGCCCCGGCGCTGGAGCGTCACGCCGCGGCTCTTCGACCGGGCATTCGCCGTCGCGATGTAGCGCCCTTGCTTTTGAAAGATTATCGGAATAATCTTTCAATTGCATGAATCGCGCCAAGCCCGCCCCCGCCGCCCAGCCCGCGCCGGACGCCGTCCTCACCAAGGCCCTCCTGCGCGCCGCCGAGCTCCTCGAGCTCTCCAGCGCCGCGCTCGCCCGGGTCCTCGGCGTGAGTGAGGCCAGCGTGTCGCGCCTCGTCTCGGGCGCGCGCAGCGTCGATCCCAGGAGCAAGGAAGGCGAGCTCGCCCTCCTCCTCGTTCGCGTGTATCGGTCGCTGGACGCGCTGGTCGGCACCGATGCCGCGCAGCGCAAGGCCTGGCTGCAGGGCCATAACCGCGCGCTGAACGGCCGCCCGGCGGAGCTCATCGAGCGCGCGGACGGCCTGGTCAGCGTGGTCAACTACCTGGACGCGATGCGCGCACCGGCGTGAAGAATGCCTGGAAGCCGGCCTGGTTCTCGACCGGCGTCCGTACCAAGACAGCAAACCTGTGGCGCGGCGTCGAGGCCCAGCACGTCGTCGCGACGATGCGCCTCGTCGAGAACGCGGCGGAGCAGCGCGTGCTCGAGGAGCTGCTGGAAGCGAGCAAGCCTCCCGTCCCGGCCGACGCGCTGGGGCGGCATTATCTCGTGTTCACGCCCTTTCGCTACCGCTCGCCTTTTCCGTCGCGCTTTCGCCGGCCGCACGATGCCGGCATCTGGTATGGCGCCGAGGAGCTCGAGACGGCGTGCGGCGAAGTCGGCTACTGGAAATGGCGCTTCCTGATGGACAGCGATGCGCTGCGCGAGTCGGCGCTGCACACCGAACACACGTTCTTCCAGGCGAAGATCCGCGGCCGCTGCGCCGACCTCACCGATGCGCCGTGGAAGGCGGCGACCGGCACCTGGATGCACAAGAGCGACTTTCGCGCTTGCCAGGCGTTCGGCGCCGAGGCGCAGGAACACGATCTCGCCTGGATCCGCTACCACGCGGTCCGGGTCCCTGACGGCATTTGCGGCGCCGTGCTGAAGCCCCAGGCTCTCTCGCTCGGCGAGCCGCTGGAGCAACAGACCTGGGCCTGCAAGACCACCGCGAGCGGCGCATGGCTACAGCGCGCGGGCGGCGGGCGTTATGATTTCCCTGCGGCCAACTGGAACTGAGGTCTCATGAGCGGGAACTGGAAATTCGACGGCGTGCGCGTGGTCAAAGGCACCGAGCTCGACGTCAACACGGCGCAGACGCCCGGCATGAATCGCGCCGCGGCCATCACGAATGCGCGCACCGGCGCCGAGAAGCTGTGGGCCGGCACGGTCGTCATCCATCCGAAGGCCAAGACCGGCGCGCATCACCACGGTCCCGTCGAGAGCGTGATCTACGTGGTGAGCGGTAAGGCGCGCATGCGCTGGGGCGAGAAGCTCGAATTCGTCGCCGAGGCGGGTCCCGGCGATTTCATTTACGTGCCGCCCTACGTCCCGCACCAGGAGATCAACGCGAGCGACGACCAGCCGCTCTCATGCGTCCTCTGCCGCAGCGGCCAGGAGCCGGTGGTCGTCAATCTCGACATTCCGGTGGTCGAGAAGCCGGAGGAAGTGCACTGGGTGGACAACATCCACCCCGCTCCCAAAAAATAAATAGGGACAGACCCTATTTATTTTTTAAATAGGGTCCGTCCCTATTTTCCGTTCAAGGGGCAATGACTTTCGCCCCAGGCGCGGCGAATTCCTTCGGCCAGACGACGAGCCACTTGCCGTCCTGCAGCTGCTTCACCTTGTACAGCTCGCCGCCCGGCGTGTAGTTGTTCTCCGTCTCCCAGCGCAGCGTGCCCATGATGGTGTCGACGCGGTTCTTCTTCAGCCACGCGGCGATCAGCTTGTCGTCGAGGCTATTCGCGCCTTTGACCGCCGCTTCGAGCGTCTGCCACGTGGCATGCGATGCCGCCGCCTGCAACTCGACCGAGTTGTCCGGCAGGCCGGCCTTCGTCGCGCGCTCCTTGTAGAGCGGGATGAACGCCGCGGCCGTCGGATTGTTCGTAAATGGCGGATGCTCCTCGAAGGTGGTGAGCGCGAGGGCGTTCTTTGCGACAGGTGCCTTCGCGAGCGGACCCGGCGCCGGGAACATGTGGAAGTGTAGCCGCGGGCTGTATTCGATCTTCTGCAGCGCCTCGAGCAACGCCAGGCTCTCCACGCCGATCGCCCCGATGAAAAGGAAGTCCGCGTTCGCCTCCTTCACGCGGCTCGCGATGGCGCCGAAGTCGCGGTTGCCGAATTCCCACTCGAGCCACAGCACTTCATTCAGGCCGCGCTTTTTCGCCGCGTCGCGCGCGCCGGCCGAGATGAAATGCACCGACGGAAACTTGCTGGTCACGATCGCCACCGTCTTCGGCGGCCGCGGTGCGCTCGCCACCGCATCGAATACCTTCTCCGTGAGACTGACCTCCGGGTCGGACGGCAGCCCGCCGGTCGGGAAAGACAGGTCGTACTTGATGAGCTTCGGCACGCCCGCGGTGTGGTGCAGGATGATCTTGTTGAAGCGCTGCGCCACGCCGACGGCGGCGAGGATGTTCGCGGTCGCGTAAGGCCCGACGAGGAGGTCCACCTTGTCGACGGTCACCAGCTGCTCATACAGCGTGCGCGCCAGGTCCGGCCGCGACTGATCGTCCTTCACAACCCACTCGACCTTGCGCCCAAGCAGCCCGCCGCGTTTATTCAGCTCCTCGACGTAGATCTCGCCCGCCACCTTGTGGATCGCCGCCGTGGCGGCAAGCGGCCCGGTGAGCGCGAGCGTGCTGCCGATGCGAACGGTTTGCTGCGCGTGAGCAACACTGACGGTAAAGACAAGCGCGATCAGCCACTGGATTGTTTTCATGTTTCCTCCTCTGGCGTGCATCATAGCGGCGTGCGCCTGGTATTGCTCATCGCCTTCCTGGCCGCCGCGCCCTGCGGCGCACAAGACCTGCCCGATCCCGGCCGGCGCCTGTCGAAGGAAGAAATGGAAGCCGACCCCGAGAAGCGCCCGGTGAGCCGGCCCGCCAGCCGGGAGCCGCGGCTCAACTCGCGGCAGGCCGAAGCCTGCGAGCGTTCGCGCATCCAGTACCAGATTGCCTGCGGCGCATTGGATTCACGGCGCTCGCACAGCATGGATTGCGGCACGGCTTACGCCATCTACCGGCAGAGCTGCCCTTAAGGTTTCTCGCCTAAATCCCAATACACCCCGGCCATGATGCCCAGCGCCTCGCGCACCACGGGCGCGAGCAGGTGCTCGTTCGGCGCATGCTGCGAGCACGACGCGTAAGAGTGCGGGATCCACACCGTCGGCAGGCCAAGCGTGTCGGCGAAGACTTCGTTCGGCAGCGAGCCGCCGAGGTTCGGCAGGATCGCGGGCTTCTTGCCGGTGGTGCGCTCGATCGAAGCGACCGCCCATTTGACCCACGGCGAATCGGGATCGAGGCGCGTCGCGTGCATCACGACTTCGCGCGCTGGCTCCACTTTGACCATCGGGAAGCCGTGGCGCTCCAGGTGTTTTTTGAGAGATGGGAGGATCGCGGCGGGCTCGATGCCCACCACATACCGCAGCTGGCACGTCGCGCTCGCCCGCGCGGGAATCGCGTTTACCGGACGCTCGGGATTGCCCGTGACGAAAGCGAGCACCTCGAAGCTCGACCACCCGAATACGCGCTCGGCGGGTGTAAGGCCCGGCTCGCCCCAATCGGCGTCGATGGATGGGCCGTCGTCGCCGCCGTCGATTTGCAGATTTTTCAGGGCATTTCTAACCGACGGCGTGAGCGTATCCGGCCGCCACTCCGGCACGCGGATCGACCCGCGCGCATCGGTGATCGACGCAATCGCGTGCGCGAGCAGCACGCCCGGATTGGCGAGCACGCCGCCCCAGTTGCCGGAGTGGTGCGCGCCTTTGCGAAGGTCGATGCCGAGGACGAAGTTCATCACGCCGCGCGTCCCAAGGTAGATCGTGGCGCGCCCGGGCTGCAGTCGCGGGCCGTCGGAGGCGATCAGCACGTCCGCGGCGAGCGCCGCCTTGTTCGCCTCGCAGAATTCCTTGAGCCCTGGCGAGCCCATCTCCTCGCCGGTCTCGAGCAGCACCTTGAGGTTGAAGCCGAGCTTGCCTCGCGTCCGAAGGACCGCCTCGATCGCGGCGAGGTTGATGGTGTGCTGGCCCTTGTTGTCGGCGGTGCCGCGGCCATAGATGCGATCGCCTTCCTGCTTGATTGCCCATGGGCTAAGACCCGCGCGCCATTGCTCCTCCTGGCCCCGGATGACATCACCGTGCCCGTACATCAGCACCGTCGGACGCTTCGGGTCCTCGATCAGCTCGGCGATGAGGAACGGGCCGTGCTTGCCGTTCGGAAAGATTCGGCTGGTCATGCCGATGCGAGCCAGGCTCTCCGACATCTCGCTTTCGAGATACGCGCGCAGCTCGGGTGCGCGCGCCGGGTTCTGGCTCTCGGTCGGAATCGCCACGCGGCGGGCGAGGTCGGCAGCGAAGGCGCCGGTGTCGAAATACTTCTCGGCTGCTGCGATCGCGGCTGATCTGCTCATGTTCGAAAAAATGTTACCGGAAAATTGCTCTGACCCCTTTATGATTCCCGGATGACAAAACGCATCGCAATAGTTGGCGCCGGCGCGCTCGGCGGCTATGTAGGCGGGAACCTCGCCCACCTCGGGCACGACATCACGCTGATCGATCCATGGCCCGAGAACGTGGAGACGATCCGCGCGCGCGGCATCGAGCTCGACGGCCTCACGCCCGAGGAGCGCTTCACGGTGCGCAAGGCGAAGGCGCTGCACATCACCGAATTGCAGTCGCTCGCGAAGTCGCCTTTCGACATCGCTATGGTGTCGATGAAGTCGTACGACACGGCGTGGGCCACGGCGCTGATCGCGCCTTACCTCAAGCCGGAAGGCTTCGTCGTGTCGCTGCAGAACTGCCTGAACGAGGAGACGATTGCCGGCATCGTCGGCTGGGGCCGCGTGGTGGGCATAGTCGCATCGCTCATCTCGGTCGACATGTACGAGGCCGCCCGCATCCGGCGCACCATCGCCAAGGGCGGCGACAAGTACACGATCTTCCGCATCGGCGAGCCGCACGGCCGCATCACGCCGCGCGTGGAGGAGCTGGTCGAATGGTTCAGCGGCATCGACAGCGCCAAGGCCACGACCAACCTGTGGGGAGAGCGTTGGTCGAAGCTGGTGCAGAACGGCATGGGCAATGGCGTCACCGCCGCCACCGGCCTAACCACGCCCGACTGCGCGCGCAATCCGGCCATCCTGCGTTTCCAGATCAAGCTCGCCGGCGAAGGCGTGCGCGTCGGCCAGGCGCTCGGCTACCAGCTCGAGAAAGTGCGCGGCATCGATCCCGAAGTGCTGGCGCGAGCCGCCGAAGGCGACAAGGCGGCGATCGACCAGGCCGAGACCGTGCTGATTCCCAAGGGCGGCGCGAATCCCCGCGACAGCATCCAGCGCCCGTCGATGGCGCAGGACATCCTCAAGGGCCGGCGCACCGAGATCGACGCCATGAACGGCCTCATCGCGCGCAAAGGCGCCGAGCTCGGCGTGCCCGCGCCAAGCCATGAAAAGCTGACCGCGCTGGTGACGAAGATCGAGCGCGGCGAGCTCAAGCCTTCGCCCTCGCACCTGGGCGGTTAGCTACTTCGCGAGCCGCAGGTCGAACGCCAGCGGCGCGTTGTTTGCGGGGTCGTCGACCAGCGCGATGAACTTCGGGTCGTCCCACAGCGCGGCGAGCAGGATGTCGCCGCGATAGTCGGACGCGAGCGATCCGGGCTGCTTCAGCTGCCGCGCGATTTCCTCGAGCGCGGGACCGCGCTCGCCGAGCAGCGCGTAGAGGCCGGCGAGGTCCGAGCGTACGGCGTCGGCGAGCGCGGCGTCCTTGCTCGCCGTCGCGACCTGGACCGCACGGCGATGGTCCTCTAGCGCCGCCTGCTTGTCGCCGAGTATTGCGTGCGAGGTGTAGCAGTAGGCCAGCAGCTCCAGATCCTCGGGCGTCGCGCGCAGCCCCGCGGTGGCCTGCGCCAGCACGGCGCGAGCGTTTTGCAGCGCGCGAGGGCGCTCCCCCTTGGCGAGCAAAACGAGTGAGCGCCGCAGGCTCCAGAAGAGCTGGTCGTTGCGGCCCCACTGGACTTCCGGCGGCGGCGCCTCGAAGAGGCGCAGCAGGCCATCGAGGTCGCGCCGCTCGGCCGCGCGCAGCGCGTCCAGGCGCCAGACGCGGTAGAGCGTGCGCGCCGTGTCGGCGGGCAGGCCGGCGCGCCACGCGTCGTACGCATCCCATTTTCCGGTCCTGGAATGCTCGATCCAGTGGTACTTGCCCTGCAGGTCGACATCGCCGGGACGCATGGCAATGAGCTGCTGCTGCACCGTTACCGCGCGATCGAAATGCCGGAAGCTCCACAGGAAGTTCACGTAGGCGACGAGGGCGCCGACGTTGCGGGGATCGACGGCGAGCACCTTCTCCAGATTGTTGGCGAACTTCGGCCATTTCTGCTCCGTGCGGCGCAGGAGCGCTAGCTGCAGGCGCGCCTCGACGTTGTTGGGCGCGACGTCGAGCACCTTCTCGAGCGTGTCCGCGGCGCGCTCATAGTCATGCGTGGCGTACTGGTGGAACGCGCCTTCCTCGATGCGCACCTCGATGTCGTCGGATGCGAGGGCGAGCGCCCGGTCGATCGCCTGCTTTGCCTGCGCAAGGCGCGAGGCGCTGCGGTCCATGCCCTGGTCGTAGGCGCGGGCGTGCTCCGCGCCGAGCTTTGCCCAGGCGAGCGCGAACCCCGGGTCGAGCTCCACCGCCTTCGAGAGCAGCATGACCCGCTCATTGACCGCGGTGATCCCGCGCACCGTGCCCTTGAAGCGGTTCACGAGATCCTGGTGGCGCAGGAATAAATCGTAGGCGGCGAGGTTTTCCGTCGGCCGGCGCGCGAGGCGCCGCTGGTCGAGCGGGCTCAGCGAGACTTTCAGGGCGCGCGTGATCTCCTTGGCGAGCTCGTTCTGGATGGCGAACACGTCGGCAAGCTTGCGGTCGTAGCTCGCCGCCCACAGGTTCTTGTCGGAGGTGGCGTCCACGAGCTGTACCGAGACCCGCACGGCGTCCCCCGCGCGCCGCACGCTGCCCTCGATCAGCGTGCGCACGCCGAGCTCGGAGGCGATCTGGCGCGTGTTCTTCTGCGTGTCGCGGTACTCCATGACCGAGGTGCGCGAAACGACGCGCAGGTCGCCCAGCAGCGCGAGCTGCGTGAGCAGCTCCTCGTGCATGCCATCGGCGAAGTAGCTGTTGTCCTTGTCGTCGCTCACATTGCGGAAGGGGAGCACGGCGACCGATTTGCGATCGGCCACTGCCGCCCTGCTGGGCAAAGGAGCGTCCCGGTACCAGAACCAGCCGCCGACGCCCGCGAGAAGGACGGCGGCCGCGACGCCCGCGGCGAGCCAACGACGCGCGCGCGGTCGTCGTGCGGGCGCGGTGGTCTCGTGGATGTCCCACACCGAGATCGGCTGCGCGATGTTCTTGAACTTCTCCGCGCCCACGAATGTCGCGTGGACCGGCATCTTGCCCTTCACCGTGTCGTACACGGTCTGGCTCACGCAGATCGAGCCCGGCTCGGCCTTGGTCTGGATGCGCGCGGTGATGTTGACGTCGTCGCCGTAGATGGTGCTGTCCTCGCTCTTCTCCATCACCTCGCCGAGGTGGATGGCAATGCGGTATTGCATGCGCCGGCCCTCCGGCACGGACGTGGCCGCGGCGCCGAGCTCCTTCTGGATGGCGAAGGCGGCGCTCACGGCGCCGGTCGCGGTCTCGAACACCGCGAGAACCGAGTCGCCGGCGACGTCGATCACCCGGCCGCGGTTTGCCGCGGTGTGCTTGCGGAACACCGCGCGCGCCGCATCGAGCGCGGCGACCGTCCCGCGCTCGTCGGCGGCCATCAGGCGAGAAAAGCCGGCAACGTCGGCGACGAGGATGGCCGTCAGCCGCTGCTTGAGGTCTTCAGCCATTCCTACTCGGCCTTCACGCCCGACAGCCGGATCAGCTTCTCCCAGCGCTCGTAGTCCTTCTGCAGGAAGGCGGCGAAATCGTCCGGCGTATTGGCGACGACCTCGAACCATTGCTTGTCGAGGTGCCGCTCGCGGAAGGCAGGCTCGTTCAGCACCTTCCTCACCTCGCCATAGATCGCCTGCGTCACCTCGCGCGGCATGCCGGCGGGCCCGGCGAGCGCGAACCAGGTGCCGGCCTCGAAGCCCGGCACGCCCGACTCGGCGATCGTCGGGAGCTCCGGCAGGCGCGCGATGCGGTTAGGCGTTGCCGCGGCGATGAGGCGCAGCTTCCCGGCGCGCGCGTGCGGCTCCACCAGCAGCGGCGTCACCATCATCATCTGGATCTGGCCGCCGAGAAGGTCGGTCACCGCCGGCCCCGCTCCCTTGTACGGAATGTGCACGATGTCGATGCCGAGCAGCTTCTTCATGTAATCGACGCTGATGTGGCCCGAAGAGCCGGTGCCGAAGGAGCCGTAGGAGATCGTGCCGGGCCTGGTGCGCGCGTAGGCGACGAACTGCTGGAAATCGTTGGCCGGCACCGACGGATGGATCGCCACCACCCACGGGAAGCGCACGAGGAGCGTGATCGGCGTGAAGGCGCGCAGCCCGTCGTACGGCAGCCTGGGATGCAGGATCGGATTCATGATGAACGTCGCCGCATCCGACACGATGAGCGTGTACCCGTCGGGCGGCGCCTTCGCCACGTACTCGCCGCCGATGATCTGCGTCGCGCCGGGCCGGTTCTCCACCACCACCGGCTGGCCCCAGATCTCCGACAGCCGCCCGCCCAGCGAGCGCGACAATGCGTCGGTCGCGCCGCCCGGCGTGGTGGGCACCACGATCTTCACCGGCCGGGAAGGAAAGGGCTGCGCGCTCACCGGCAGCGCAAGCGCCAGGGCCAGAACATAAATGGTGACAGTCACCATTTTCCTGAAACTCACTCGATAACCCCGGCCGCGCGCGCGAGGATCGAGTGCGGCACGGTCAGGCCAAGCGCCTTCGCCGTCGCGGCATTCACGTGAAGCTCCATCTTGCTCACCTGCTGGACCGGAAGGTCGGCCGGCTTGTCGCCGCGCAGCACGCGTCCGGTGTAGACGCCGGCGAGCCGGTGCGACTCGTCGAAGCTGCCCGCATAGCTGACGAGCCCGCCGGCCGCGACAAAGTCCGGCGGCTGATGGATCGCAGGAATCCGATGGCGCAGCGCGAGCGCCGCGATTTCCTTGCTGCGGTTGACGAAGAAGGTGTCGTTCGCAAGGACCAGCCCGCCGACGTGCTGGCGCGCGAGGTTCTCGAACACGACGGCAAGGTCGGACTCCGTGGCCGCGCGCACGATCTGGAACTGCAGCCGCTGCGCATGCGCCGCGACCTGCAGGTCGTCGATCATCGCTTCGGCATTTCTGGGATTGGTCGGATTGACGAGGAGCGCGAAGCTCGTCATGCCGGGCACCAGCTCGCGCAAAAGCTGCAGCCGCCTCGGGCCGAGCCCGGTGTTGAGCGACGTGACCCCGGTCGCGTTGCCGCCGGGGCGGTTCATCGTGTGGACGAGGCCGCTCGCCACGGGATCGATGCCGACCTCGAACACGATCGGAATCGTCGTAGTCGCCTTCTTCGCCGCAAACGCCGCTTCCGCGCTGCCGGGCGCCACGAGCACATTCACTTTGCGCGCCACCAGATCGGCGGCAAGCTCCGCCAGGCGCGCGTTGTCCCCGCCCGCCCAGCGGTACTCGATGGTTACGTTGCGGCCTTCGACGTAGCTCGTCTCGGCGAGCCCGCGCCGGAACGCCGCGAGGCTCTGCGCGAAGAGCTCGCTCGATTCGGCGCCGAGATAGCCGATGACGGGCAGCTTCTGCGCGAACGCCGGGAATGCGAGCGCGAGAAGAAGCACCAACGAAAAATAGGGACAGACCCTAATTAATTTAAAAATGGGGTCTGTCCCCATTTATTTTTCGGCCTCGACGTTGAGCGTCATCTCGCCGATGCGCTCGATGCTGCCCCTCAGCTTGTCGCCGGGCGCGAGCTTGGCGACGCCGGCGGGGGTGCCGGTGGTGATCAGCTCGCCGGGGCGCAACGTGAGGACGTCGCTCAGGAAGCGGATGTGCTCGCGCACGCCGCAGATCATGTCGCTCGTGTGGGCGGTCATCACGTGTTTGCCGTTCAGCTCGACGTCGATTCGCACTTCCTGAGGCTCGGGGAGCTCGTCGCGCGTGACGATCCACGGGCCGAGCCCGGTGAAGGTGTCGAAGCCCTTGCGGATGTTGCGCGTGTTCTGCCGGCCGCGGCCCCACGGCTCGCGCACGCTGATGTCCCAGCAGATGGTGTAGCCGAAGACATGCTCGAGCGCCTGCGCCTCGGTCACGCGGCGCGCCTTCTTGCCGATCACCGCGCAGAGCTCGGCCTCGAAGTCGACGTGGTTGGAAATCTTCGGCAGGATCACCGTGCCGCCCGGGCCGACGATGGACGACGTCGGCTTGAGGAAGAACTCCGCCATCAGGTCGTCCTTGGAGAGCTCGTCGCGGCTCGGGCCGCCCGAGGCCTTGAGCATCTCCGCCTGGTGCGCCTTGTAGTTCGCCGCGGCGGCCCAGATCGA